>CAZITQ010000237.1:0-14116 GCA_964542165.1 uncultured Rickettsiales bacterium
GGGGGCTATAACCCGGCGGTTATTGTTCTATTGGGGGCGGGGGGGGGGGTTTCGCGGGGGGGTTTGGGGGGTGGTTTCCGCCCCCCCGGGGGCTGTGGCGGGGGGCGACACCGGATGCGATGAGGTGGGCGGCCCGCAGGGGCTCGGGCAGCTTGGCGTGACAGCGCGTCAGCCGGACGAGGGCGGCGGCCTCGGACACGGTCAGCCCCGCGAGCTGGCAGTAGAGCCCCTCGACCGGAAACACCGCGCCGGCCCGCTGGATCAGCTTCCACTTGGCCTCGCCGCCCGGCACCGGCCCCATCAGGGCGTCGTGCACCGCCTCCAGGTCGGGTTCCACCCGGCTGACCACCATCGCCGGCAGTCCCAGCTCCCGGTGGAGCCGGGGCAGGTCCACGACGTTGAAGCCACCCAGCGCGACGCCGTCGAGGAGGATGTAGTGCAGCTGGGGGCGAAAGCGGGACTCGCCGATCATCCGGATGAGCTGCCGGGTCGCGTTGCGCCCGTCCCGGCGGACCTTGGTGGAAAGGACCCCTTCCAGCCGATCTCCGCCGCGGTACACGGCCCCCACCACCAGCACGTCTCCCCGGTGAGACCGCTCGAAGGGCCCGTCGTCGATGCCGATCACCCGAACACCAGGACGCATGGTCCCTCCATCACCTCGCCCGGCGTTCCTCCACGGCTCGCCGTTTCACGCGCTCCCGGATCATCCAGTTCTGCACCAGACGCCACGCGAGGAACAGCCCCAGGAAGATCCGGATGCCGGTGCGGATCTGGGGTTGCCACTCGGCCAGGGGCGCCCCGAAGACCACGACCAGGGCGACGAGCAGCAACGCCTGCACCGGCCAGAAGACGTAGGGGCGCAGGATCGCACCGCCGGCGTGCTGCATGAGCTGGCTGGCGGCGACCACGGTCACGACCGCCATCAGGATCAGGGTCGGGCCGTCCATCAGGGGTGCAGGGGCCAGTTGTCGATGAGCCGGGCGCCAGGGAAGCGGACCGCGAGGGCCATCCGCGCGGGACGTTCGAGGGCTCCGGTCACCGGTTGCAGGGTCTCGGCATCCACGACTTCGACGTACTGCACCTGGGCCAGGGGCTGTTCATCGATCCGCGCCCCGACGGCCTCCGCCAGAGTCGCCACGTCCCGTTGCCCCGCGGCCACCTGCTCGGCGGCCCAGCGCAGGGACCGGTTGAGAGCCCGGGCCTGGACGCGTTCGTCGGCGGCGAGGTTGGCGTTTCGGGACGACATGGCCACACCGTCCGCCTCCCGGACGATGGGACCGGGGACGATCTCGGTGGCAAACCCCTGGTCGCGCACCATGCGGGCGATGATCTGCAGCTGCTGGTAGTCCTTCTCGCCGAACACCGCCAGATCGGGTTCCACCTGGTGCAAGAGGATCGAGACCACCGTGGTCACCCCGCGGAAGTGGGTCGGCCGGTCGCGGCCACACAGCCCGCCGGACAGGCCCTCGACGGTGACCCAGGTCTGCGAGCCCGGGGGGTACATGGCCTCCACGGGGGGCAGATACACCGCGTCCACTCCCACCGCACGGCACTTGGCCAGATCGCCCTCGGTGTCCTGGGGGTAGCGGTCCAGGTCCTCGTCGGGGGCGAACTGGGTGGGGTTGACGAAGATCGAGACCGCCGTGCGGTCGGCCCGCGCCTTCGACAGCCGCATCAGGCTCAGGTGGCCCTCGTGGAGGAAACCCATGGTGGGGACGAAACCCACCGTCTCGCCCCCGGCGCGGGCGGCGCGGGACCAGGCCCGCATCGCCGAAGGATCGTCGATCAGCTGCATTTCTTCTGGGACTTGAGCAGGCGCGGACGCTCCAGGAAGGAGTGCTCGTCCGACGGGAACGCGCCGCTGCGGACCTCGTCGACGTACCCGCGGACGGCCCCGCGGATCACGTCACCGAGGTTCGCGTAGCGCTTGACGAACCGGGGCTGGAACTCGTCGTCCATGCCGAGCATGTCGTTGACCACCAGGACCTGGCCGTCGCAGCCGTCACCGGCGCCGATGCCGATGGTGGGGATGTCCAGGGACTCGGTGACCTCCTGGGCGAGGGCCTTGGGGATGCCCTCGAGCACGATGCCGTAGGCGCCCGCCTGCTGGGCCGCGATGGCCCCCTCCTTGATCCGGCGGGCCTCCTCCTCCTGCCATCCCTGGGTCCGGTAGCCGCCGAACACGTGGACCGACTGGGGGGTCAGGCCCACGTGGGCCAGGCAGGGGATCTGGGCCTTGGTGATCGCCTCGATCACCTCGATCCGCTCGGTGCCCCCCTCGAGCTTGACCGCGTGGCCGTGCCCCTCCTTCATCAGCCGGCCGGCGTTCTCCACGGCCTGCTCGACCGACACCTGGTAGCTCATGAAGGGCAGGTCCAGCACCAGGTGGGCCCGCTGGATCGCCCGGGCCACCAGGGCGCCGTGGTACACGATGTGGTCCATCGTCACCTGGAGCGTGTCGTCGTGGCCCTGGACGACCATGCCCAGGGAGTCGCCCACCAGGATGCAATCGACCCCGGCCTCGTCCAGCAGACGGGCCATGGTGTAGTCGTAGGCGGTGAGCATCGTGATCTTGTCCCCCCGCGCCTTCATGCGCTGGAGGGTGCGGACGGTCACCCGCTTCTTGCGTGCCATGGGGAGTTTCCTTCCGATCGCGCGGGCCATGCCCTGCACGTCATTGGGGTTCTCGGGTCTCGAACTGCGGAGCCGGTCCCTGTCTATCCGTCACGGTCCAGTGGGGATCCGTGCGGAATCAGGTGCTTGGTCCCGCCTCTCATATTCTGGACCTCCTTGAGAAGAAGGTCGAGATCGGATTTCCGGTTCACGAAATCCAGGTGTTCGGTCTGCACCACGAGCAACGGAGAGTCCGTGTACTGGAAGAAGTACTGGTTGTACAGCTCGGACAGCCGTTCCAGGTAGCCGGTCTCGATGGCCTGCTCGTACGGACGCCCACGCCGATCGATGCGTTCGTGCAACACCGACGGGGGTGCCTGGAGGTAGATGGTCAGGTCCGGCGTGGGGACCCGCTCGGTCAGCAGCTCGTAGATCTGGTTGTAGAGCACCAGCTCGTCGTCCGCCAGCGTCGCGTGGGCGAAGATGGTGTCCTTGGCGAAGAGGTAGTCGCAGACCGTGGTGCGGGCGAACAGGGAGGTCTGACGCGCGTCCTGCAGCTGCTTGAACCGGTTGAGCAGGAAGAACAGCTGGGTCTGGAAGGCCCAGGCCTCGGCGTCCTTGTAGAAGCGCTCCAGGAAGGGGTTCTCCTCGAAGGGCTCCTCGATGGTCTCCCCGTTGAGGCGCGCGGCGATCCGGTGGGCAAGGCTGGTCTTGCCGACCCCGATGACGCCCTCGATGGCGATGTAACCCGGGAATTCCACCGCGCCATTCAAGCACGCTCCACCCGCGTCTTCAAGCGGCTGTGGGAGGGGGTGTCCGGATCCCGGACCCGGGGTCCGGAATTCGAACGCCGGCCTCCCCTTCCCTTCCCGACTCGCTGGCTTCCCATCCCTCGTTTCCTCCCCCACCGCCCCCCCGGTCTCCGCTCCGGAATCATCCTTGCAGGTTCCACGTGCAACCCCCGGGGGAGGAGGCGCGATGCGCTCACTGAACAAGGTGTTTCTGATGGGGAACCTCGGCGCGGATCCCGACGTCCGCTACGACAAGGAGGGACGGCCTCGCGCGGTGTTCAACGTGGCCACCAGCCGGATGCGCAAGCGGGGGGATGACGACTGGGTCCAGGAGACCGAATGGCACCGGGTGGTGACCTTCGGCACCCTGGCCGAGCGCTGCCAGACCTACCTGCGCAAGGGTTCGGGGGTCCTCGTGGAGGGCCGGGCCCAGCGGCGGTCGTGGGAGGATCCCGAGCGGGGCAAGCAGTGGATGCACGAGGTCGTGGCCTATGACGTGGTCTTCCTCAGACTCGGGGGGGACCGGGGCAAGGGAGAGGACACGGTCCGGCCGCCGGCTGCGGCGGCGCAGGGGGCCGCGGAAGCGGAGGCCGACGTGCCGTTCTGACGGTCAGGGCTCCAGGCTGTCGGCATCTCCGGAGAGGCTCGCGGGGGGGGCGATGGCCACCCGGTTGCGCCCCTCCCGTTTGGCCTGGAACAGAGCGTTTCGGGCCCGGCCGACCAGCTCTCCGGGGGTGGTGCCTCCGGGCTCCAGGGGTGCCACCCCCAGGCTCACCGTCAGCGGGATCGCCCCCCGGCGGGACCGGAAGGCGCGTTGCATGACCCGCACGCGGATCCGTTCGGCGGCCTTGACCGCCTGGGTCTCGTCGGTGTGGGGGAGCAGGCACAGGAAGAGCTCGCCTTCCCAGCGGGCGAGGATGTCCTCCCCGCGGACCTCGTCGGCCACCCTCCGGGCGAACTCCCGCAGGACCATGTCGCCCACGAACTCCCCGTGGATCTCGTTGACCACGTGGAACTGGTCGATATCGATGGCCAGCAGGCACATGTCCGACAGGTGGCGTCGGGCTCGCCGGATCTCCTCGTCCAGCCGCTCCTCGAAGCGGCTGCGGTTGAGGATCCGGGTCAAGGGGTCGAACCAGCTCGTCTCCCGCAGCCAGGCGTTCTCGATATCCGACGCCAGCTGACGGGCCAGCAGCTCGATCCACGCCTGCTCGGGGTCGCCGAACGCGCCGACGCGCTCCGCGTGCAGGGACATGACCCCCACGACCCGCTCGGTGGTCCGGATGGGCACCACCAGCAGCGAGTGGATCCCCCCCTCCTGCCAGGGCACGGCGAGGAACTGTGGATCGCCGATCACGTCGTCGAATCGCTCGGTGTTCCCGGTCTCCAGCACCCGCCCCGCGATGCCCTCACCGGGCTGGAAGGTGACCTGCTTCACGCTGGCCTCGTCCAGCCCGTGGGCGGCGCTGACCACCAGGGTCGCGGCGTCCTTGTCCAGCAGCAGCACCGCGCCGCTGTCGGCTCCGGTGATCTCGGTGGAGAGGCGGGCGATCTCGGACAGGAAGGTCTGGATGTCCGGCTGGGACTCGGCGAGGCGCGACAGCCGGCGCAGCAGGGCCAGGGTCTTGGAGGAGAGATCGCTCATGCCACCATCCGCTCCCACGCTCGTGCCGCACCGATTCCCCCTCGACGGCGGGGCAGCCGTCGGGGACGGGTGGGGGCGATGGTCGCCGATGGCTGACGGCCGCCCGCACCCCTCTGCCCAGATATCATGCTACTCCCGGACGACCGGGGGGAGCAATCGAGCGGTGCTCCTCGGCGGGTCCTACCCCCCGGCCGCGGCCGACGGGGGCGTGCGATCGCGCCGGACGACCAGCCAGATCAGCCAGCCCACGAAGAGGAGGACCAGGGCGTTGAGGATCGTGTAGAGGACCTGGTGCACCGGTTCATCGTTCACGGCGTCCGAGGTGGACTGCATCCAGGCGCTGGGCAGGACCGGATCGGGGGCCTCGAGCGCCCCGCTGGCCGTCGACAGGGCGTGGACCTTCTCCGGCACCAGCGGCTGTGCGGCGGAGGCCAGGGTGCTGGCCGGGCCGCCCGCCGCGCCCATGGGCCCGGTGGACGGGGCCGGTCCTGCCAGCAGGACCTGCGCCGACAGGGTCTCGAGGCTCCCCTCTTGCTGGCTGTAGGTCCCCGACGGGATCCGGGCCGGCCGCAGGTACGGCAGCAGGGTCGCGCGCTCCGGTCGGACCCACGCGTCGAGGGGACGCAGCGCCAGCGCGCCCTGGGCCAGCGCCCGGGTCAAGCGGTCGTCCGCCAGGGGCGCCAGGATCAGGGCGCCGTCCAGATCCCCCCGTTCGACCATCTTCAGCAGCTGATCCACGCTGCCGTACGCCGCGGGTAGCGCGTCCTCGGCGAGCAGCACCAGCTCCCCGACCCGGGCGCCACCGCTCCCCCGGGGGGGCAGTCCGATGGAGCCATCGAAGAGCCCTGTGTCCCCGGCGCGTCGTACCAGGTGCAGGGCGCGCGAGCCCACCACGGCCACCGCCGCCACGCGCTCCTCACGCTGGAGCTCGCCGTCGATGTAGAAGAATCGCTCGGCGCCGATCAGGCCCAGCCGGCAGCGGCCCAGGACCACGGCATCCACCGGCGTCTCGTCGGCGGAGAGGGTCACCGCCCGGTCCGGGTAGGCCTCGCGCACGGCGCCCAGGGTGCGGGTAGCGAAGGCGTCCAGGTCGTCCCCCGGTGCATGGACGACACACATCGACGGCGCCGGGAAGACGCCGGCTGCCGACTCCGGAAGCAGATCGAGGTCGCGCAGGTGCCCCAGGGCGACGGCGTCCGGAGCTTGTCCCTCCACCTGGACCGCGTAGTTCAGCCCCCGCATGGTCTCGAGATCCAGCCGGCCCACGAGGTACTCGAGCGCGGCCCGGAGCTCCCCGTGCTCCTCGAGGGCCCCATCCCGCACGAGGAACGCCGCCTCGTACGGCGGGAAGAACGCGAGGTGGTCCTCCAGGACGGTCAGCCGAGTGTCGGTCATCACCCCATCGGTGGCGTAGGTCACCGCCACGTCCACCTTGCCGTCCATCAGCGCCCGGATCCGCTCGGACGGGTCCTCGAGCAGCACCGGGTCGGTCGCGAGATCGAAGCCGTGCCGCCGCGTGATCGCCCCGAGGCCGTCCACCGGGCGACGCACGAACTCGCCGGGGCAGGCGAGCCGGACGCCCCCGGGTACGCCCTGGAGATCCCCGATGGTCGACAGGCCCCCGGCCAGGGCCACGTCGGTGCGCATGACCAGCAGGTACCCGTTGTCGAAGCCCAGGGGTTCGAACCAGGTCAGGCCGCTTCCCGCGTAGAGCTCCTGGAGCTGGTCCACGCCCACGTGCCGGTCGGCCCAGCGCCCTCCGCGGAAGACCATCCCCGTGCCCGTGTACTCGATCATCACGTCCAGATCGCCCCGGTAGAGGGCGTCGTGACAGCCGTAGGTGTCCACACAGGCGGTGACCTCGGCCACATCCAGCCCCGCGTGTCGCAGCAGCCCCGCGGTCATCTCCCCCAGCAGCTGCTGCTCGGCGAAGTCCTTGACCCCGACCCGGACGGCCCCGGCCCGATCCGCACACCCCGGCCCCGCCAGCAGGGAGACCGCCAGGAGCGTCGCTGCGGTCCCGGCGCCGGCCCCCTTGCCCCCGCCCCGCTTGCGTCGCGGCCTCCGGGGGACGTCCGGATCGCGACGCAACATCTTCATCAGGGCCGCGACCTGCAGCAGCAGGATGAAGGTGAACGGAACCGCGCCCCCGACCACCACGGCCTTGAGCGCGTCGATGTTGTCGGTGAACAGCAGGGCGGCGCCGAGGACCCCGAGGATGATCCCCCAGGTGATCTTCCGGCGCACCGGCGGGTTCTGCGTCCCGTGGGTGGTGAGCATCCCCAGCACGAAGGTGGCGCTGTCGGCGCTGGTGATCAGGAAGATGAAGATCAGGGTCAGGGCGGTGAAGCCCAGGACCAGCGAGAGGGGCTGCAGGTCGAACAGCGCGAAGAGGGCGACGGTCACGTCCTCGTTCACCAGATCCGCGACCCCACCCACTCCGTGCATGTCCTCGTGGATCGCGATCCCGCCGAAGACCGAGAACCACAGGATCGAGAACAGGGTCGGGGCGAAGAGAACCCCCAGCACGAACTCCCGCAGGGTCCGCCCCTTGCTGATCCGGGCCACGAAGACCCCCACGAAGGGGGCCCAGGCGATCCACCAGATGAAGTAGGTCAGCGTCCAGTTCTGGGTCCAGCGGTCCAGGTCCCGGTAGGGGAAGAGCCGCATGGTCAGCCGGGCCAGCGATGAGGTGTAGTCACCCAGCGCCGTGACGAAGACCTGGAGCAGCGAGGCGGTCGGGCCCGCGAGCAGCAGGAACACCAGGAGGCAGATCGCGATGACGATGTTGATGTTGCTGAGCCACTTGATGCCCTTGTCCAGGCCGGTGGAGGCCGACGCCAGGTAGGCCAGCACGAGGACGATCATCAGCACCGAGGCCAGCGCCTTGGAGTCGGCGGGCAGGCCCACCGTGACGCTCAGGCCGGCCTGGATCTGCATGATCCCCATGCCCAGGGAGCCGGCCACGCCCGCGGTCACCGCGATCACGCCGATGAAGTCCGCCAGCCAGGCCACCGGCCCGACCCAGCGGCCCCGAAACGCGATCCTGAGGGGCGCGCCGGGCAGGTAGGGAGCCCCCATCCGGAAGCCGAAGTACCCCAGTACGATCGCCCCGACGGCGTAGACCGCCCAGGCGTGCAGTCCCCAGTGGAAGCTGGTCAGGACCACCGCGTTGCGGGCGGCGTCGGGTGTGCTGCCCGGTCCGACGGGGGGAGCGGAGTAGTGCATGACCGGCTCGGCCACGCCCCAGAACAGCAGCCCCACCCCCATGCCGGCGGCGAACAGCATCGCCAACCACGAAAGGGTCGAGAACTCCGGCTGGTCGTCGGTCTTGCCCAGCTTCACGCGTCCGTAGCGGCCGATGGCCAGCCAGACGCACAGCAGCAAGAAGAAGGTGACCACCGCCATGAAGAACCAGCCCAGGGCTCCGAAGGCGGCGTCGGCGAAGGTCGCTCCGTGGCGGCCCAGATCTTCGGGGAAGAGGATCCCGTACAGCGCGATCAACCCGGTGAGGATGATGGACAGGAGGTAGAGCGGGTGGCGAGCGAGGAGCGAGGTGGCGGATTTCAACAGCGTCATAACGGATCGGCGACGGTGCGCCGACGAGCGCAGGGCATGCGATGCCCCGGCCCGGGTCGGTCCCTCCTGCGGCTCGGGTTCGTGTCGGCTGATCCCCCCGGACCTAACAAATGGCCCCCGCGCCCGTCAACCGACCCCTACCCCTCCAGCACCTCGAGGGCCAGCCACGCGGTGGCGCCCGCGCCGTACACGCCCGAGCCGTGGACCTTGTACAGCTCGTCGAGGAGGTTCGAACCGCCCACGGAGATCTGGAGCCAGTCCACGGGTCGGATGCCCGCCCTCAGATTCAGGGTCCACCAGCCGGGCGTGCCGCCCTCCGGGATTCGGGCGTCGCTCTGGTCGAGGGGGGAGAGCCGGTCCTGTGCACCGCCGAACAGGGCGAAGACCTCCACGAACAGATCACTCCAAGGGTGGGCGTAGCGGACCCGGGCGGTGCCGAAGAGGGGGGGGATTCGCGACATGGGGACCCAGCCCTCCGCCGGGTCGTCGTACTCGCCCCGGGTCCAGGTCAGGTTGCCCCCCACGCCCAGCCCGAAGGGGCTGTCGGCCATCAGTGAACCCTCCGCGCCCACCACCCGGCCCTGGCCCGAGTTCACGTTGTGCACGACCAGGGTCTCCCCCACGATCTCCTGGCCCTCGTAGGTGGTCGGCACCCTCACGATGTAGTCGCGCAAGAAGGTCGCGTAGCCCACGGCCCCGAAGGTGACCGGGCCCGCATGGAAGCGCCCGCTGGCCTCCAGGCTCTCGGCCCTCTCGGAGTTCAGATCGGCGTTGGGGACGTGGAACCAGTTGCCGGTGTCCCCGATCCGGGCCGCCTCCATCAGGTTCGGGGCGCGGAAGCCCTGGTCGAAGCCGATGCCCACGTTGAACACGCCCCGCTTTCGCAGGTGCAGGCCGGCGGCGACCACGCCGCCGGTGTTGCGGATCGCCACGTCGCCGAAGCCCTCGATGTCGGGGGCGGAGGCGGCGAACGCGGAGAAGCGGGCGCCGCCGTGGACCACCAGCTCGACCCAGCTGGCCGTGCGGATCGGGGTCGCGGTGGCCAGCATGTACGCCCCGAAGGTGTCGTAGCCCGACCCCTCGGGATAGGTGGGGATCGTTTCGATCAGGGAGTCCTCGTCCGGCCCCGAGGCCGCCTCGGAACGGACCAGGTCGTGGTAGTACTCCGCGCCGTAGATCAGATCCAACCTCCGGCCGAACAGCCGGGTGTCGAGGCGCACCGCACCGCCCACGGTGTTCACCACGTCCCTCGACCCGTCCACCCTGGACACGTCCCCGTGCCCGTCGTCGGCGAAGGTGATCTTGCGCCGGGTCTCCAGCTGCCGCTGCCAGGACGGGGTGATCGAAACCCGCGTGGACAGGGGATCGATGCGCAGGTGGGCCTTCGCGTAGACGAGATCGCGGAAGTTCTCGTCGTACATGGTGAGCTGGCCCTTGGTCTCGAGCTTGTCCGTGCGGCCGGCGTCCCGGACCCGGACCCCCTGGTAGAGAATCTCCAGCCGATCGCCTCCGGCCTGGCCGAGCCGTACCTTGGCGTCCCAGTCGATCTCGTTGTACCCGGACCAGGGCTGGATCCCCCCGTCCCCCCCCGCCCTCAGGTCGTCGAAGACGTGAAGGCTCGCCCCGCCGATCACGCCGAAGCTGGGGGTATCGAAGGACAGGGCGCCGCGGCCGCTTCGCTCCAGGTCGCAGGTCGCCCCCCGGAGGATCGCAAGCGGGGTGAAGCGGGAGTCCGCGCCCTCCCCCGGGGCGACCGGGTCCCGGGTGATCAGGTCGATGACGCCCCCGATGGCGTCGCTGCCGTACAGCACCGACCCGGGTCCCCGCATGAGCTCGATGCGCTCGAGGGAGAACGAATCCACGGTGTTGAGGTACTGCAGCGGCCCGGTGCGGTAGGTGGAGTTGTTGAGCCGCACCCCGTCGATCAGGATCAGGTTCTGGGGCCCCACCATTCCGCGGATGATCGGCGATCCGCCGGCGTGATTCGTCTTCTGGACGTAGGCCCCGGTCCCGTCCATCAGTGCCTCGGGCACCGTCCGCGGACGGCGCTGACGCAGCTGCTCCGCGTCGACCACGTCCACCGCGCGCAGGGCGTCGAGCGGCTCCTCGGGCACCCCCCGGGCGACCACCACGGTCGAGGCTTCGGCCCCCCCGTCGGGCGCCTCGTCCTCCGTCTCCTCGGCCCCGGCGACCGACGCCGCGGCCGTGAGGCCCGTCAACGCGAAGACAAGCGCGATCTCTCCGCATCTCATGGGCGCATTCTTCAACGTCGGTCGAGGCGCCGCAAGGAGGCGTGCGGAAGGCAGCGTCCTTCGCCTTCGACCTCCCCGGGCGCCTTGGTATGCTCGTGCACCGATGATCCGTGGGACCTCCCGATCCCCCGCTGCAGCCCGGCACCACGCCGCCCGCTGCGCGGTCCTGCTGGCGCTGATGTCCGGCGGAGCCGCGCCGACCCTGGGCTGCTCGGAGTACGACGCGCTCCCGGGGGCCGAGGTTCTGGACGTGTATTCGTGCCTGCTGGTGTGTCGCGTCACCTGGCAGACGGACGAGCCGGCGAGCTCCTGGGTGGAGTTCGGTCCCGCCCAGGGCGGACGGCGTCTTCGCGTGGGGAGCGACGGGGAGACGCGGGACCACGACGTCCTCGTGGTCGGCATGCACGCCGGGACCGAGCACGAACTCCAGGCCGTCTCCACCCGCCGGGACGGCTGGGAGGCCCGCAGCGAGCTCCTCCCCTTCACCACGGGGTACGTCCCCTTCGAGACGGCGGAGTTCGACCCGGTCGGGGGCGATCCGGACCGGATGCAGCCAGGATGGACCCTGGTGAACCTGGTGGTCGGCAACGCCTACCCGCCCGCCGTGGTCATGATGATCGACGAGCAGGCCGAGCCGGTCTGGTACCACAGCTTCGGGGCGGCAGAGGGGTTCAGCGGGATCCAGGCCTCGGGGGTCGGCGGGGACGAGGTGTTGATCGGAGGCAACGTCCCGCCGGGCCACCGTCCCCGCCGGGTCGACCTGGCCGGCGAGATCCTCTGGGAGGGTCCGGCCCAGCCCGACGAGCCGGCCCAGGAGGGCTCGATGCACCACGTCTTCGAGCAGCTGCCCAACGGCAACTACCTGGGGATGCGCTTCGAGTTCGCAGACGCCTCGCTCGACGACGTCGTGTTCGAGATCGACGGCGAGCTGGACACGGTCTGGGAGTGGCACGTCGCGGACCACATCCCCGAGTCCGACGAGCACTTCCTGCACGGCAACATGGCCCAGGTGGACCTGCAAGAGGATGCGGCGTACTACCACGCCCGCAACCTCAGCTCGATGTACAAGCTCGACCGGGCCAGCGGCGAGCTGGTGTGGGAGCTGGGCGAGGGGCGGGACTTCGAGATGCTCGGGGATCACCCGGATCCCTGGTTCGTCCGGGGACACGCCCCCGAGATCCTCGCGGACGGCAACCTGCTCGTGCACGACAACGGCTCGTCCGTCTACCGCCCCTACACCCGGATCATGGAGTACGAACTCGACCAGGACGCCAGGACGATCCGCCCGGTCTGGCAGTACCCACCGGACGGGGTCGAGGACGCGTGGTTCAGCTCCGTGTGGGGCGACGCGGACAGGCTGGCCAACGGCAACACCCTGTTTGCCAGCGGGAGCGTCTTCGAGGGGGATGCCACCGGACGCCTGGTCGAGGTGACACCGTCGGGAGAGGTGGTCTGGCGGGTCGAGATGCGCTCGAAGGCCGGGGGACCGGCGGGCACCTACATGGTCGAGCGGATCCCGCCGCTCGCCGCAGGGCTACCCTGACGCCGAACCCGCGCTCCCGGAGAACGGACGGTCAGTAGGTGTCGTCGTCGCCGTAGGTGTCGTCGTCGTCGTCGCCCCCGCCGGATCCGTACCACGAAGGGGCACAGTCGTCGTTGCAGCCGGCGCAGTCCGCGGCTTCGTAGTCCAGCATCGCCATGTCCCCACAGGAGTCGTAGGCCCAGGTCTCGCAGTCCGCGACGGCGTCGGGTTCGGTGGTGCAGTACCAGTTGTCGCCGTACGCACCCTGGCAGCCGTAGAAGCAGCTCGTCGAGCCGCTCCCGTCGTCGTCGTCGTCGTCGTACGCGACCGGGCAAGCCCACAGCACCAGCGGCAGGACGATGAGGGTGGCGGCGAGCCAGATCTTCCAGTGGTTCATGGTCTTCCTCCCCGGGGGGTGCCCACTGCGCAATCGATGCGCGCGGATTCACGGTTTCTACCGGATCGGATTGTACGACACTCCGCGCGAACACGACTCCCCGGTGCGAGATCTTTGCGCGGGCTTACTACAATGCGTAGTATCGATTCGCCGCGGAGGGCCGATGGCGCGCAAGGCGATCCTGGAGAACAAGATCCTCGACATCCTGTGGGACGGAGGAGACCTGTCCGTACGGGACGTACTCGGCCGCGTCGACGGCGAGTACGCCTACACGACCATCGCCACCGTGCTCGACCGCCTCCACGCCAAGGGCGGCGTCCTGAGGACCAAGCGCGACGGCGTCTGGTGGTACCGGGCCGCCCGGCCCCGCAACGAGTCCATCGGCGCGGAGGTCGCCCGGTTGATGGCGGACGTCCGCGGCGATCCGCAACCGCTGCTCTCGGCCTTCCTCGACGGGGCCGAGGAGAGGGATCCCGAGCTGCTGGATCACCTCGAGCAGCTGATCCGGCAACGTCGAGGGAAGCGTCCATGAACGCCCTCGTCGCCCTGACGCTGCTCGGTGCCATGGCGCTGCCGGCGGCGTGGCTGCTGGCGTGGCCGCTGCTCGGTGCCTGGCTCGCCGTCACCCGCCGGGGACGTCGCAGCGGTCGGTCCTGGGCGCGGTTCACGCCCGTCGTAGCGGTCCTCCCGGTGGTGGGCGGCGCGTTCCTGGCGATCTCGGCCTTCATCCCAGGGGACCCCCACCAGGGTCAGGTGCTGGCCTGTCATTGCCACCTGTCCCACCCGGGATGGATGCACCTCTGCCCCGTGCACCCCATGTCGGCCACGCCGCTGCTGATGGCGCTGGCGATCCCCGCGGCGCTGCTGTTGTTCCGGCCCGCGCTGGTGGCGATGCGACTGTACGCGGGCCGCGTCGGCCCCGCCGCGAACGGGGGCGACGAGGAGACCGGAGACGGCATCCGGCTGGTGGACCTGGGCATACCCCTGGCCTACACGGCGGGCCTGTGGAGGCCTGTCGTGACCGCCGACCGCGGCTACTGGCGCTCCCTCGACGGCGGCTCCCGGGAGGTCATCGAGGCCCACGAGGCTGCCCATGTCCGCCGCCGCGATCCCTTCACCCGGGCGTGGTTGTCGATGTGGTTGGCCTTTGCGCCCGGTGTCCTGGCGCGAGCTCTGGCGGGGGACTGGCGGGAGCACGCCGAGCTGTGCGCCGATGGTTTTGCCGCCGAGGTGGTCGGCGCCCCCCACCGGGTAGCCCACGTCCTCCATAGCCACCCGCCCCAGGAGACCCCACACCAGGAGCCCCCCAAGGCCAGG
>CAZITQ010000238.1:0-14080 GCA_964542165.1 uncultured Rickettsiales bacterium
ACGACTACTCGGTGACCGTGTTCGTGGAGGGGGGAGGGGACGACTGGTACTACGGACCCGACCGCGGGATCGGGGTCAGCAAGTGCCACGGCCTGGGGATCCTGGTCGACCGACAGGGCGACGACGAGTACCACACCTGGAGCGACAAGGCCGTGGGCTGGGCCACCGACTACGACTGGGCGGTGGGCACCTGCGGGGAGAGTACCTGGATCCCGAGCTACGGCTTCTTCGCCGACCTGGACGGCAGCGACCTGTACGACAAGCCGGACACCACCGGCTACGGCGACGACCTGACCTGGCTCACCGACGATCCGGACGACGACAGCGCCCTCGAGCTCTCCGGCGGGGTGGATACGACGGCGGGGACCTGCTTCGCCCGGGCCTACGGCGCGGCCTGGGAGGGCCGCTGAACGAACAGGCGGCCGACCCTCAGCTCCGCGTCCGTTCCTCGCAGTGGGGCGCCCGCTCCAGGATGTACTCGATCAAGGCGGCCCTCTCTCGCCCTTCGGCGTACACGCGGGTGGCGCGGCCGTTGCGGAAGCGGACCTTCAGGGTGTCGGGACGGGACTCCCGGGCCTCGATGGCCGCGATGTCCCGGGGGTGATCCAGCAGGTGCTCGACGAGCCAGTTCATCCGGGGGAAGAGGGCCCTGAGCACCAGGATGGTCAGACACAGCGAGCCGACGGGCACGGCGAAGTAGAGATAGTGGCCCCGCAGGACCGATCCGAGGACGATGGCGGCGATGAGCCCGACGACGGGTACGTAGCCGGTGTTGCCGGACGAACGTCTCAGGATCCGGCGGATGGTCGGCGGAAGTCTCGGATCGCGGATGGTCGTCATGTCCTGTCGTCCGTGGACGGTCACCCTAGCATGGCGGTCCGGGCAGTTCAGACGGTGTCGGAGCTGGCCCGGCGGTAGGTGCGAGCCAGCAGACCCAGCCCGGCGGAGACGACCAGACCCACCGCCGCGCCCAGGCCGTACCCGGCCAGCACGTCCAGCGGGTAGTGCACCCCCAGGTAGATCCGGGACAGGCCGATGGCGAGGGCCAGGGGGGCGGTGAGAAGCAGCGTCCGGGGAAAGACCAGCGCGACGGCCGCGGCGGCCGCGACCACGTTGGCCGCGTGGTTGGAGGGCATGCCGTACTGGCCCCCGCAGCCGGTCACCGTGCGGACGGCGTCGCCGAGCTCGTGACAGGGGCGGAGGCGGCCGATCAACGGCTTGAGGAACTGGGCGGCCAGGGGATCGGTGAGGGCCACCGCCACCAGGGCCGCGATGGCGGCCACCCTCCCCGCGCGCCCCCCCCGCCAGGCGAGCAGGCCCGCGGCGGCGGCCAGCAGCACCAGCCCCAGGATGCGGTTCGACAGCAGCGCCATCACCACATCCAGCGCCGAGCTGGCCAGCCCGCCGTTGATCGCCAGAAGGACCGCCCGATCGAGCGCCGTCATCGCGTCCCCACACCTCGCTGGGTGTGTATCATGACACGAGCCCCGCTGTACGGGGCCCTGAGTGTGCGGGAGGCAGCCCGATGGACGACCATCCATCCCTCGAAGGACCCATCACCATCGACTTCCCCGACGAGGTCGAGGCCCCCCTGATCCGGGCCCATCGGTACCTCAAACGGGCCCTGGACGAGGTGGCGCGGGTGCGGCAGGCGGCCATCGACCAGAACCCGATCACGGGGCTCCCCGGAGCGGTGAGCTGCGAGCGGGAGATCGCGCGGGCCATGCGGGACGAGCGGGCGGCGGCGGCGGTGCTGGCGGACATCGCCGATCTGGAGGCCTACAACGCGGCCTACGGCATCGAGTCCGGAAACGCCATGATCGAGATGCTCGGCGACTGCCTGGTGGACGTGATCGAGCCGGGCTCGGAGAACGATCGTTTCGTCGGTCACCTGGGGGCCGACGACCTGATCTTCGTCTGCGCCAACGACGAGGCCCGGGAGCTGGCCAACGAGGTGGCCGAGACCTTCGACGCGCGGGTGCGCGCGCACTTCAAGGACCGGGATCTGGAGCGGGGCTTCTACGTGGCCGTGGACCGCCAGGGCGGCCCCCACCGCTACGCGCTGACCACCGTGAGCATGGGGGGCGTGGACCTGACCAAGAAGGCCTACTCCCAGGCCTTCGAGGTCCTGGACGCCTGCCGCGAGGTCAAGGGCGTGGCCAAGTCCCACGAGCGCAGCTGCCTGTTCGTCTGCCGGCGTGGCCCCCCGGCCGATCGCGCCGGCGGCTGATCTCTTCGCCGCGCCCGCGCCCGACCGGCCGCGCGGGTATGATGTCCCGCCAGCATGAACAACGGCCTCACCGGAGCCGGCCTCGGCGCGGGGATCTACATCGTGGCGATGCAGGTCCCCGCGGTGGTGGTGGCGACCCAGCTCCCGCGGGACGTGGCTCGCCAGGCCTTCGTCGACTTCTGGGGGGGAGCGCTGCTGCACTACGGGTTCGTGGGTGCGCTGCTGGGTCTGCTGGTCGGTGCCCTGCTCTCCCGAATCGACCAGCCCTTCGGCCGCCGCTGGGTCCGCTTCGCGCTGCCTCACGCGCTGCTGACACCGCTGGTGTGCATCTCCGCAGCCCTCGGGGACCGGGATCCCATGAACTGGCTACTGGTCGGCGGGGTGGCCACGGTCCTGTCGGTGGTGTTCCTGCTGCCGCTGCGAAGGTGCCTCGCGGTCTGCTGGATCCTGGCCCTGGTGCTGTCGGCCGTGCCCTGGATGGTGTTGCGGACCTCGACGCCCGTGGAACGTCCCGCCCTGGTCGACCCCCTCGACCCGGCGCGTCCCGACCTGGCGCTGGTGGTCCTGGATACGGTCCGCCGGGACCGGTTGGCCCTGTACGGGGACCTGGATGGCGGCGCCCTGGCGACCCCCGCGCTCGAGGCGCTGGCGTCGGGCGGCGTCCGGTTCGATGGCGCCTACAGCGCGTCGCCCTGGTCGGCGCCGTCCCACGCGACCCTGTTCACCGGCAAGGTGCCCAGCCGCCACGGCACCACCCAGGACACCCTGCACCTGGGCGACGATCAGCTGACCCTGGCCGAGCACCTCCGCCGGCACGGGTACCTGACCGCGGGGTTCTCCGGCAACCCGTGGGTGTCCGATGCCACCGGCCTCACCCGCGGATTCCACCGCTGGGCGGAACGGGGGGGCGAGGCAGGCATCGCGTCCCACTTCCTGCTGGCCAAGATCCTGGACGCCAGCCCGTGGAGCAACCGCGACAAGGGCGGAGCCGCCCTCGTCGAGGACCTGGGGGATTTCCTGCGTCCCGAGGGGCCACCGAGGTTCGTGTTCGTCAACCTCTCGGAGCCCCACGCGCCGTACTGGCGCATCCCCGCCGCCGCCCGGCGAGCCCACGGCGCCAACGGCCTCGATGCCCAGCGCGCCTCCCTGCGGGCCCTGGAGGCCCAGCACCACGGCGTCCCCCTGGAACCGTCGGCCCGGGACGATGTCCTGCGCTCCTACGACGCCGCCATCGCGTACGCCGACGAGCTGCTGGGCGGGATCGTGGACGCCTTCGACACCTCGGGGCGGGAGGTCTGCCTGCTGGTCCTGGCGGACCACGGGGAGATGTTCGGCGAGCACGGCGTCTGGGGCCACGGCTACGGCCTGTACCGCCCGGTGCTCCAGGTTCCGATGGTCCTGCACTGTCCGAGCCTGGTGGAGGGCGGACAGCGTCTCGGGGCCACCGCGAGCCTCGCCGACGTGGCGCCGACCCTCGTCGACCTGGCCGGCCTCGATCCCACGCCCTTGACCACGGACGGGGTGAGCCTGGCGCCCTGGCTGCGGGGGTCCGGGGAGGACCAGCCGCACGCCCAGGGTGTGTTCGCCGAGCACGAAGTGCCCGAGTACCTGGTCAAGGCCCTCGATCTGCAGGGGCACGACGACGAGGCCAGCCGTCTCCGGGTCCGCCGCCGGACCGTGATCGCCGGCCCGTGGCGCTACGAGCAGGAGTGGCCCGAGGGGGGCGAGGTGGCCGAGCACCTCTTCCAGCTGTCGGACGATCCGGCCGAGCAGCGTGACCGGAGCGGGGATCCGGGGGCCACAGCCGACCTCACCCGCGCCCGCGCCCGGATGGGGGCCTGGGAGGACCGCTCCGTCGGACCCTGGCAGGAGCGCCGGACCGCTGTGCCGGCGGACCTGCCGCCGGATACCGAGATGAGGCTCAGGGCGCTGGGCTACCTGGACTGAGGATCCCGGCCCCGCCCCCTCCCGCAGTGCTGGTAGACTCGCCCCGTGGCCTCCCCCTTCCGAGCCCGAACCCTCGCAGTCCAGGCGTCCGTTCTGGTCCTCGTCCTCGGAGCCAGGGTCGCCGCCGCCGATGACGACGCGGACGGCGATGGATACACGGTGGACCAGGGTGACTGCGACGACCAGGACCCCCGCCGCTCCCTGGGGCACCCCGAGGCCTGCGACGATCAGCTCGACAACGACTGCGACGGCGCGGTGGACTACGAGGACCACGACTGCCTGGCCGTGGCCGAGGAGGCGTCGGGGATCGTCTGCGAGTGCGATTTTCCCGATCCGCCGGAGGCGACGGCCGTGAAGCGGCGGACCGGGATCGTGGGCGCCTGTCTGGCGGGGGTTCTGTGGGTGCGCCGGGCGCGCCCCCGACGGGGGGGCGGACCGAGGTGGCGGTCGCCGGAGTAGCTCAGTAGTAGACGCCCACCTGGACCGTGCCCTGGATACACCAGTTTCGGATCCTTCCCACGAACCCCTCCACCGCCAGTCGGAGGGCGCGGGTGCGTTTGAGCTCCAGGGCCACGCCGAAGAGGGCGCCGCCGCCGAGGACCACGTCGTCGCGGCTGTACATGTTGGTCTGGCCGGCCACGCCGAGGAAGGGGCGGACGGGGGCCAGCTGGAAGGCGTAGCGCACGCCGATCCGGCTGGACGGGAGGGCGACGATCGAGTCCCGGTTCATCTCGCCGCGCCGCAGGCCCATGTTGACCGCCACGTCCAGGTAGAGGCCGGCGATCACGCGGAACTCGGCGGCCGCCATCAGCGTCAGGTACTGGAAGTCCCAGTCGTCCCGGGGAGCGATCACGGAGGTGAATCCGACCCCCAGCGAGAGGCCGCCCCGGGGACCCCAGCGCTGGCGCTGCTCCTCCCAGGTGGACAGGAATCGCTCCTTGCGCGTCGGCTCGAAGGTGCCCCTACCCGGGTCGAAGAGAGACACCTGGGGCTCCTCGCCCGTTCGGACGATGACCACCTCCTCCACCCCCCGGTCCGCGGCGAGCTGACCCAGGGCGGGGGCGACCACCCGGGCCAGCGCCGGGTCCCGGCCCCCGTCCAGGACCGCCTCGAGGAAGCCCGCGCCGGTCAACAGCACCAGCTGCCCTCCCGGGACCAGCTCCAGCTGCAGGCTCTGCAGCTCCCCCTCCATCCCGTGCCACTGCAGCAGGTGGGTGCCAGGTACCAGGGTGCGAGGCTCGTCGGGGAGGCCGGTCCAGGCCTCGGCGTCGATGCGCAGCTCGGTGACGACCCCCGCCGGGTCCCGCACCACCACGGGGCGTGGCGGCACGTGCAGCACGTCCTTGCCCGCGTCCAGGAACACCTGCTGGGGCGGTGGTGGGAAACGATCGTCCCAGGGGCGGGAGGGCTGGGCCGACAGGGAGCGGGCGAAGAGGCGGCGGGCCTGCTGCTCGCCCTCCACGTAGAACGAGGCCAGGCCGTGGAAGAAGTACAGGTCGCTGATCTTGCCCTCGGGGAGGAAGCCGGTCAGGCAGGGGAGCCGGGCCTCGGCCTCCTCGAAGGCCAGGATCGCCTGCTCGTACTCTATGGCAGCCACCCACCCCATCCCCCGTTCCATGGCCTCCAGGACGGTGTCCGGGGTTGCGGGGCCGGCGGAGCAGCGGGTCACCAGGATGTCGCCGTAGGGGCGGAGCGCCGGATCGGCGATTCCCGGGAGTACATCGGCGGCGGCCAGGGTCTCCCCGGGGTGTTCACCGGTGGGATCCATGCGCCGCAGGAGACGGTCGGCCTCCTCAAGGGAGGACTCGTCGCCGCGGGGGCCCACGATCATCAACCGCACGGGCCCGTCCCCGTCCGCGGCCAGCGCGGTGCACGGCGACAGGGCCAGGATCAGCAATCCCAGCGGGATCAGATGCCCTCGCACGGCCCCTCCCGTTCGAAGTCCCAGCAGACCTTGGTGCCTCCGGTGGGCAGCGCCACGGTCAAGGTGTGCTCGGCGCCGGTCGCCGCCCGCAGGTGGACCTCCCGGCGGCCCACCGGCGCCGTCCGGTCCCGGATCGGCGTCGCCCCCCAGCCCTCCCCGTCGACCCGTACCTGATCGCACCAGGGGATGCAGGCGATCACCAGCGATGCCTGGGGGGGCGGTTCGGTTGGATGGATGGGCATGGTGCGTTCGGTCCCGTTGGGGTGACCCCCGGCTTCGACCTCGGCCTCGGCCTCGGTCGCGGTGGGGTGGCCCCCGGTCTCGGTCTCGGCCTCGGGTACCACGGGCAGCGAGCTGCCCACGCCATCCGGCAGGGACCCCGGGCTCACGTCGTGGCCAGTGGCCTCCGCCACCCTCTCCGCCTCCCGCTCGGCCCTGCGCTCCGCCACCGCCTGCTCGTCCCTCTGGTACCACCCCATGGCCCAGCCCACGGTGGCGGCCAGGGCGACGACCAGCAGCGCGGCGAGCCACACGCGTCGGCTCCGCGCCGGATTCGGCGCAGCGGGCGGGGCGTCCGACGTCGACGTCGCCCCCTCGAGTTCGTGCTCGACGGTTCCCGAGCCGCTGGGCAGCGAGTAGCTCCCCGCGTCCGGGAGGCTCTCCGCGGTCGCGGCCTCGTCCCCCACCCAGGCGACGAGATCGGCCACGCTCGCACCCGCCGGGAACCCCCGCAGGAGATCCGTCAGCTGGCGCTCCACCTCCCGCGCCGTGGCCGGTCGGTCGCCGGGATCCCGGGCGGTCAGCCCCTCGAACAGGGGGGCCAGGTACGGGGTCCTCTCCCGGACCCACTCCCGGGGTTCGTCCAGCTCCGCCCGGGCCACCTGGTAGGCCAGCTGGATCACCCCGTCGGCCTCGAACAGGGGCTGCCCCCGCAGCATCTCGTACAGGATCGAACCCAGGCTGAAGAGGTCCGAGGCCGGCGTCAGCGGTTTGCAGGCCACCTGCTCGGGGGACATGTAGGCGGGCGTGCCCTTGACCTCGAGGGTGGAGGACTGGAAGAGGTTGGCCTCGGATTTCGCCAGGCCGAAGTCGCAGACCATGGCCTGGCCCGACGACCCGAGCAGGACGTTGGCGGGTTTCAGGTCCCGGTGGATCAGCCCAACCGGCTCCCCGTCCTCTCCTTCGAGTTCGTGGGCGTAGGCCAGGCCGCGGGCGACCCCCGCCAGGATCTCCAGGGCGGGCCCCGGCGGGACGGCCGTGCCGAGCTCCTCGCAGCGGGCCAGGACCCGCGCCAGGGAGGGGCCGTCCACGTGCTCCATCACGATGTAGAAGTGGCCGTCCGACTCGCCGAACTCCAGCACGTCGACCACGTTGGGGTGGCTCAGGTGTCCACCCAGACGGGCCTCGTTGATCAGGGACTGGACCCGGCGCGTGGCGTCGGCGTCGTCTCCCCCCGGAGCCTTGATCCGCTTGATGGCCACGGCGCGGGCGAACCCCATGGGTCCCTGGAGAACCGCCCGGTAGACCCGGGCCATTCCGCCCTCGCCCAGCAGCTCCTCGACGTGGTAGCGCCCGAACTGGGCACCGATCAGTGGATCGTCCGGCGCCACCGCCTCCGCTCCCTCCGGGGAGCGATCATACCTACGATTCGCCGCTGCCGCGGAGCCCGTGGCGCTTGAGCATGTTGAACAGGTGCTGGCGGGACAGGCCGCTGCGGCGGGCGGCCTCGCTCACGTTGCCCCGGGCGGCGGTCATCACGTCGTCGAGATAGAGACGCTCGTAGTGGTCCAGAAGGGCCTGCTTGTACTCGGGGAAGGGGAGGCCCGTGTCGAAACCGGCGGTGGCGCCCCGGCGGGTCACGGGGGCCATGCGAAGGTCGTCCGCGGTCAGGACTTCGGCGTCGGAGAGGGCCACGGCCCGCCGGATCACGTTGTCCAGCTCCCGCACGTTGCCCGGCCAGTCGTGGCGGAGCAGCGCGTCCATGGCTCCCGGGTCGAAACGTCGTGACGGCGCGCCGGTCTCCGCGACGTCCCGGGCCAGCAGGAACTCCGCGAGCAGGGACAGGTCCTCCGGACGACGCCTCAGGGGGGGCAGCTCCAGCTGGACCACGCTGAGGCGGTAGTACAGGTCCTCGCGAAAGGCGCCGTCCTCCACGGCGCGCTCGAGGGAGCGGTTGGTGGCGGCCACCAGGCGGAAGTCGACGGGAACGGGCTCGCTGGACCCCACCCGTCGCACACTGGACTCCTCGAGCACGGTCAGCAGGCGGGGCTGCAGGTGCAGGGGGAGTTCGCCGATCTCGTCCAGGAAGATCGTGCCTCCGTCCGCCGCCTCGAACAGCCCGATCCGCCGGGTGTCGGCGCCGGTGAACGCGCCCCGCTCGTGGCCGAACAGCTCGCTCTCGATCAACCCCTCGGGCAGGGCGCCGCAGTTGACCTGTACGAAGGACTCCCGTGCGCTGGCCTGGTGCAGGGCCCGGGCCACGCAGGTCTTGCCGGTCCCGGTCTCACCGGTCAGCAGCACCGGCACCCGGCGTCCGGCCACCCGGTTCAGGATATCCAGCACCTCCAGCATCGCCTCGGATCGCCCGAGCACCGTGCCGGTGGGATCCATCGGGGAGACGTCCACCTCCCGGGACTCCGTGGCCCGATGGAGGGTGAAGCTGGTCTGTCCGACACGGAACCGCTGGCCGTCCTCCAGGTAGGCCTCGACCACCCGGTGGGGGCCCAGGAACGTACCGTTGGTGCTCCCGCGGTCCCGGAGCAGCACCTGGCCCCGCTCGAGGCGGATCTCGCAGTGGCGGGCGCTGATGGCCGGGTCGTCCAGCACCACGTCGCACCAGGACTCGCGGCCGATCAGGGTGACCTTGTCCAGCGGTCCCACCGCGCGGCCGCGGTCGGCTCCGGCCGTGACCTCCAGGTGGCAGACGGGGAGTTCCACCGACGCGGGGGCCGCCAGCTTCAGCAGGGTGGACAACGGAAGGGTCGAACCGTGGGCGGCCATGGCTGTGGGGTGCTCCCTCGCCGGAGTTTGGCATGGGCGGAAGACCCCCATCAACCGCGAGGGACGCGCCGGGGGAGGCTCAGTCGGCGAGGGCGGCGCGGCAGCGCTCGGCCGCCAGCTCCAGGTATTCCTCGGAGAGGTCGATGCCCACGGACCGGCGGCCCAGGAGGAGGGCGGCCAGGTTGGTGGTGCCCGTGCCACAGAACGGATCCAGGACCACCCCGTCGGCGGGGCAGCAGGTCAGCAGGGGGATCCGGCACAGGTCGACGGGGAAGGGGGCGAAGTGCCGGGTCCGGCCGTGGGTGTCCTCGGGCAGGATGTCCCACACGTCGCCGGGTTTGGCCCCGTCCGGGTGGTAGCGCAGGAAGTAGAACCCCCGCTGCAGGAGTTCCCTGGCGCGGCCCGAGACGGCGGCGGCGTCCGAGTGGGTGGTCCGCTGCTGGCCCCGGATCACCATCCGGAAGTCGGCCAGCTCGCCCGCGGACACCTGGGCCAGGGTGGCGTCGAGGGCGGCCAGGGCGGCGGCCTTCTCGTCCTCGTCCAGGGAGGTGTTCAGCTCGATCTGGCGGCGGTAGCGCACCCCCTTGACCCCGGTGGCGCTGACCACCGCACCCCCCTCGACCCGGGCCTTGCGGGGGGCGGCTCGCACCGCGTCCACGTCGTAGAAGTAGCCCCGCGGGCGCTTGACCAGATGGAACACGTGTTCGTGCACGGTCCGTAGCCGGTCCCTGGCGTTGTCCGGCCCCCCCTTGAGCTTGTGCCAGATCACCGAGTTGCGCAGGGTCCAGCCCTGCTCGTCCACCAGGGCCAGGGTCAAGCGCCAGGGGATGCCCTGCAGCCCCTTGGCGCGGTAGGCGTCGCCCACGTTGAGCCACAGGGAGCCCGTGGGCTCGAGCACGCGCCAGACCTGCTCGGTGACCTCGAGCAGCCGCTCCACGTACGCCTGCGGGTCGTGCTCCTCCCCCAGTCCGCCCCCGGCGTAGCGCCGTTGACCCCAGTAGGGTGGGCTGGTCAGGCAGACGTCGACGCAGGCATCGGGAAGCTCCGCCAGCACCTGTGCCGAGTCCCCCTTGAGCCACAGGGGGTCGATGGAGTCGCCCTCCAGGTAGCGCTTCAGGCGGGCCCGCGCCAGGGAGGAGGTCACACCGGCCGCGCCGGGTCGCGTCGAGGGCTGGCGCGGTGGGTCGGCGGTCATCGGGTCTCCTCGCTCGGCCGTGGCGGAACCCTACCTTGGCGGGAAGCGGCAGGGGATGCAAACGGCGAGGCAGCGCGTGATTGAACCGCGCCCCTCCGGGGCCTACACTGGGGCCCCGACCGGGGGAGAGCATGCTGAAGCTGGCCATCGCCTTCCTGGCTGTCGTCGCGGTGCTGAGCACGGTGGTGACGGCGTTCAACCAGGTCTTGCAATCGATCCTGCCGCTGAAGTGGTTCTGGCTCCGCCGGGGAATGAACGTGCTCGTGGGGCGGCTGGCGCTGTTCGAGAGCGGGGCGGTGCGCAACCGTGCGGCGGAGATCCTGGGTCTGCGGGTCTACGGGAACACCCGGGACTTGATGCGGGATCCCAGGGTCAATCCCACGCAGGAGTGGCTCCCGGACTGGGTCGACGGGCCGGCCGCGCGGCGCTGGATGATCGACGTGTACGCGGAGCAGAAGCGTGACCCCGACGGCTGGATCGACGACGAGAAGCGATTCCACGACTGGTGGAAGCGGGTCGAGGAGGGCCAGACCCACGGCTACCGGCGGATGCTGCTGCTGCTGTCGGCGGCGGTCGGTGTCGGGCTGTGCCTGTGGCTGAAGCTCGATCCGTTCTCCCTGGCCCAGGCGCTTCAGGAGGATGATCTTCTGGTGTCGCGCCTGGTGGAGGGTGTGGACGCCGAGGCCACGGAACCGGGGTTCGAGACCTATCTGGCGACCTTCGAGCCGGCGTTGATGGCGGCGGGCGAGCAGCCCCCCGAGGCGTCGGTGAAGGTGGCGGCGGAGTCCCTGGCGGGGCTGTACTTCCGCGGCGCCACCGAACCGACCTTCGCCGGCCGCGCGGCCCGGGTGGCCGGGGCCTTCGAGGCGCTCCGGGCCGGTCGCGTCTACGAGGGACCGCAGGCCGATGTGCTGCAGACGGCCCGGGACGGGGCCCTGTCGGTGATCGGCACCCAGGCGGCGGAGGCTCACCTGCCGGTGGATCCGATGGCGGCGATGGTTCCCGGCCCCACGCCCGAGGACCTGCTGCTGCGGCACCTCTTCCCCGAGGGCGGCGATGGGCCCGGCGCCGGATCCCCGGAGGTGGCGGCATACGTTCTGTGGCAAACGTCCGGGGGCACCCCCGGCGGCTTGCTGGCGTCCCTGGCGACACCGGAGACCGCGCTCGCGGCGCAGCTGTCCGCCGGTGATCTGGACCGGGTGGTGACGGCCTCCCGGACGACCTGGCAGACCATCCAGTCCGCGGACACCGACCCCCTCGGCGCCTTCCGGGACCGGAGCAACGCGCGCGTCGGAGGGATGGTCCTGATGGGGCTGCTGATCGGCTTCGGAGCGCCGTTCTGGTTCGACCTGCTCAGCGCGATCATCGCGGGGATGCGGGGCAAGGGTCACGCCGGCGTGCGAAACCCCGTGACACCGCCCGAAGCCGGGGATGGAGGCTCCTAGAGACCGAAGGCCTTGCGCAAGGGCAGCGCGGTCTCGGGTTTGCCGTCGAGCTGGAGCTTGCCCTGGAGGAAGGCCGACTCGATCTTCTTGTCGCCGACCAGGATCGCCGCCCAGGTGCCCGCGGGCAGGGCCACGGTCAAGCCGGCCGCCGGGTCCAGCCCCTCGCGAATCTCCATCTCCCCCTCCTGGAAGACGAAGGTCCACTGCCCGCCGTGTGCGCCCTGGGCGTCCACACAGATCGTCGCGCTCCAGTCCCGTACCGATGCGCCGTCGAAGCGCTCTGCGAGGGCCTCGGTCAGCTCGCGGCAGCGGGGCGCGTGGCGGTCGTCGCTTCCGAAGATCCGGGACCAGAACGGCGGCCGCTTCGGTTGCAAGGCGCGGACATCCTCCCGGTGGCGGCGGCGGTAGATTCCCCCGGCGTCCGCCGACCGGATCTCGTCCACGTAGACCGGTCTCTGGAGCTGGTGCGACCGCTGGATCGCCAGGTCGACCGCGAGGATCTCCAGCCCCTCGTCGCCGGACAGCAGGGGCGGGGCGATGCCGTAGATCGCGTCCACGAAGTTACGCAGCGCCCCGGCGAACCCGGCCGCCCAGTCGGCGTCCATGTCGTCGAAGTGCTGGATGCCTGCTCCGGTCTGCAGGGTCACCGCGGGCAGCTGGCTGCGGAACGCGGCGGTGCACTGGTTGACCCAGATCAGGCCCCTTCGACCGACGATCTCGAACCACTCGTCGTTGCTGTAGTACGGGGCCTCGACCTCCAGGTCCGGACACATCACGAACTGCACCGATCCCTGGGCCAGCCCGTCCTCGTACGCCCACTGGATCGTGGCCGGCGAATCGATGACCGCGTCCACGTAGTGGATCCAGGCGTGCAGTTTGTCGATCCGGCCGCCCAGGTACCAGGCGCTCGAATACATGTGGTGTCCGTGATCGAACACCGTGGGGCCGCCGGCGAGCTTGGCCTCCTCCAGCCGCCACTGCCAGGCCGCGGCGGCGACGGGCCAGCCGCCCGCCGCGGTGCCGACCATCCGCATGCCCACGTTGAGCACGTCACCGATGGCGCCCTGGTCGATGAGCTGGCGGGCCTTCTGCAGCGGCGGGTAGAAGACGTAGTTCTCGCAGACCTTGAACACCACCTTCGCCCGGGCGCAGGCGTCCACCATCCGGCGGGCGTCCTCCATGGTCAAGGCCATGGGTTTCTGGACGCTGACGTGCTTGCCCGCGGCGGCGGCGGCCAGCACCTGCTCGCAGTGCAGTCCGGTGGGGGTGAGGATCTCCACGGCCTGCAGGTCGGGGTCGGCGAGCATCTCCTCCAGGGAGGTGTAGGTGCGGGAGACCCCCCACTCCTCGGCCCGGCGGGCCAGGAGCTCCTCGTCGCGGTCGCACAGGGCCCAGAGTGTGGCCCGGGGGTCGGTGGCGTAACCGCGGGCGTGCAGGTCGGCGATCCGACCGACACCGACCATCCCGATGCGAATCGGCTGCATGGGTGTGACCACGACGTCCCCTCCTTCCCCCCTCGACAGGGCGTCAGCGGACCCAGATCACGACGTTGTCGAGGCCGAAGGACTCGTCCCCGGCGTCCTGGTCCAGGGTCGAACCCGCGAGGAGCTGCAGGGTGTCGATCTCGTGGCTCGCGATCTCGGAGATCGTGTGGAGCTGGTCGTAGGAGCCGTCCCAGCCCCGGTCCCAGCCGCAGACCTCGGCGCCTTCGTAGTGGAAGAGGTTGGCCGACCACAGCGTGGCGCCGTCCAGCTCGACCCAGGCCAGCTCCCCGTCCCAGGAGTCCAGCTTGGCGTACTCCAGCTCGACCCAGGCCTCGGTGTGGGTGATCGAGTAGGCCGTCAGATCGATGTAGAACGAGCCGCCCGCGATGTTCCCGTAGCCGCCGAGCAGGGTGGACCAGGGACCGCAGAGGTAGGTCGACTGCAGGGTCCAGCCCGGGTCCACGCCTGTCTCGAAGTCGTCGGCGAAGATTCGCGTCCAGCCGCCACCGTCCTCGGTCATGTCGCACTCGACCTCGGCGGCCACGGCGTCCAGGAGCACCCAGTACGTGCCGTCTGGAGCCGCCGGATCGTCGAGCAGGATGTCGAGGCAGCTGTCGGCGGCGCAGATCTCCTCCATCCCCAGCAGGCCGTTGTCGGCGACGCCGTCGCAGTCGTCGTCCAACCCGTCACAGACCTCGGCGTTGCCCGGGAAGTTGTCCGGGTCGGCGTCGTCACAGTCCCCGTCGCACTCGGTGACCCCGTCCCCGTCGTCGTCGATCTCCTCGTCGCCCAGCGCGCCATCGCAGTCGTTGTCCTGCTCGTCGCAGATCTCGGCGTTGCCCGGGAAGTTGGCGG
>CAZITQ010000239.1:0-14022 GCA_964542165.1 uncultured Rickettsiales bacterium
CGTCCCCGGTGTCGTCGTCCCCGGTGTCGTCGTCCCCGGTGTCGTCGTCACCCGTCGCGTCGTCGTCGGCCCAGCTGTTGTCGCTCTCCCAGGTGGTGCACGCCACCAGGCCGACTCCCAGCAGCGCCACGAGGACCACCGCCGGCGGGCTCCCGCCAGGTATTCGAATGGAGCAGGTCGAGGTCCGCATCCCTATCAATGTACCCGGAATCACTCGGGTCGCGGGAGGGGGAAGTCCATCTGGCGCTGAATCCACGCCTCCTTGCGGCGCGCGCCCTCCGATGGGTTCGACGGGTCGCGGTGCCGGGGATCGGGCAGGATCGCAGCCAGCGCACACGCCTGCTCGCGGGTCAGGTCGGCGGCGGGTGTGGAGAAGTGGTAGGTGGCCGCCGCCTCGGCCCCGAACACCCGGGGTCCCCACTCCACCTCGTTCAGGTACAGCTCGAGGATCCGGTCCTTGGGCACCAGCCACTCGAGCCAGGCCGTGTACATCGCCTCGAGCCCCTTGCGCAGCCAGCTCCGGCCCTGCCACAGGAACAGGGTCCGTGCGGTCTGCATGGACAGGGTCGATGCCCCCCGGAGGTCCTCTCCCTCCAGGCGGTCCCGAACCGCGGCCTCCACCTGGTCCAGGTCGAACCCCCCGTGGACGTAGAAGCGCTGGTCTTCCGCCAGGAGGACGGCCTGGATCAGGTCCGGGTGGATCTCCGACAGGGGAACCCGATCGTGCCGCTGTCGAGGGAGCTCGCCATCCATGGCGCTGGCCAGCGCGCGCTGAAGACGGGTGCCGGTACAGGGCGGGTCGGCGACCCGGAGGAAGGCCACCTGCAGGGGAGGGAGGGCAAGGATGATCAGGAGAGCGGCGACGGCCCAGCGGAGGAGACGACGGGGCCAGGACCGTCTTGCCTTCGAACGCCTCCGACCTCGTCTCGCCCGCGCCATGGGCGCAGTCTAGCCCGGTGGCGCGGCGCGGGTGTCACTGCGTGGCGGGTTCGCCCGCCTCGGCTGAGAAGATCTGGACCACCAGCGGCTCCACATCCTCGACGCTCACGAAGCCGTCGTAGAAGGCCTCGATGGCGGTCACCGTCGTGGGCCAGTCGACCTCGGTCTCGTACGAGTCGTGGGACATCCAGGCCTGCTCGAGGTACTCGACGGTCAGGGGGACCGCGTAGAACCGCTCGTCGAACACGTAACCCGCTTCGTCCCCGCCGCCGTCCAGCTCGTTGCTGCCCCAGGCCTCGGGCATGGCGCGGATGTACAACCACAGGGTGTCCCCGTCGCGCTTGAGGTAGTAGGTGCGGTTGGGACCGTAGACGTCCTCCACGTCCACCTCGAGGGCCAGGTCGTCGTCCCCTCCCACGGTCCCGTCCTCGCCACCGCTGCTCACGACGTAGACCTGGTCGGACTTGCTGTCCAGCACGAGCTCGTTGGCCCAGCCATCCCGCCCGTACGCGGCCAGGGCGTAGGCCACGCCGTCGGCGGGCTCCGCGACCGGGAGCGCGACCGAGTCGGCCACGGCCGCCAGGGAGTCCGGCGCGCCGACCTCGCTGTGGTGGACCAGCAGCGCCTCCTTGACCACCGTGTACATCAGCACCAGGGTCGCCACATGGGGATCGTCGAAGTCCTCGGGCTCCACGTCCTCCCACGGCACACCGACGCACGCCCCCAAGGTCCCCACCGAGAGGGCGCCAGCGAGGCCGAGGGCCACCAGCCCCCGGGCCGTGGCCCGCGTCCGTTCGCCGGCCAGGCGCGCCAGCAGAACCGCCGCGACGGCGGTCGAGGCAATCGCCAGGACCGGCAGCAGCGCCGGCCACGCGCCCGCCAGGCCGCCGAGCCAACCGGTCATGGCGGCGTCGGCGCCGGCGGTCTCGGACAGGCGGAATGCCGCGTCCAGGGACACGGCGTAGCCGGTGTCTGTGGTGTCCACCAGGGTCGGGTACTCCAGCGCCATGCTCGACGGCTGGGCGGAGATGTAGCCCGCGTGGAGGAAGGAGTCCGCGGCCTCGCGAACGCTACCGGCGAAGATCTGCATGCTGCCCTCCAGCTTGTTCGTTGCGGTCGCCCTGACCAGCAAGAACGGGGCCAGCTGCGGGGGTGGTTTGGTGTGGGTGGCCGCCCGTCAGAGGAAGTCTCCGCCGTCGGCGGGGAGACCGAGGCGGGGATCCCCGTCCGCCACCAGCCACATCAGCTCGGGGATCAGCTCGCGCATCTCCTCACAGTGGGGAACCGGGGCCTCCACCCGTCCGTGCAGGGCCACGGACTCGCCGCGGCAGTCGCCCGCGCACCACGGGCGGACCGGGCATCGGCCGCACCGTTCGTAGCGGTCTACCCGGAACGTCCGGCGGACACGGACCATGCCCGGGGATTCGCGGACCACCTGCTCCAGGGGGGTCTGCGCCAGGTGGCCGCAGCGCATCTCGGGCGTGCGGTGGTTGGGGCAGGGGTACACCGCCCCGTCCGCGTCCACGAACACGACGCGCCGGCCGATGCCGCAGCTCGTCCGGGGACCGGAGCGGCGGCACACCTCCCGGGTGATGGTGAAGAAGTCCCGCCGCAGCAGGCGTCGGGCCTCGGGCCGACGGTCGAGCAGGTCGAGGAGGCGGGCGAGGGCCAGCCGTTGGTCCGGAGCCCGCCTGGCATCGCCCGCGGCGCGGCCGATGAGGCGCAGGGGGATGAACCTCACCTCCCGGGCGCCGAGGGCCAGTGCCAGGTCGGCGTAGGCCTCCAGCTGGTCCAGGTTGGTGGCGTCGTAGACCATGCTCAACGTCAGCGGGACCTGGGCCGCCACGAGCTGCTCCGCCCCGGCCAGGGCGCGGGCGAAGCTGCCCTCGCCGCGCACCGGGTCGTTGACCGCGGCGGTGGGGCCGTCGAGGGACAGCTGCACATCCACCCCCAGGTCGGCGAGCAGCGCTGCGGCGGACCCGTCGACCAGGGTCCCGTTGCTGGACAGCATCGGCGCCCCGGCGAAGGTGTCGGCCACACCCCGGACCACGGTCTCGAGGCGGTCGAGGTCCAGCAGCGGCTCGCCCCCCAGCAGGATCAGGGTCGCGTGGGGGGAGAGGATCCCCGTGGAGGCGGCCAGGGATGCGGCCAGCTCCGCGGCGGGCATCTCCTCGCCCCGGGGGGCGTTGTAACAATGGCGGCAGCGGAGGTTGCAGCGGTTGGTGACGTTGAGGGTGACGTTGGCGATCTCGATCCGCTCGTCCGGAGCGGGCCGTGGGCCGACCACTCCCAGATCCCCCAGCGCCTGCAGCGCAGGCCCGATCTCACTGGCCACGGTCATCGCCGCCCGCCCCCAGCGCCGGGCCAGGCGACGCACGACCTGCTCCATCGGCCGCCGGCCGTCCAGCTCGTGGACCAGCTCCTCGAGCTCCTGGTCCGCGACCAGCCACGCTCCCGGACCGGCCCAGACCAGCAGGCGGCGGTCGCCGCGCCGCTGCACGAGGTCGGGCCGCAGGGCCCGGATGCGCTCCTGGGCACCGATCACGTCGTCCTCCTCACGACTGCCCCCAGCGCCGCGAGTCCGGCGATCACCAGGGCCGAGCACACCAGCAGCGCGGGCTGTCCCTCCCGGTACGAGGTGGCCAGGCCGTTGTAGACCAGGTGGATCGTCATCGGCGCTGCCAGGCTCCCGGTGCGCAGGGAGAGCACGCACAACAGCGCCCCGGCGCAGGCGCCCACCATCGCCGCCACCACCCCGAGCTGCAGGTGCAGGGCTCCGAACAGCACGCTGGAGATCCCGATCGCCGCCACCCGAGAGCCGGGGAACACTCGCAGCAGGGCGCCCCGGAAGAACGCCTCCTCGGCCAGGGGCACCAGGGTGGCCACCAGCAGCGCCTGAAGTGCGATCCCGGAGCCCCAGGGCCGATCCAGGATCACCAGCAACAGCCATCCAGCGGCTGCGGTCAGCGGCAGTCCCAGCAGCAGGGGTGCGAGGGCCGCCCGGCGCGCGGTGGGGGGGAACCACGAGGGCGGACTCCCCCTCCCCACAAGCAGGCCACCGCAGCCGAGCAGGGCGCAGGTGGTGAGGGTGTGCGTCCAGGGGGGGGGCCAGGGTACGCAGGACACACCGCCAGCGGCCAGCAGGGTCGCCCCGGCCAGCCATCGATCGCGTCTCGCCAGCCCCTCGGCCATGCCCGGCGGTCCTTCCTTTAGCAGTCAACTACACCCCGGAGCCGCTCCTACCATAGAATGGCGCGGGGGAGGGACAGGAGCACCACCATGACTTCGCAATTCATGCACCGATTGGCACTCGCGTTCACCATAGCCGCCTTCACGGCGCCCATCGTCGCATGCGTCGACGTGACCGGTTCCCTCGTCGCCGACTCCGATCCGGTCGACCTCGGCAGCGTCGAGATCGCCGAGGTCCTCGAGGGCGCGGTGGTGCTCGAGAACAGCGGTGAACACGACATCGAGATTCGCCTGGCAGGGTGGGATGCCGACGCGGACGGGGCGTTCCGGTTCCAGGGCGCCCCCGACCTGCCGAGCACCCTCTTCCCCGGCGACACGATGGCCCTGGGGCTGGCCTTCAAGACCAACGAGCCCGGGGACTACTCGGGCGAGATCGCGGTGACCTATGGTCAGGCCAACAAGGACGACGAGGGGGTCGTCCTGACCGTGGGCGTGACCGCGACGGCCATCGGCATGGGCGCCGACGAGGATGGGGATGGTTGGCCGGTGGACGGCGGCGACTGCGACGACACGGATCCCGAGGTCCACCCCGAGGCCGACGAGCTGTGCAATGGCCACGACGACGACTGCGACGGCGCGGTGCCCGAGGACGAGGTGGACGGGGACGGTGACGGGGTCATGGTCTGCGACAACGACTGTGACGACGAGGACCCGGCCGTCCATCCGGGTGCGGACGAGGGCTGTGACGGCATCGACACCGACTGCGACGGCGTGATCGAGGACGAGATGGACGACGACGGGGACGGCTACACGGTCTGCGAGGGGGACTGCGACGACGCCAACGCCGACGTCTACCCGGGCGCGGCCGAGGGCTGCGACGGGATCGACACCAATTGTGACGGCCTGCTCTCCCAGAACGAGGAGGACATCGACGCGGACGGCTACTCCATCTGCGACGGGGATTGCGCGGACGAGGACGAGAACGTCTACCCGGGCGCGCCCGAGCTCTGCAACGGTCACGACGACGACTGCGACGGTCAGCTGGATGCCGGCGAGGCCGACGTGGACGGCGACGGGGCCCTGGCCTGCCTCGACGATTGTGACGACACCAACCCCGACGTCCACCCCGGCGCGCCGGAGATGTGCAACGGCCACGACGACGACTGCGACGGCTACCCGGACCCGGACGAGGTGGACGCGGACGGTGACGGGGTGATGGTGTGCGACAACGACTGCAGCGACATCGACCCCGACATCTACCCGGGGGCGCCGGAGGTCTGCAACGGGTACGACGACGACTGCGACGGGCTGCCGGGCCAGGACGAGACGGACTTCGACGCCGACGGCTACATGATCTGCGACGGTGACTGCTCCGACACCCACGCCGAGACCTACCCCGGCGCGCCAGAGCTGTGCGACGGCCACGACAACGACTGCGACTGGGACCTCCCCGCCGACGAGGAAGACGCGGACGGCGACGGGCTGATGGCCTGCGACGGGGACTGCGACGACTCCGACGAGGACGTCCACCCCGGTGCCACCGAGGTCTGTGACGGCGTGGACAACGACTGCGACGGGGATCTGATGGCGGCCTGCGACAGCTGCGGGGCGGTCCTCCAGGCGGGCCTGTCCACCGGGGATGGCATCTACGAGATCGACCTGGACGGGCCGGGTCCGCTGACCCCCATGGACCTGCTGTGCAACATGACCGTCGACGGCGGCGGCTGGACCCTCATCCAGCAGACCACCGACGACTGGAACGACACCGGCGCCCTGGTCACGGACTACGACACCTTCGTCGACACGACCGTGGGCGACCCGACCGGCGCCTTCCGCCTCGCCGGAGAGCTGTGGAACGATCTGCTCGTCGACGGGGAGCTGCTGATGTCGGCCGTGGTCCGCAACGACTCCGGGGACGCCTGCGGAGACCCCCTCTTCTACGGCGGCATCGTGGGCGGATTCGACTTCCCGCCCGGGGGACCCGGGACGGTCTCGGGCGTGCAGCAGGACGTGATGCTCCTGGCCGGGGACACCCTGTCGACCACCGACACCGGGCCCTCGGACAACTGCATCGCCAACGACGCGGTGCCCTGGTTCTACCTGGCGTGCTGCCAGGCCTGCCCGAGCTACGGCGGCACCTTCTACACGCCGCCGTCGCCCATGGTGCGCTTCCTGGACGCGGACGCCGACCTGCAGGGCAACCTGGCGGGTGACGTCTGCCCCGATCCCCTGGACCAGAGCGGCAGCTTCGAGGGGGTGAGCGTTCTCGGGTACTTCCTGCGATGAACCGTCCTGCGCCCGACGACCGGGCGGTGGTGGTCCTCAGCGATCTCCACCTGGGTCCCGGGCGCGACCCCGAGAACGGCCGCTGGTCGCGGCTGGAGGACTTCTTCTACGACCGCGAGCTGGCCTCCTTCCTCGAGCACCTCCACCGGCGCGGTGAGGACGAGGGGCCGGTCCGCTTGATCCTCAACGGCGACGTCTTCGACTTCCTGCTGGTGACCGAGGTGCCTGGGCCCGAGGAGACCCGGGAGCTCGGGATCTCCCTGCGCAGGGCCGACCGCAAGTTCGGGCTGCGAGCCACCGAGCGGGCCTCCGTGTGGAAGCTCGAGCGCATCCTCGAGGGCCACCCCGCGGTCTTCGACGCCCTCGGGGCGCTGCTCGCGGACGGGGCGGAGCTGGTCGTATTGCCCGGCAATCACGACCCCGAGCTGTTCTACCCACAGGTACAGCGGGCCCTCGTCCGCGCCCTGGTCGAACGCGCCGTCGGCGAGGACACGGACGCTGAACGAGATCGGGTGGAGGCGCGGATCCACGTCGAACCCTGGTTCTGGTACGAACCCGGGCGACTCTTCGTGGAGCACGGCCACCAGTACGACGCCTCCAGCGTGCTGCAGAACCTGCTGTTCCCCCTGGAGCCGGGTCGACCCAAGGGGAGCCCGGCCGAGGTGGATCTGCCGGTGAGCAGCCTCTTCGTGCGCTACCTGCACAACACGCTCAAGCGCCGCAATCCCTACACCCGCAACTTCATCTCCTTCGACGACTACCTCCGCTTCCTGGGCAGCCAGGACCTGCTGGCGACCCTGCCGCAGGCCGTGCGCAACGGCGGGTTCCTGCTGCGGGCGGTGGGGGAGGAGCCCCTGTGGGTGAGCCAACGCATCAAGGCGGCCCGCCGGCGTCACAGGGAGCGCCGGGCGGAGGTCGGCCTGTCGTCGGGGCTGGACGTGCGGCGGCTGGAGGCCCTGTGGCAGGTGCCCAGCGGCAAGACCAAGGGCCGTCTGGTGCGCAAGGCGGTCATGCCGGCCGTCCGCCAGGTGGGGATCGCCGCCGCCGTCCTGGCGGCCACCGTCTACTTCTGGTCCCTGCTCTTCAGCGTGATCCAGACCGTGGGCTGGCTGGCCGACGACCCCTTCGGCAAGGCCGGCTGGCTCTCCCTGCTCGCGGTGCTGACCTTCGTGGCGGTGGCGGTGGTCATCCGCTCGGTGGGCCGCCTTCTCCGCACCCGCGGTGACGCCACCTTCGCCGCCCTGGACCGCTACGCCCAGGAGGTGGCCTCCATCGCCGCGGTCCCCCACGTGACCATGGGCCACACCCACCTGGCGGATCGCCGCGTGCTGCGCGGCGGTGGCGTGTTCGTGAACACCGGCACCTGGACGGCCCTGCACGGGCCCTGGGACCGGATCCAGCCCCGCTCGCTGCAGTTCACCTTCGCGCGGCTCGACGCCAGCGGATTTCACCTCCGCCGCTGGGAGCACGCGTCGCAGGAGGAGGTCCCGGTCGATCTGTTCGAGGATCCCCCCGAGGCCCTGCTGCGGCGGCTGCTACCGCCCGCGTCCACGGCGGATCCCGGCGGCGACCAGCAGGGCGAGTAGGGCCGCCTCGGCCCCCCCCCGGCGCGGGGCGAGCCGGCAGGTACAGTCGTTGCCCCCCGGCTCCAGCACCGTGTCGTCGTCGTCGCCGCCGCCGTCGTCGTCGTCTCCGGGGCCGCCGAGGCCCGCGTCGACCACCACCACCGCGTCGGTGCCGTCCCAGTCGTCCTGGTTGGGGTCCAGGGTCCCGTCGCCCACGTTGGCCACCACCAGCAACATGGTCTCGATGCCCGGGAGGACCTGCGCCGAGACCTGGGCCGTGCCGTCGCCGATGGGTCCGCGCTGGCGGTCGACGACGACCTCGTCCTCGTCCAGCGAGACCAGCGACAGGGCCCAGCGATCCCCGGAGTCTTCCGCGGTGAGCTCCGCGGTCACCGTCCAGTCCTCCCCCGGGTGGCGAACCTCGATCACGCCTGCGGAGAGCTCGGCCATGGGGTGGGGGAGGTCGAGCTCGACGGGCCCCTGCTCCAGGGTCGCCCGGCTCGCGGTACCGATGGGGATCAGCTCCAGACCGTACGGCGCGTCCGGGTGCCCGTGCTGCAGGTGGTCGTCGTCCGCGTGCTCCCCCAGGAACCAGCGCCACTCGCCGAACTCCTGCCAGGCCAGCTCGGTGTACAGCTCGTCCTCCGCCGGGACGGGCATGTCGTCCGGCCAGCGGGGTTCCAGCCAGCGCTCCAGGGCGTCCATCCAGGTATTGGTGTTCTCCCAGTCCCCCTGGGTCGAGTCGTTCCACAGCTCCAGGGTCGACACCGGCGTCCCGTCCCCGAAGCGCTCCGCCAGGAACTGCAGGAAGATGAACGACCCGTACTGGGGCGGCTCGGCGTAGTCGTAGAAGTCCAGGGACCGGTAATAGCCCCCCTGGAAGGAGGCGGCGAAGGACCAGGCGTAGTCCAGGTCGGGGTACGGCCAGTCCTCGGCGTACACCGCCGACGCCTCGAACAGCTGGCCGTCCTCCATGCAGTCGGTCCACATCTGCAGGATGTGGTTGAATTCGTGGGGTGCGGTCATCCGGATGCCGTCGGGGTCCATCAGCCGGTTGATGACGATGTGGCCCCAGCAGCGTACGTGGGTCGAGGTGTTGAACCAGTCGTCCGGGGACGCGTACCCGCCGAACTCGGTGTCGTACAGGTAGAAGTCCAGCGCGTCGCTGCCGCCCATCCCCTCGTCGGGGCCGGGGGCGTCCCAGCCCCAATCCTCCACCTGCTGCTCCCAGGAGACCTCGGCGGCCTCGAGGAGCAGGGGCGCCAGATCCTCGTCGCCGGTCAGGAAGTGGATCCGGATCGGGTAGACCTCCGAGTCCACGTGCCCGTCGCTCGGCGGCCTGTCGCGGGTGGCCCGCTCCGGCGACTCGGAGAACGGCGGCACGAAGCCGCAGAGGGGCCGCTCGAAGGCGGCCGCGGTGCAGGGGAGGACGAGCAGGATCAGAGTTGCTGCGATCGGGGTACGCATGGACGCATCGTACCCCGCGAGTCCGGGTCAGGGCGGGGGATCTTTTTGTCCGCTGGGGAGGGCGCGCGGGGTCAACAGCGAGAAGCCGACCGCGGCCCCGAGCAACCCGGCGACCGCCGGGTTCGAGGTCCACAGTCACGTGCCGTGGCAGCCCACGGTCAGGGCGTAGGCTGCCCCGGCGCCCCCTCCGAGGGTTGCGCCCGCCAGCGCCTTCCAGTACCGGGTGAACCATCCACTCATGGGTTCTCCGTCCCTTCCCCAGTATAGAGCCACCACGGCGCCGAACCGACTCGCGACGCTCGCGATTCCCTCGACGTCTCTTGCCCTGGGGCCCCCGGGAACCGAGAATCGCGGTCCATGAGCGAGCATCACCGGACCCCGATCACCGTGGCCTTCGACGAGGTGGACATGTACGGCATCGTCCACCACAGCAAGCTGCTGGTGTACCTCGAGCGGGCGCGGATCGCGCTGTTCGTCGAGGGGGGAGTCGCGCCGGGTACGCTGGAGGAGACCGGATTCGGCCTGATCCTCGTGGACGCCAACCTGCGCTTCAAGGCCCCCGCACGGTTCAGGGACGAGCTGGTGGTGGAGACCTGGGTCGAGCGCCACTCGCCGGTGACCGTGACCTTCTCCTATCGGATCCTGCGCGATGACGAGGTGCTGCTCGAGGCCACCACCCGGCTCGCCGCCGTGGGCCGCGACGCGCGCCCGACCCGGATCCCCGACGGTCCGCGGGAGCTGTTGAGGCGGTACCTGAAGGCGGACGACTAGATCCCGTCCGCCGCCGCCAGTCCCATCAAGACGGTCCCCACGCCCATCTCCAGGTCGTCCACCAGCGGGATGCCGATGTAGATCTCGTAGGTCGTGGGCATGGTCCCGAAGGAGGTTCCTTCGACCGTCAAGCGCCCGTCCCCGTCCTCGACGATGCGCGAGAGCACACCGTCGTGGGCCGCGACGATGGCCGGGCGGTAGGCCTCGCGATCCAGAATCCCGGCGTGGACACCCCGGGCGGCGCCGTGGAGGAACAGGGCGCTGGCGGACGTCTCGAGGTAGTTGTCCGGATCGTCGGGGTGGTTGAGCACGGTGTGGAACAGGCCGCCGTCGTCCTGGACCGCGATCCACGCATCCACCTGATCTCTGTACACCTCCTCCACCGTCTCGCGCCCGTGGTGGTCGGATGGCGCCCAGGCCAGGTACCAGGAGGTGACGGCGACGATCCAGCCGTTGCCCCGGGCCCAGTAGATCGGGTCGGAGGGGACGTTCTGCTTGGCGTCGTCGTCCCAGGCGTGGAGGAAGAGGCCCGCCTCGTCGTCCCGGCAGAGGGCCTCGAAGATCTCGAGCTGCTCCACGAAGAGGTCCAGGTAGGCCTCGTCGCCGGTGAGCAGGTACGCGGACATCAGGTACCCGCCGAACATGAACAACGAGTCGATCAACAGCTCCCGCTGGTCGGGGAAGTGGGTCCCCCAGTGGAGGATGCCGCCGTCGTCCGAGCGGGGTACGGAGGCCAGGTAGGTGTCCACCACATCCAGGACCGCCGGGTAGTCCTCCTCCCCGGCGAGCACCATCAGCTGCACGGGGACGATGTGCGGGGCCACCCGGTCCGAGGCGTCGGGGATCCGCTCGCCGTCGACGATCTCCGGGTAGTAGCGTTCGATCCAGCTCCGCGGGTAGGCCAACGCCTCGGGATCACCGGTGAGCCGGTGGGTCTCGACGAAGCCGGTCATGTACACCGCATCCATCCAGTCCCAGTAGTAGTTCTCGGCGGGTTCCTCGGCGATCCACTGGCCGGCCAGCCGGGAGGTCAACTCGCGGGTGTCCAGGGTATCGACCTCGCCGGTGCTGTCGTCGTCGTCCCCGGGAGGCTCGTCGGTGGGGCAGCCGGTCCCCAGCAGGGCGAGCGCGAGCACCACACGGATCGCAGGGGGGCGCGTCATGGCGTCACCCGCCGTTCGCCGAAGGCGTCGCCCCAGGCGCCGGGGTCGTAGTGGGGATAGACCCGTTGGAGGGCCTCGGTGATCTCGTCGAAGGGGAGATCGTCGCGGACGCCCAGATCCCTCACGTACTCGAACTGCGGCACTCCGTCGATGTTGGTGGGGTGGAGCAGGGCGTCACCGCGGCCGTCGAATTCCACCGGGACGATGCCCTGGCGCTCGCAGGTGGGTAGGTCGAACGAGGGGGTCATCTTGAGCCAGCGTCCCTCGACCTGCAGCTCCACGTACCCGTGGTAGGCGAACAGGTCGGTGCGCATCAGGGCGCGCAGATCGTCGGGTATCAACCGGTTGCGCAGGTCCGCGAAGTGCAGCCGGGACGGGATCCCCATCGCCCGGGCGGCCGCAGCCAGCAGTACCGACTTGGGCACGCAGAACCCGTCCTGGCGAGCCAGGGTGGTCGATGCCCGGTACGCGTCTGGATCGCTGAAATCGACCCGCACCGTGTATCGGATCTCGTCGCGGACGGCCCGGAAGAGACGGGTCGCGCGCTCCGCGGGAGCGTGGACGTCTCCGCACCGTGCGCGTGCCCACGCGACCACCCGGGGGTGATCCGAATCCAGGAAGGGGGTCGGAGCCAGTGTCGGATGGCCCATCGTGCGTCCTCCGATGCCGCGACGTGCACGGGCGGCGAACAATTTTAGCCGGGATCGTTTCGACCCTGTGACTTCCCTCTATCGCCCTGGTATATAGGGCAACCTGAGCTGTCGGGTATCCAGCGCCCCGGGGCGCCCGCGGCGAGCACAGGGGGTGGGTCGAGGCGATCAAACGTCCGGGGCACGGACTGGAGCTGTGAGGGAATGAGGGACTGGAGCCTGATGACCAAGCTGAACATGCTCGTCGTCCTGATCCTGGGGCTAGCGCTCTGGGGCTGCCCGCCCGCGTACACGGGTGACGACGACGACGACGACAACGACGACAACGACACCGGTGACGACGACACTGGCGACGACGACACCGGCGACGACGACACCGGTGACGACGACACCGGCGACGACGACACGGGCCCCGGTGGCTACTACCTGGAGCAGTCGCTCAGCGGTGGCCCGCCGACCTACCCGTGCCCCGACTGCGAGTTCGCCTTCGACGTGACGTACTCCACCGTCACCGAGCAGGGGACCTGTTCGGCGTGCATCGCGTTCGCCGATGGCGTCTACCCGCTGGGCTGGATGGCGGATTACGCAGCCGTCGTGCTGTACATCTACTACCCGCCCTACGCCGGCTGGTACCTGTGGTACTACGGCAGCGCCCAGGGCACCCACGTGGAGTTCTACTGGAACGGCAGTGGGTACAGCCAGTACGGCTACTGGGACGTCCAGCCGCCCAACATGACGGGTATGGCGTTCAACTCCGAGCCGTAGATTCGGCCTCGGATCGGTTCGACCTTCCCGCTCGAAGGGGCTGATCGGGCGCATCCTCGCGCCCGGTCTCCCCGCGGATTTTCTTCCGTGCGTTTTCCCCCCACGCTCGCCTACCTCGCTCTCCCGCTGCTGATTTGCGTCTCCGCCGGTACGGCCAGCGCCTGGGACGGCTCCCGGGGTCTGATCTATCTCAGCCGCGGCGCCTACCCGGCCGCCATGGGGTGGTACCGGTCCGAGACGGAGCGGTTCCCCGAGCACGCCGGACCCCTGGGGGGCCTCGCCCTGGCCAAGTGTCGAGTGGGGCGGACGGAGGAGGCGCGTGAGCACCTGGACGCGGCGTCCCGGATGGATCCGGTCGAGCCGCTGGTCCTGACCGCGCAGGCCTGCGTCGCGCTGGTGGAGGGCGAGCCCGACCGGGCCCACGATCTGCACCAGACGGCCGCGGACGCGGCGGAGTACCCCTTCCACCGCCGGGAGTTCGCCTGGTTCCTGATGCACCAGGGGCGCTACCCCGAAGCCCGGGACCTGGTCCAGCAGATGATCGACGCCGGCTGGGAGGGGCGGAACACGCGGGCCATGCTCGCCGAGTGCGCCCTGGGGGAGGGACAGCTCTCCGGCGCCCAGGGCTGGATCGAGACGCTGAGGGTCGAGTCGGTGGGGCCCCGTCGCGCCTTCCACGTGCTCACCCTGGCAACCCTGGCCGACGACCTGCTCGCCGGACCCGACGTGGCCCCCTTCCCCGACCAGCTCTCCCCCTTCGACGCGGCCCACGACCTGGTGGTGATGCGCTCGGAAGCGGTGCGCCGATTGGGGCGGCTGGACGAGGCGGAGTCCGAGGCGGATCGCCGCAAGCGGGATCCCCTGCACTCGGTGAGCTGGGCTTTCCTGGCCCGCACGGCCATCGACCTGGGTGATCTCGAGCGGGCCGAGGAGATCCTCGACCAGGCCGACGAACGCTGGCCCTCCCACCCCTCCCTCGGCCTGAGCCGCGCGATGCTGTCCGCAGCCCGCGGAGAGATGGACGCCAGTCGCCTGGAGCTCGCACGAGCCAGGGACCTGGGCGTGCCCGCCTGGGACGCACCCGTCGAACGCGAGCTGGCGGCGCTCTCCCGGTCATCCGACTGACGCCGCCCCCGCGCTTCCCGATTTCGCCGGCCACAAAGCCTCCTTTCTGAGCGGGGCGGATAGCCGAACACGCCGGGTCTTGGGGCTCCGGGAAGGAGCGCT
>CAZITQ010000240.1:0-13965 GCA_964542165.1 uncultured Rickettsiales bacterium
CGGCCTCGGCGCGCTGGCCGATCTCGGTGACCTGGGCCTCCGCGGCCTCGGCGCGCTGGGTGACCTCGGTGACCTGGGCCTCCGCGGCCTCGGCGCACTGGCCGATCTCGGTGACCTGGGCCTCCGCGGCCTCGGCGCGCTGGCCGATCTCGGTGACCTGGGCCTCCGCGGCCTCGGCGCGACCGGCGACCTCGGTGACCTGGGCCTCCGCGGCCTCGGCGCGCTGGGTGGCCTCGGTGACCTGGGCCTCCGCCACGGTGGCCCGCTCGGTGGTCTCCGCGGCCGCCGCCTCCAGCTCACCGACGCGTGCCTCCCGCTCGGCGAGTCTGCCCTCGGCGTCGTTGACGCGGGCTTCGAGGGCCGTTGCTCGCTCCTCGGCCTCGACCAGGGCGCCCTGGTTGCCCCCCAACGCCGCGGCCATCGAGGCCGCGCGTTCTTCGGCGTCCTTGGCCCGCTCCTCCGCGGCGCGGACGCGGGCTTCCGCTGCCCGCTCCCGCTCCTCGAGCGCCGCCATCATCTCCCGGGAATCGCGCTCGGAGGCCGCGTCCTGGCCGCCCCCCCCAGCCTGCGCCGCGCGCAGCTCGGCGCGAGTGGCCTCGAGTTCCGACTGCACGTCCAGCGACTTGCGCGTGGCCATCGCGGCCCGCTCCTCCGCCTCAAGGACGTGAGCCTTGAGCGCCTCGTACTCCGCCCGGCTGGGGCCCCCGCCCCCCCCGGACTCCAGCTGGTCGACCCGCTGCCGCAGTTCCTCGCTCCGGCGTTCGGCGTCGTCGCGTGCCCGGGTGACCTCCTCGATCCGGGATTCGAACTGCTCCGCCCGTTCGAGGGTGAGCTCGATCTCGTCGGACGCCTGCTCGGCCAGCTCGCGCTGGAAGCTCAGCTCCTCCTCGCGCTCGTCCGCGGCCCCCTGCAGCTCGTCCGCCATCTTCGAGGCGCGGCCCAGCAGCCCCCGCATCACGCCGAGGCGCTCCAGGAGCTCCTCCCGGTCCGCCTCGGCGTCCGCGTCCGCGTCCGGGAGCGCTGCGATCATCTCCGCCGTCGTGGGCTCCCGGGATGCCTCCCAGTCGCGCTTCAGTCCCGACAGATAGGCGGTGACGAAGTCACTGGACACCGGCTTGCGGGCGTACAGATCGGCCCGTGTGGCCTGGAACCAGTGGGTGATGATCGGCCCGTCGGCCACGTCCTCGCTCACTAGGACCACCGGGATCTGGTGCAGCGTCCGGTCGCGCTTGATCCGGTCGCAGGCCTCCACACCGCCGGGCATCTCGGCGCCGATCACCACCAGCCAGGGGAGCTGCCCCCGGGCGTTCCGGAGCGCCTCGTCCGGATCGGAGGTGTGCTTGACGTCGATCCCATCGTCGTCCAGGGAGGCGGCCAGGGTCCGCGCCGTCTCCGAGTCCTCGTCGATCACCAGGACGTATCTGTCAGCCGTTGCCACGCTCATCGTCCCGTTCCCTCGCTCATCGCTTCTTCTTCCAGAACTTGAGTCGTCCCGACGGCTCGGGCTGGGAGCCCGACGCCCTTCCGAGCTGCTGCAATGCGTGGGTCCCCCACGCCGAGTTCGGCGTCACCCGGAGCAGGGCCTTGACCCGGGACCGGGCGTTGTCGTTGTCTCCGCGTTCCACCGCGATCCGCGCCAGGAACTCCAGCGCCGCCTCGTGCCGGGGATTGAACGCCACCGCCAGCCGCAGGTACTCCTCCGCGCTGGACGCATCGCCGGTGGTCCGCCCCTGGACCATCCAGGTGCACCAGCCCAGGTCGGCGAGGATTTCCGGCGACGAGGGGCTGTCCTGGCGAGCGCGCTCCAGGAGCTTGCGGGCCCGCTCGTGGTCCCCGTTGGCCATCAGGATCTTCGCTTGCTCGTACGCCGGCAGCTCCCCCATCGGAGCGGACGAGGACGCCGGCTTCGGTGGGATGGTCTCCGGATCCTTGAGCCGGGCCGTGGCGGCACGCTTGCGACCCCGGACGACCGGCGCGTCGCCGGTGTCCAGCCGACGGTTGTAGGCGGCCCTCAAGGTGTCGTCCGACAGGGTCAGCCAGACCCGCCGGGCGGCGTTGAGCATCTCCTTGGCCAGCTCCTTGGCGTCGGCCGGGAGGCCCTCGGTGGCCCTGGCCTTCTTGCATCGCTTGTACAGCCGGCCGTAGGCCTTCTTGATCTCCGCCAGCGAGGCGGTGGGGGACACCCCCAGGAACGCGTAGTAGTCCTTGCCCATCCGGTGCCGGTGGGCGCTCCTGAGCAGTTCGGCAGTCTCCTCGGGGGTGCGACTGGGTCGTTTCTTCTTGGAGCGCTTCTTGCTCCCCTGTGCGCCGGCGGGCACCTCTCCCGACGGGTCGGGCTCGCTCACCGTGGTGACGCGGACCCCGTCGTCGAGGGAGATCTCCTCGTCGGTGACCTCCGCCCCCAGCAGATCCTCGGCCGTGTCCCCCAGGTCCCCGTCCGTGTCTCCGGTCTCCTCCTCGAGCCAGGTCGGGATCTCCGGCGGAGATTCGATGCCGCCCAGCCACTGTCTGGCGTCCGCCAGGGTGCCAGAATCGGCGCCGTCGGCTCGCGCGACGAGCTCGACGATCTGCAGCAGCCACAACAGCTTGGCCAGGTTCCCGCTGCGGTCGGGGATGCGCTTGAACACGTCCTCGACCGTGGGTGATCCCGCTGCGGCCTCCGGCAACTCCCGCAGCGCCTCCTCCACCCCCAGGCGGGGGAAGGCCTCGGCGAATCCGTCGGCGAGCAGCACGGGGCCGGCGTCGGGATCGGTCACCACCTGGAGGGCGTCGTCCATCTGGACGTGGTGCCTGACGCCCTCCCACAGCGCCCGCAAGGGTTCGATCTCCCTGCGGAGGGCGGGATCGACCCGCCCGGGATCCAGGACGTCGCAGGGGGTGAACCGGCAGGTCCCGCTGGCCCAGGAGAGCGGCGCCGCGTAGCCGCGCTCGATCTGGGCTTGACGGGCCGCGTCCATGTCCTCCTCGGACAGGGTGCCGGCAGCCACGAGGGCGTCTCCCAGGTCCTCCCCTTCGCTGAGCTTGCTCTGGACCCAGTTCAGCTGGCGCTGGCTCAAGATCCCGCTGGACACCAGCGCCTTGGCCAGGCCCTCGGCTTCCAGGTTGCTCTCGTACCAGACCGGCTGCCCGGCCAGCAGGTACAGCTTGCGCCACCTGGGACCGGACTCGACCTCGAGCACCCCGCTTCGCCCCGACGTCATCAGAGCGTAGAGCGTCGCCACGTATCGCACGCGGTCGTGATCACGACCCGCGCCTGCCGCATTGCCGTTGGATTCGCGCGCGTTCACCCGCGGACCTCCCCGTTCGGTAGAAATCCTCGTCTTCCATGTTCCGTGCTAGACGGGTCGGCCCTCCCGCTCGCGGGTCGACGGGTCGCAGCGCGGTACCCTCCCGGCCAGCCGGCGGACGGTCGTCCGCCACCCATCCCGCGCGCGTGCCGCACCCGAGCAAGGTGGGCGTGCGCGTCCACTACACCGGCCCCCTAGAATAGCTTCCTGCCGCGGCTTGGGATAGTACTAGACCCTCGAACGGCGGGAGGTTTTCGGGATGGTCGAGGACGTGTCCGCGCCCGACGACGCAGGTGCCGGCCCCGGCGCGCGTGAACGCGCGGCGATGCGCTCGTTGATCGAGCGGGTGGTGGCCGCCTGCGGGCGGCGGGTGGCCGGCAGCGCCTGCGAGCGGCGGGCCCAGGAGATCATCGCCGGAGGGTGGCAAGAGCAGGGGCTGCGGACCGAGCTGCGCCCCTTCCGCTTCGGGACCCACCTCTACGCCAATCTCGTCCTGCACTTCGGCCTGGCGGCCGTGGGGGCCGGCCTGTGCCTGCTCTCGCCGTGGTTGGCACTCGCCCTGCACGCGCTGGTCGTGATCTCCTACGCCGGTGATTCCCTACACCGGTTCTACCTGTTGCGCCCGCTGCTGGGCTGGCGCCGGTCGCACAACCTGCTGGGTTGGTTCCGGGAGCCCGAGAGGGTGGAGCTGCGGATCGTCCTGGTCGCCCACGCCGACGCCGCCTACACGGGCCTGCTGTTCGACCCGCGGATCGTTCGCCGTGTCAGCGGCAAGCGGCCACAGGACCGCCCCCTGGGCCTGCGGGACCGCCCACTCCGTCTGGCCCTGTTCAGCGTGGTGGCGCTGGCCGCCGCGGACGCCGTCGCCCTCCTCTTCCCCGGCCCGTGGGTGCTCCCGGCCCTGATCGTCCTGGCCATCCCCTCGGTCCTGGTGGTCCTCACGAACCTGGACGTGTTGCTGCGCAATGAGGTCGTTCCGGGCGCCAACGACAACCTCAGCGGCTGCGCCGCGCTCGGGGCCCTGGCCCGGCGCCTCGAGGCAGAGGCGTTTCCAGGGGTCGAGGTGGTGATGGTGGTCACCGGCGCCGAGGAGGCGGGGGTGGGCGGCGCCTGGGCGCTGAGCCGGCAGATGCGCGACACATGGGACCCCTCGCGCACCGTGATCCTCGGCGTGGACGGCCTGGCGGGGGGCGAATTGCGGACCTTCCAGGAGGCGGAGATCGCGAGCCTCCCGGTGGCCCCCTGGCTTCAGGAGGTGGTGAGCGAGGTGGCGGCCGCCGATCCGCGGTTCCGGTCGGTGAGGCCCTTCGAGATGGGCGTGGGGGCGACCGACGCCGGTCCCTTCCAGTCCGCGGGGTACGACGCGGTCACCGTCGGCTGCGTCGATCCCGAGCTGGGGGCGCCGCGCCACTACCACCTGCCCGCGGACACCCCCGCCAACCTCGACGCCGGCGAGATCCAGCTGGCCGTCGACTTCCTCGAGCAGCTGCTGCGCTCCCTGGTCCGGAGGAGGACCGCTCCTTGACCCGGGGGCGGGGAGCGCGGCCCCTCGAGACCCTGCTGTTCGCCGTCGGCACGGTGGGCCTGCTGGTCCTGGCGGCCTGGCTCCGCCTGCGCCCCCTGGACGGGGCACTGCTGGACGGCGACTCGTTCCACGTCTGGGACCGGGCGATGGACATCCTGGGGCGGGGCTCCCTTCCGTGGCGTGGCGAGGGCGAAGGGTTCCACTTCGGGGTGATCCAGGCCTACCTGGCGGTCCCCCTCCTCGCGGGGGCGGACGGCCTGCGGGACGGCATCCAGGCCAACGCGGTCCTCCACGCAATGGGCGTGCTCCTGGTGGCGCTGGCCGGGCGACGTCTCGCCGGTCCGGGTGCGGGCCTGGTCGCCGGGATGCTCTACGCCAGCTGGCCCCAGCTGGTGCAGCTCCCGGCCGTGGGGGCCTGGACCTACCAGGCGCCGCTGTTCGTGGCCCTGGCCCTCTGGGCCGCCGGGGAGTCGCTCGGGGGAGGGCGACGGTGGGGCGCCCCGGTCTGCGGCGTGGCCCTCGCGGTGGCGGCCTCCCTCCACCCCTTCGCCCTGGCCGTGGCCCTGGGCGGCCTGGCCGTCCTGCCGTGGGCACTGCGAGACCGCGGTGTGCGGCCCGTGCTGTGGGCTGGGCTGGGGTTCGCCGTGGTCATCGCTCCGGTGGCGATGGACAACGCGATCCTCCGGTTCACCGAACCCGACCGGGCCGCCGCGTATTCTCTGGTCTCGGCTCGAGAAGCCGGCGTCTGGGACCTGCTGCGCGACGGCCCGCTGGAGGCCTGCCAGGGCTGGCCGCGTCCCCTGGCCCTGGCGGTGATGGCCTCCCCGCTGCTGGCGCTGGTCCTGGGGCTGCTTCCCCGGACGCGTCGGGAGTCCCCGGCCGCGACCTGGCCGGCGATCTGGCTGGTGGCCGCCGGCGGCGCGCTGATCGCCGCCGGACTGGCGCTGGGCTACCTGCGGCCCTATCACTGGGCGGTCCTGGCCCCCCTGCAGGCCCTCGCACCCTGCGTTGCGGTCGCTCGATGGAAGGACGATCTCCCGAGACCCCTGGCCTGGGGAGGAACGGTCCTGATCCTGCTCGCGCTCGGGCTCGCCCTCCCGGCCGTCTTGCGGGCCACGGCGCCCCCCTCCGCCCCGGGGCAGCTGCATCTCGCCCCGGTGGAGCAGCTGTCCGACGCGATCGAGCGCGACGCCGGCGGTGCACCGTTGGCCCTTGCCCTGCTGGCGGACACCTCCCGCTGCGCGCACGGTCAGGTGGACGCGTTCCACGCGCAGCTCGAGCTGCGAGGAGCCGACGTGGTGCGGGGGGTGGACGAGCCCCGGCACGCCCGCCGCCGGGCGCGCGGCTACGTGGTGGCCGAGCTGTCACCGGACACCTGGTCGGCGGTCGGCCACCCCGGGAGCGTTCTCGGGGAATTCGAGACCGACCAGGGCACGGTCCTGCGCGGCCTCGCGCTCGCCGACGTGGCCAGCGCCGAGCGTTGGCTGGCCCAGTTCTGCCCGGATCCTCCCGCCGGGCTCGAGCTCTCGCGGTTGCGCGACAGCATGGGCGGCATGCCAGGATCCAACGCGGATCCCGCTCTCAGAAAAGCTCGGGGAGAGTTCAGGACGTTCTGCGAGGGGATCGGCCCGCGTTAGTCAGAAGGTGGGCTGGTCCTCGCAGAGATCCTCACATCCGGCTTCGGCGTGGGCCGCGTAGTTGTTCGCGCAGAACCCGTTGGTGCAGTCGTGGGGGTAGAGGGCCTCCACGTCGCCGTCGCCGTCGCAGTCGCACAGGATCAGGCAGTCGGCGTTGGTCTCGCACTCGTCGCATCCGAGGCAGAGGCACAGGAGCAATCCTGCGGCGATGAGCATCAGGGTGGCAACGGGGCGGTTCATCCGGGTTCCTCCTCGGCGGAGACGTTGTCGACGGTGCACTCCAGGGTACCTCGGTGGAGCCGGACCTGGATCCCCTGGCCCGCGGAGACCGCTCCGGCGTCGGTCAACGCGCCCCCCCCGGTGGTCGCGATGGCGTAGCCGCGGGAGAGCACGCCCAGGGGGCTGAGGGCCTCCAGCCGGCCGGCGGCCTGGGCCAGGGAGGCGCGACGGGCCGAGACGGTCTGTTCGGCGCCGCGCCGGAGCCGCGCCGTCAGTTCGTCCCGGCGCTGGGCCTGGATCTGCAGGTGCCTCCGGGGATCGATCAACCGGCGGGAGAGCTGGACGGACAGCTGTCGGCGGGCGTCCAGGTCCCGGCGGGCGGCCCGCTCCAGTCGACCTCCGAGGTCGGCCAGGTAGCCGTCGAGCTCGGCGCGCACCGGCACCGCGATCTCCGCGGCGTTGGACGGTGTCGACGCCCGCGCGTCGGCCACCAGATCGGCGATGGTCACGTCGACCTCGTGTCCCACCGCCGAGATCACGGGGATCTCCGAGCGGGCGATGGCCCGTGCCACGGCCTCCTCGTTGAACGCCCACAGGTCCTCCAGGGAGCCACCCCCCCGTCCGCAGAGGATGAGCTGGACCCTCGCGTCGCGGTTGAGCAGGTCCAGGGCCGCGGCGATCTCCTCGGCGGCGCCCTCCCCCTGGACCCGGGCCGGTGCCACCCGGATCTCCAGGGGCTCGAAGCGCTCGCCGAGCACACGGATCATGTCGCGGATGGCCGCGCCGGTGGGGCTGGACACGATGCCGATCCGCACCGGGAGCCGGGGGAGGGTGCGCTTGCGCTCGGGACGGAACAGGCCCTCGGCCTCCAGGCGGCGGTGGAGCTGTTCGAAGGCCAGCTGCAGCGCGCCGACCCCCTGCGGCTCGATGCGATCGACGATCAGCTGGTAGTTGCCGCGAGGCGGGTAGACGCTGATCCGGCCTCGACAGACCACCTCCATCCCGTGCTCGGGATCGAAGCGCACCCGCCGGTTCTGTCCGCGGAACATGGCCGCGGACAGGGACGCACCCTCGTCCTTGAGGGTGAAGTACCAGTGGCCGGAGCGGTGGGCGACGAAGTTGCTGATCTCCCCCTGGACCCAGACGGTGGACAACTCGCCTTCCAGCAGCTCGCGGATCCATCGCGTCAGCCGTGAGACCGTCAGGATCTGCGGCTTGGCGTCGGTCACGACCGCCGGCCTCTCCCGGGGATCCGTGCCCCCAGGGCCAGGACCGCCGCCAGCGCCAGCGCCGTCACCGGCCCGATCCGCGCGGCGCGGCCCGTCGAGCAGGCGCAACCGCCGTCGTCGGGCACGACCAGCTCTCCCGGTACGGGCCCCAGCTGGGCGGGGATCGGTGCCTGGGCGTTGCCGGTGTTGGCCGGGTCGTGGTGGAAGCTCTGCCACAGTACGTCGGTGTCGGCGTGACCCCGGGTGTTCCAGGCGATGACCTTGCCCACCCGCGTGGTGGTCACGACCTCCAGGTAGCCGTCCCCGTCCAGGTCCCCCACCGCGGGGCTGCCCATGATCCACTGGCCCACGAACTTGGGCCAGCCCTCGGGGATCTCGCCGTCCACGTCGAACGCATGGAGGATGTACTCGCCGCTGCCGTTGATCACCTCGGGGTCGCCGTCGTGGTCGATGTCGGCCACGGCGGGGTTCAGGAAGAACTGCAGCCCCTCCATCTGCTGGGGGAAACCCCGCTTCATCAGGCCGGTCTCCACGTCCCACACGTTGATGAAGTGGTCGAACTCGACCCGCTCCCAGTCCTTGGCCATGGCGGTGATGTAGCCGATGCCCAGGCCGCCGTCGATGGCCTCGTCCACGCCGTCCCCGTCCAGGTCGGCGAAGGCCGGCGAGTTGGTGAACAGGATCGTGGTGTCGTCCCGGGCGTTGTTGGCCGGGCCGTACTGATCGGAGAAGTGGCCGAGCACCAGGCGCCGCTCGCCATCGTGGTCGTACAGCGATCCCCAGTCGGTCATCGCCGAGCTGAAGATCTCGAGGGTGCCGTCGCCGTCCAGGTCCGACAGGGCGGGCGACGCCGGGCTGCCCTCGCCCACGAACGGCAGGGTCTCGGAGTAGAAGCCGGGCATGGTCAGGGGGAATCCGTCGACGTACGGCCCTCCGGGGTGGTCGTTGCCGTCGTGGTGGAGGGCGTACAGGGGAGCGTAGGAGACGTTGATGCTCTCGTTGCTGCCCACGACCACCTCGGGGTGTCCATCGCCATCCAGGTCGCCGATGGCGGGCGAGCTGACGATCCGGTCCCCCTGGAGCCCCGAGCTACCGCCCACGAACTGGCACAGCACGGGCCAGCCCGCCAGCTCGCTGCCGTCGTGGTGCCAGACGTAGACGTACTGGTCCATCCCCGGCGCGACGATCTCCAGGTCGCCGTCCCCGTCCAGGTCTCCCAGGGCGGGGCTGCCGAAGAAGCCGAAGTCCAGGTCGTTGTCCTCGTCGAGGGGCAGGGCGGTGATGTGGTCGAAGTCCATCTCCACCGGGAAGCCGGGGCGCACGCTGCCGTCGGGTCCGTACACGAAGAGCTTGCCGCCCATGGTGGCCACGACGACCTCCGGTTCCCCGTCGCCGTCCAGGTCCCCCACCGCGGGGGTGGAGATGATCGCCTCGCGGGTGTCGGGGTTCACCGCGCCGCTGGCGTAGGCGTCGGACTCCAGGTGATTGGCCGGATCGTCCACGTCGGTGTCCTCGATCCAGTCCTCGACGAGCACCGGCCAGCCGGGCAGGGGGAGGCCCCCGTGGTCCAGGGCCCAGACCTCGCCGTCCGCCGTGGCGACGATCACCTCGTGGTCCCCGTCCCCGTCCAGGTCGAACAGGGTCGGCGAGGCCTCGATCGAGGCGTCCAGCTGGACGGGCCAGCCCTCGGCCAGGTGGGGGTCGTGGTGGACGAAGAACGAACGCCGCATCCGCGCCTCGTTCCCCTGGTCGTCCACGACGCGGACCCGAACCCAGCCGGTGTACATCTGGACCCTCAGGGCCCGCTCCAGGGTGGTGGTCTCCTCGGTGACCCGGGGGATCGGCGCGGTGGGATCCACGGGGATGTCGGCGGGAGAGAAGGTCCCGATCACCCCGTCGAAGGCCTCGCTGGACGGACCGCCGCTGGCAACCTCGATCCACTCGTCCTCCGCCGGCTCGAACCCGCCGGCGATCTCCAGGGTCCAGGTGTACGACGCCGCCCGTCGGGCGTCCATCGTACCGACCACCTCGACGGCGTCCTCCAGCTGTGGGTCGTAGGTCACGAACCAGGGCGGAGACAGGATGTCCACCTCCGGGGGGATCTCCCGGTCCAGGACCCGGTCCACCGCCGACCGGGCGTTGACCCGCCCGTGACCGGAGAAGGCGTCCCAGCCCTCGCGCATGGGCCAGAAGGTGGGATCGGCGCCGTCGCCGTAGCTCTCCTCGATGTGCACGTCGTCGGCGGACCGCAGCAGGATCTGGTAGGTCTCGGCGGCGCTCAGGGGCGGGTCGAGGGGCTCGACCCCGTCGGCTCCCATGGCCGCCGAGGACACCAGCCCGGCCACCCCGGCGACGATGGAGACCGCCCGGCTCGAGCAGCCGGTGTTGGCGGCGGTGATGTCGACCCGGGTGCCGTAGTTGGTGCAGTTGGCCATCTGCAGAAAGGAGCTGGCCTCCGACTCGTCGTCGGCGTTGTAGCGGATGTTGTTGACGTACAGCCCGTGGTGGTTGCCCGCCGGGTACATCACGTGGAACGCCGCCTCGTCGGCCGCCGACCCGGCGATGGTCACGCCGTGGTCCCAGGCATAGTCGTTGGCCCCCTGGACCAGCGACGAGTTGGTCATCGTCCCCAGCGCCGAGTTGATGGCCACCGCGCCGTTGTCCACCGCGTAGATCAGCGCCTGGGCGTAGTGGTTGCCGTCGGCCACGAAGCTGTCGCCCACCCGCAGGTTGAGGATGGCGCAGTTGAGGCAGACGCCGATGCTGCCTCCGTCGCCCCCCTCGGCGGCGGCCTCCCTGGCCTCCCAGTAGCCGTGACCGAACTCCTGGTCGTCGTAGGGATCGTTGTCGTTCCAGAAGAAGTCCCAGCCGCTGATGTCGTCGACGAAGCCGTTGCCGTCGTTGTCGACCCCGTCCCAGTCACCGCCGAAGTCGCCGTGGATCAGGTCGGATGGATCGAGGACGTGATCCGCGTCGTCGACCCCGTCGGTGATGTCCACCCGGGGATCGTCGACCCAGTCCTCGATGTTGAACACCCCGTCGCCGTCCAGGTCGTGGGCGCCGGCGTCGGTGCCGTCGGCGCGCTGCGGGTAGGGCAGCTCCCCCGGGTTGAGCCAGTGCTTGTTGATGACCGTGCCCTGCTCCCAGTCGGCCCCGGAGTCCAGGACCGCGATGATGGCGTCCCAATGCCCCGTGGTGCGCTGCCAGGCCCGGTCTGCATGGCAACCGGATCCCAGGGCGTGTTCCTCGGGACGCACGTGGTCGATCCACTCGTCGCGGATGTAGCTGACCAGCTGCCAGCGCTCGCCCAGGTCCGAGGGGCAGAGGTCGGGCCGGTCGGGGGTCCCGCACTCGGGAAAGGTGCCGATGGGGACCTCGGTGGCCGCCTCGGTGGGAGACAGCAGGACGATTCCCGCGACGAGGAGGGGCAAGAGGAGGCGGGCGTTCACGTGGGGATCCTCCGTCGGCCCCGTCCTCCGGCGCCGACCATGATGAACCAAATCAGCCACAGGGCCCAGAGCAGGGGCGCCGCAGTCAGGGCATAGAGCAGGCGTGTGGGCCAGTAGCGCAGGGCGGCCGACGTGGCGTCCGCCGGCACCTCCAGCGCCAGCAGACCGCCGGCGGCCACCGTGGCGGTGGCGGGCTCGCCGTCCACGGTGGCGACCCATCCGGGGTAGGCGCTCTCGGTGACCACCACCGTTCCGCCCCCCGTGCCGGTCAGGTCCAGCTCCAGGTGGCCCGGCTCGTCCCGCACCAGGGGCACGGCCGCCACGGGGGGGGGCAGGGGAGCGTCGTGGGGCGACGGCGGCGCCGCACGGTGCAGCGACGCCCGGGGCCAGGGGTCGGGGACGCGGTAGAGACGAACCTCCCCCTCTTCGACGCATTCGTAGGGCGGTGGCAACTCGTGCACGCTCTGCAGGTGGGTCACGCCCAGAGCGCGAACCACGTCGATTCGCTCGACGACCCGCCGCACCCGGTCCTCGGGGAGCAGCATCTCCAGGCCCAGGCCGGCGGCCAGGACCATGCCGTACTGGCCCTGGACCCGCAGGGGCGAGGGGATGGTGACCTCGGCGATGCCGTGGCGCAGGTTGTCCGACGCCCCCACCTGGTGCGTGTCCACCGCCAGGGGGACCAGGCGATCGACCACGGCCGAGCGGGCGGGTGTCCCCGCACCAGGGTCGTCGTCGAGCATCGAGGTCACGCGGGGCGTGTGTCTGGCTTCGTCCCAGGGAACCGGGGGGTTGAAGCCCGAGCCGAACGCGAGCAGGTCCGCGGCAGCCAGGGCCACCAGGGCCCACCGATAGCGCGGATTCCTCGCGGCGAGCGCCAGCAGGACCAGGGCGGCGACGGCCATGCCCAGCGGCGTGAGGATCCGCGGCCCGAGGGGGGCCAGGTTGGCCTCCATCTCCGACAGGATCCGCTCCACCTTGCGGGGGTAGTAGGCGTCGCCGTCGTACAGCGTCGCCACCGTGATCGGCGCCTCGCCGCCCTCCGGCGGGGGTGGCATCACCGTGGCGTCCAGCCCCGGCGGGGGATCGTCGAAGGTGGCGCGCCAGACCCGGAGTTTCTCCTCGTAGTAGCCCACGAGCTTGCCGCGCAGGGCGTCCTCGTTGCGCGCCAGGGCGGCGCTTCCCAGGGCGGCTCCGATCCAGGCCAGCACGAGGACCGCGACCAGCGCCCGCGCGGTGAACCTCACCCGCCGGGCTCCCGCCCGGGCCGCCGCCAGCCAGGCGTCCAGCCCGAAACCCGCGAGCACGGCGATGGCGAAGGTCCACGGCAGGGCGAAGCGGACCGGGAAGCGCAGCAGGTCCGCCCCGGGGATCAACCGCCACAGGGCGTACAGGGGCGTGGCCGGGCCGAGCATCAGCAGGGGTGCGATCAGGGCCCACGCAGCGAAGAACCGCACGCCGCGGGCCCCGCTGACGCAGGCCAGCAGGGCCAGCAACAGAGTCGGGACACCCACGAAGAAGGCGTTCTCCCAGTAGGTCTCGCCGTTGCCCCAGTACAGCTCCCCGTGGTGGTGGTGGGCCACCGGGATGTCCGCCGGGCGTTCGTAGCCGAACGTCCTCGGCAGGACCGCGTTGACGACCTCCTGGGGCGGCAGGGATCCCTGACCTGCGAAGGCCGCGTCGACCCCGCCGGCCCGCTCGGACTGGCCGGCCAGCTCCAGGGTCGCCACCAGCTGTGGCGCAGCCAGAAGCCCCCCCAGGAGCAGTCCCGCGACCAGCCGCACTCCGCGGGACAGGCGCAGGCGCGGGTGGACCGCGTCGCCGTACCCGAAGCCCATGCGGGCCGCGGTATAGGTGCCGGCGAGCAGGGCGCCGAGTACGGCCGCCTGGGGATGCCCGGCGAGCACCATCATCGCCACGGCGCCGCCGGCCCCGAGGGCCGCGCGTGGCCGGGCGTCCCGCAGGTAGCGGTCGATGCACAGCAGCAGCACCGGGATCCAGGCGGCGCCGCAGAGCATGGGGAGGTACACCACGTGGGTCAGCAGGAAGCCGCTGGCACCAAAGCCCACGGCGGTCAGCGCGGCGCCGGGGCGCGTGAGCCCCAGGGAGCGCCCGAAGGCGAAGGCGCCGAAGCCGGCCAGCCAGACGTGCCCCAGGATGACCAGGTTGAGGGCCGCGAAGGGATCGATCAGACCGAACAGCAGGTTGGGCGGGTACAGCGCACCGGTCTGGGGTTCGGCCAGCATCGGGAACCCGTTGGCGGACAGGGGGTTCCACAGGGGTAGCTTCCCCGACAACCACTGCTCGGCGGTCCACAGCCGCCAGGGCAGGTGGTGGGTCGCCAGATCGTGGTACGCCGGAGCGCCCCGCCACAGGGCGAGGCCGGGGAAGGCCAGGGCCGTGAGGACGGCGGCTCCGAGGGCGGCGAGGGGGAGTTCGCGGGGGTGGGTGGGTCCGGGGGGGAACGCCGGCCCATCCGCTTTGGCAAGGGACTCGGTGGTCCGACACATCGGCTCGGTCTCGGACTCGGGCTCGGACTCGGGCTCGGTGGTCCGACACATCGGCTCGGACTCGGTCTCGGACTCGGGCTCGGACTCGGACTCGGACTCGGACTCGGAC
>CAZITQ010000241.1:0-13791 GCA_964542165.1 uncultured Rickettsiales bacterium
CCCCCCTGCTGGACGCGGCCGAGGCCGCGGGGACCGACGTGATCTGGGTCACGCCGGCCCTGGTGACGCCGGACGAGGACGCGTCGGGTGGCAAACCCAAGAAGAAGAAGAAGGACGACGGGAGCGAGATCGATCTGCTCGCCCGGGTGATCCACCGTACCTGCGACGCCCACGCGGCCTGTGAGCCGTTGACCCTCGACCCGCCCGTCGATCCGGCCATGGAGGGCGCGGAAGCCGAGCGCAGCCGGCGGGTGGCCTCCTGGGTGGCTTCCCTGCTCGAGGCCCGGCTGGACTTCGGGCCCCCTCCCCCGCCCGAATTGTGGGACGACCAGGGCTTCCTGGTGGAGGTGGCGGCCCAGGTCGACGTGATCCCGGCCAGCCACTGGTCGGCCAAGCGCAACAAGGAGGTCGGCTACTCGGTCTACGCCCCGGACGTGGGCGATCCCTACGCCAAGTACCCGGTGCTCTACCTGCTCCACGGGGCCTACGACGGCCACACGGCGTGGCCAGAGCACGCCGACAAGGAGCTGCGGTCCTACGCGGCGGAGCACGGGTTGATCATCGTCACGCCCGACGGGGATCCCTTCGGCTGGTACCTGGACAGCCCCATCGACGAGAACAGCCAGATCGAGTCCTACCTCTTCGCCGAGCTGATCCCGCTGATCGAGTCCGAGTACCCGGTGCTCCCGGGCAGGCGGGCCATCGCGGGGCTGTCCATGGGCGGCCACGGGGCCCTGTCGCTGGCGCTGCGACACCCCGGCGACTTCGTCTCGGCCTCGTCCATGAGTGGGGTGCTGGACCTGACTCTCCACGAGGACTCGCCCGAGGTCGTGGACCGCATTGGCCCCCTGGACGAGTTCCGCGAGCGCTACGAGGCCGTGTCGGTGACCCACCTGATGCAGGCGGCACCCAAGAACCTGGGCGGGCTGCGCATCTACTTCTCCTGTGGCACCGAGGACCGCCGCTTCATCGACGAGAACCGGGCGCTCTCCGCGATGCTGGTGGAACGCAACACCCCCCACGAGGCCCTGTTCTCCGAGGGCAAGCACTCCTGGGCCTACTGGACGTCCCAGCTGGAGGGCCACGTGCGCTTCCACGCCGAGATCCTGGTGGGGGACGGCGTGCGATGAGGCCCGGCCGGACGACCGCGTCCACCTGGCCGATCTGGGCGGCGCTGGTCTTGCTGGGGACCTCCTGCGGGGGTCCGGCCCCGACCGTCGAGGAGCCCGAACCACCGCCCCGGCTCGCGACTCCCCTGGAGCCGGTGGACGCGATCGTGGTGCAGGAGATCAAGCGGCCCCTGGTACCGCCGCTGCCGGTGGTCTGCATCGATCCGGGCCACCCGTCGGAGGGCAACGCCGGCACGACGGTCCAGAACGGTCTACGGGAGGTGGAGGTGGTCTACGACGTGGCCACCGCGCTCGCCGCGCAGCTGGAATCCGACGGCACGGCCACAACGGTGCTGACCCGGGACTTCCGCTCGTACGACGGGGAGACCCGGGTCACCAACCGGCGCCGGGCCGAGATCGCCAACGAGAACGGCGCGGCCCTCTTCCTGCGCCTGCACTGCGACACCGGGGGGGGCCACGGCTTCGCGGTCTACTACCCGGACCGGGAGGGCGACAAGAACGGCCGAACGGGCCCTCCGCAACCCCTGCGTGTCGAGAGCCTGCGGGCCGCCGAGGCGGTCCACGGGGCGATGGCCGCCGTCCTGTCCGACACCCTGAGGGACAACGGCGTCAAGGGGGAGAGCCGGACCTACGTGGGCTCCCGCCAGGGCGCCCTCACCGGGTCGATCTACAGCGAGGTCCCGGCGGTCACCGTGGAGATGGTGGTTCTCAGCCAGGCCGACGATGCAACGTTCATCGGGTCCGAGGAGGGGCAGCAACGGATGGCTCGCGCCCTGGCGGACGGCGTGCAGGCCTACCTGGCCCTGGGCCCGGCGGGTCCTCCCCCGGGCACCCTCGCCGAGCCGGTCAGCGAACCCCCAGCGCCCGCACCACCCCCATCCGGTTCTCACGCCCCGCCCTGAGCACCTCTTCGGGGGTGCAGCCGGGGCAGCCGGCCTCGCACTGGGGCTGGGAGCAGCGATAGAGGATCGCCCGCACCCACACCAGCACGTCGCGGACGGCCAGGTCGTCCAGGGCGTCCGCCACGCCCATGCCCCGGATGAAACGATCGATGACCAGGAATCCGTGGGGCAGCCCCGCGTGGAATCCGGCGGGGATCGGGAAGACCTCGATGTCCTCCTCGTGGGCGAACAGGTGGGCCACCAGCACCGCGTCCACCGATCGGGCCAGGTGGTACAGGGTGTTGTCGTCCATGGGCGAGTCGAAGAACACGCCGCGGACCACCGTGCGGTAGGTGGCGGTGATCGGCTCGTAGGAGCGCTCGTTGTCCTCCATGGTGAAGCCGACGACCTGTTCGCGGACCATGGCCTCGAAGGTCGCCAGGTGGAAGGACAGATCATCCTCCTGGAAGCGCTGTGGCGCGACCACCAGCGTGGGATCGCTCACCTGGATCGACAGCAGCGGTCGGGTGAGGGCGTGGGTCGGCGGCACCGGTTCGACCAGGATCTGGTCCCGTTTGTCGTCGTAGGCCTGGAAGGGAACCCGGTAGCGGTGCTCCCCCACCGCGAACACCCGCCCCGGGTAGTAGCGGGTGGCGGCGCAGATGCGGTCCACCTCGCCCAGGATCTCGCCGGAGTTGGCGTGCTTGATCTGCATCACCTTGGAGGTGACCGTGTCCCGCAACGTGGCGGCGGCCAGGTCCTGTCGGAAGGGCGCCAGCGGCACCCGCGACGGCTGCTTCTGGCTGGGTCGGCGCCGCACCGCGTGCCCCACGATCGAGGGTTTGTGGCCCAGGACCTGCTCCACCAGCGCGCGGCCGAACACGTCCTCGAGCGAGTGCACGTCCTGCTGGCACTCCCGCAGCGCGGCCTCCAGGTGGGTCTTGGCCACCAGCGAATTGTCCGTGCCCAGCAACGGGCGCGGCGGGTGGAGCTCGCCCTCCTGGAACAGTCCCTTGAGGTTCTTGTTGCGGGTCAGGAAGCGCACCACGGGGTTGTCCTTGAGCCCCCACAGCGCGTGGTGGGTCGCGTCGTCCTCCAGGGGGACGCGGTTACCCAGCGAACGGAAGGCCGCCACCAGCCAGGCCTCGTCCAGCTCGCTGACCGACGCCAGCCCGTCCAGGGCCACGTCCCGCACCAGGTGAAGGTCCGCGCCCCAGATGTCGATGCCCGTGCGACCGAACGCTCCGAGGGGATCGCCCACCGAGACCCGGCGCTGCTCCTGCACCACGGGCGCGGCGGCACGTTTGACCCAGGGATCGCCGCCCCGGTCGTAGAACCGGGGATCCGCCAGCCAGACCTGGACGTCCGCCGAGGTCCGGGGGGCCAGCGGGACGTTGCGCACCGTGATGCCCGGGAACGCCTTGTCCACCAGCGCGCGGGAGCGGTTGCCGCCGAACCCCGTGGCCAGCACCGACCAGCGCGCCTCCCGGGCCCGCAGGGCCAGCCCCAGCCGCTGGAGCACGAAGGCCCTGTGGGTGACCTCCAGGGGAGTCCCCCGGTCGACCCGTGACAGGAACACCAGCCCCACGCCGCGGGTCCACAGCGCCCCCGTGTCGCTGCGCCTGCCCGCCAGCGTCCGGATCCCGTCCGCCGACAGGTCGGTCACGTCCAGGAAGGCCGCAGCCGGCAGCTGTCCCCCGGCGAAGGCAGACCTGAGGGCCTCGGCCCCCGCGACCAGGGGGCCGCAGGACCAGGCCCCGGACTTGTGCATGGCCTGTTCCAGCTCGCGGCACAGCTCCTCGGGGCGATCGGTGACCACCAGGCAGGGGATGCCGTGTTCCCGGATCGCGAGCAGCAGCGCCGACGCCAGGAACAGGCGCTCGGTGGGGTCGGGCAGATCGGGGACCAGCCAGCCCCGATCGGGCTCCCGCCAGGCATCGAACAGGGCATCCAGGGCGCCGGGGGGAGCGCCCGGGGCGCCGGCGTGGCGCCAGGCGGCGGCCGCGGCCCCCACCATGGGACCGGCGGCGCGGACGCCCTCGCGTTTGTCCAGGGCCCTCCCCTGCCGGGGGAGCACGCCGATGGAGCGCCACAGGGCGACCACGTCCAGCCCGGCCTGGACCTGGACCGGCGCGGCCCGGTCCGCCCGCTGGCGCTGTTCCAGGGGCTCCCACTTGGTCGCCGCCCAGATCGCCCAGGCGATCAGGGCGATGGGGAGCAGGGCCATGGCGTCCAGCAGGGCGTGGCTGGACTGACTGTCCATGTCGTAGAACACCCACAGCAGCCCGATCAGGCTCACCAGGCTGCCCACCAGGGTCACCGCCGCGACCAAGAGGCCCAGGGGTACCCGGTAGGCGCGTGACCGGCGGCGCATCCGGTTGGCCACGCCGGTCCCCACGCAGACCAGCGGGAAGAACAGGGCGTAGCCGAGGGACACCGGCACCAGCGCCGCGGCCAGGTTCCAGCGCACCGCGGACGCCGAGTCCAGCCCCGACAGGGCGTCGAGCCACACCGCCGGTCCTCCACCGCCACCGCCGGCAGCGAAGACCACGAAGCGCAGCAGCAGGGCGAGGGCGAGGGCGACGGCGGGGGCCCAGCCGAGGGCCTCGGCGCCCCGGCGCCAGCGGGAACCCCGGCCGGGCGGTGCCAGGAGCATCGCGAACAGCCAGCCCACCAGCGGAGACAGCAGCGCGGGCAGCCACAGCACGGCCCACAGCACGATCTTCAGCCGGACGCCGGCGGAGTCCCACACGAGCTCCGACAGCGCGTTGACCAGCTGGCCGACGAGCTCGCTCATCTGCCGAACCCCATTCCCCGGGCCAGCTGGGCCAGCTCGAACCCTTCCCAGGTCCTCAGGAAGATCACCCGCTCGACCCTGGAGTCGGTCCACAGCACGGGCAGGTCGACCGGGCAGCTCTCCAGCGCCGGTTCCAGCTTGCTGCGACCGGCAATCGGAGCCACGGCGATCATCTCGCCGGGTCTCAGACCGCGCACCGGATCGCCGTGCACGTCCTGGGGTGTGGTGGGCTCGGACAGGGCCAGGGGCGCGTTGGTCGCGAAGGTGGCCACCGTGGACGCGGCTGCGTCGGCGGCGAACGGCTCCTGGAACAGGTTTCGGGTCGCCAGCGGCCGCGTCTGCTCGCGGCCCAGCTCCTCCAGCTGCGCCTCGTCTCCGCAGGGCACGTCGACCAGCAGGCCATCGGCGGGCCAGGACGACTCCAGCAGGCGGTTGGACCAGACCTCTGGGTCGGCCATCTCCCTACAGGATCGGACCCAGCGCCCCACCGCCGCCATGGGCAGCAGGGGCTGGTGCAGGGGGTGGGTCTCCCCCAGCAGGTTGCTCAGGTCGTCCAGGGCGGCGTCGGCGCGGGCGGTGACTCCCATGTCCCGCATCCGCTGACGCGCGGCGTCCCTGGAGCCGATGAGGGTGCGTCGGGTGGCCTCCAGGTGTTCGCGCGCCCTCTGCAGGGCCACGATGGCCCCGCGCCGCACCCGGAGGCGGCGCTGGCGCAGCTGGGACTCGGCCTGGCGTCCGGGCTCCCCTCCCCCACCCCGCCGCCAGAGGTCGGTCACCGCATCGGCCCGCTGCTGTAGGGCCCAGGTGGCGCCTCGACGGGTCCTCGCTCCGAGGACGCGGGCGACGACCCCGGCGAACAGCGGGCCGGCGGCCAGGGCCAGCAGCCAGACCAGGACCGCCAGCCGCCCTCTCCAGGCCGGATGGGCCCAATCCGACGTGGGGTAGGTCTCGGCGACCCAGTTCATCAGCTCGCCGGCCAGCCCCAGGCCGAGGACCAGGCACAGGCCGGTCAGGGTGGCCCCCAGGGTAGAGGCCACCGCGAACAGCATCCGCCGCGACGGTAGCGCCTCGAGGGCCTCCTCCAGCTCCTCCCGCAGGGGGTCCTGTTCGTCGGCCGGCCCCTCGTCACCGCGGAGGATCGCCGTGTCCTCCCGGTCCGAATCCATCAGAGCGTCTCGGACCTGGGAGAGCCCCTTGTAGACCACGGGCAGCTCCTGCAGCCCGGTGGCCTGGCCCAGCTTGCCGTGGAAGACCCGCTCGATCCCGCCCTCGATCTCGGCCAGAGCGGCGGATTCGGCCTTGTCGAGCCCCTCGATCATCGAGTTGAGGTTGCCGATGTCGGTCTGGCTCGCCTCGCGGACCTGGGTCGCGGGCCGGAACAGGACCGGATAGCGGGCCCGGATGTTGTCGGGCTCGTCGAAGGGACGGGCCTTGGGCCGGTCCGGGATTCCCCCGGTGGCCCCCGCCAGGCCGGCGGACATCTGCCGACAGCGCTGGGCCGCCTCCCCGTCGGCGAAGGGCTCGACCCAGTTCTCGTGGCGCAGGGAGTTGACCGCTCCCAGGGCGATGGTCGGATCGGCCTCCTGCTCCACCCGGGTCACCAGGGTCGACAAGCCGTCGTAGACCGCGCGGGTCGACGCGTAACGTCGCAGCCGTTCGCGGGGCAGGGTCAGGGAGGCCGCCGAGAGGAAGCTGAACAGCCCCTCGCCGTGCCGATGGGGCGCGAGGCGGTGGCCCACCGCGTCGTCCTCCCGGGCACCCGAGCCCAGCATGGCGACCCCGAAGGCGGCACAGCTGCGCTCGGCGTCCTCGGCGGACAGCACGCCGGCCCGGGAATGGATCGAAAGCAGCCAGACCCGGCTCAGCAGCGGATAGGGCGGCGAGTCCGCGGCCCACCGTTCCAGGGCCTGCAGGCGTCCCAGGACGTCGCCGAAGGAGGAGGCCGTCATGGGAGGGACCACGACCACCAGGTGGAGCACCGCCGTGCGCTGCTCCGGCGGCCGGTTGGCCGGGAACAGGGCGCCGTAGCGCTCGCCCACGACCCGCGCAGCCTGGTCGCAGACGCCGACGATGTCCCCCGGATCCCCGTGCAGGCCCAGCATGAACGCCATCAGGTCCAGGCGCGGTTCGGTGAGCTGGGTCGTCCCCAGCGTTCCGGCGCGCAACAGGGTGTCCAGGGAGGCATGCAGCTGCGTCCCCACCTCCGCGGCGTCGCAGGACACGGACCGCAGCATGGGCTCGTCCCGGTCAAGGGCGTCCTGCATACGCTGGACCACCCTGCCGCCGAAGCCGGCGACGCCGAGGGTCACGGTGGGGTAGACGACCGCAGTCACGGATCAGTCGCGCCCCGGCAGCTCCGGGTCCACGTCGCCTTCGCCCGCCCGCCGGATCAGGTCCTCGATGACGGTCAGCTCCTCCTCGATGAACTTCTCCTCCGCCTCCCGGTAGTCCGCCCCGGCCTTGAACAGCGCCGTGCGGATCTTCTTGAGGTGGGACTGCAGCTCGTCGGCAAAGGCGTCCCGCGATCGGCGCTCGCCCATGCGGGTGCGCCAGGCGGCCACGGCGGCCTCGATCAGCACGTCGCGCTGCATGGGCCGCATGGCCTCGAAGGCGGTGAAGGCCTGGGCCCGATCGGCGCCCAGGGCCTGGGTGACGCCCTCGTAGGACCAGGCGTACCCCTCGTCGGACGCCACCACCGAGCCGAAGAGGTTGCACAGGGTGAAGGAGCGCACGCGCCCACCGCGATCGGCGGCCGCCCGCTGGGCGGCGGCCTGGGCCTGCCGCGCCTCCTCGTCCCGGCGGATCTCCACCGGATCCAGGTTCGGGATGCCCGGGTCCTTCTCCCACACCGCCTCGATATGCAGCGGGTAGGTCCGGTGGGGATCGGCGTACTTCTTGCGGTACGACGGGTAGAGCTCCCCCTGCACGTTCTTGTAGAAGTACACCGGGATGCCCAGCACCGCCCGGTAGAGGACCAGCGCGTCCGGCTCGCTCCATCCGCTGACGAAGTTCAACCCCGACACGGTGCCCCGCAGGATCTGCCCGAGCGAATCCTCCTCGTCCGAGTCGTACTGCTCGGCCAGGCCGGCGTAGAGCACGTCGGCGGGGGTCACGGTGGGATCGTCCCGCTGGATGGCGTCGATGTGGGCCAGCAGGACACACTCGTCGGCCACCCGCTTGAGCTTGTCCTCGATGCCCCGGCGAACCTGCTCGGCGGGCACGGCCATCACCTCGTCGTCCAGCTTGGCGGTGCGGCGCAACTCGTCGATGTCCGCACCCCGGTCCAGCAGCGTGATGTAGCGCTGCTCCAGCTCCAGGCCGCTGTGCAGGGTCAGGTTCATGCCCTTGGGGCCCAGGGCCCGCATGTAGATCTCGCGGGCCTTGTCCTCCAGGCCCAGCTGTACCTCCTCGACGATCTCCGAGGCGTCCCGGGCCCGTACCTGACCGTCCGTGTCCCGCCTGGGCTGGAAGGCCGCGGTCACCAGGGGGAAGATGTCGTCGGTCTTGAAGTAGGACGCACGATCCAGCTGGTGCAGGAACAGGATGTGCCACAGCCGATCCCGGCGCCGGTCGTCCCGCAGCACCTCCGCGTCCAGGTAGTACTGGGCCACGTCGGAGTCGGGGAAGATCGCCGGGTCCTTGCGGAAGCTCTCGGTGGCAGACTCGGCCTCCCGGGCCCGGGTGTCGGCGATCTCGGCCACGGTGCGGAAGGCGGCCAGCGCCTGATCGCACACGTGCTTGAGCTCGTCGAGGAAGCTCTGCCAGAACTCCCGCTGCAGGCTCTCGATCTGGTCCTGCGAGAGCTCGTTGAGGTACCCGATGGCCTTGCGCTTGGACGCATTGAAGGCCTTGTTCTCCCGGTCGACCAGGCGCTTGAACATGCCCTGTTCGGCCACGGTCGCCAGATCGGAGTTGATCTTGCCCGCCCGCTGCTTGACGTCCTCGGCGTCCAGGTCGAAGCGCATCCCGGTCTGCAGCAGGAAGCGACCCTCCTCCGGGTCAGGGAAGGGCACGATGGCGTCCCGCCGCAGCAGCTTGATCAGGAACAGCCGCTGGGAGATGGGGTTGGCGTCGTGCCGGCGGAAGAACCCCTCGAGGAAGGAGCCGGTCTTCAGCTGCGTCCGCATCGAGCTCAGGTACTCGCCCATGACCTTGCCGCGGGAGCGCTTGTAGGCCCTGCGAAGCTCGTTGATCTGGCGGGTGATGGAGGGGTTGCCCTCGGAGATCTCCTGGATCTTGAAGTCGGGCACGTCGACCAGCTCGGTGAGCTTGGCGAAGGTCTCGTCCAGGAGCGCCTGGAATCCCTGGACCAGCTTGCCACCCCCGGCGCCGCTGTCGAACTCGTCCTCGTCCTCGGGATCGTCGTCGAACCGGGCTTCCTCGTTCTCCTCCATGATGGCGGTGAAGACGCCCTTCTCCTCGGCCTTGACCTCCTCGTCGCGTCGGAAGCCGACGTACCCCACGAACTTGTCGTCGATGCGCTTGTTCTTCTCGTCGGGCGACAGGCGCTCGAAGGCGGGATCCCCGTAGGGCACCTTGAAGTCGGGGTGATCCCCCCCGAAGCAGAGGTACTCGCGGAAGGCGCGGGCCACGTAGCGCAGGCCCGCGTAGCGAACCACGTCGTTTCTGGGAAGCTGCAAGAGGGCGGTGCCGAAGGAGCCGTAGTGGACCGAGAAGTGACCCGACGCCAGCTGCTTCTGGTGCTTCTCGTAGTTGTCGTACTCCCCGGCCTGGTGTCCCAGCAGGGGCGAGAAGATCTGCAAGAACGAGGCGTCGGCCACCGCGTGTTCGTAGCGGTCGATGGACATGTCTGCCGGCTGGTCGATGAGGTAGGCCAGATCGAAGGGCCGGTCGGAGATGTGGTGCCGCGACTCGTCCAGGGCGCCCGGATCGTAGTGGAAGCGGATCCGGTCCATGCCGCCGGGGTAGCCCAGCTGCCGGGTCAGGAACTCCAGCTCCTTGAGCGCGGCGTAGCCGTTGGCCTTGATGTCGTCGTGGAGCTGGGGTTTGACCTTCTGCAGGAAGGTGGTCGGCAGCGACAGGAACGCGGACACGCTGGGGCGCCCCCAGCCGTCGTCGGCCACCATGCGGCGGAAGAGATAGGCCATGGGCAGGAACCCGCCCGAGCCCGTGCCGCCGGCGATGGAGCAGTAGATCAGGACGCGGACGACTCGGTCCTCGTTGTCCCGCCAGGGGTTCTCCCTCGCGGAGCAGTCCTGGAGCATCTGGTTGACCTTGCGGCGGATGGCCGCCCGGTCGTCCTCCAGGTTGTAGTAGAGCCGCAGACGGCTCTCCAGACGGATCTGTCCCGCCCCCGCGCCCTGGGTCGTGCGGAAGCGGTAGTCGTCCGGGATCCACTGGGTGACCATCGGATCCGCGGGGTTCTGAGCCAACCCCCGCTTGCGGGCCACGTAGGACGCGTTGTCGAAGGACGAGACCAGGAAGCGGCAGTCAGGGGGTACCTGCCTGTGCTTGTCCAGGTCGTCCTTGTTGGTGTCGATGACCAGGAAGTGCGTCAGCTCCTTGATCCGGTCCCAGTGGGGGTGCCGTCGCAGCCGTCCGGCCATCTGGTCGACGATCTTGCCCCCGTTGCCCCCGAGTCCGACGAAGAGGCACGGCTTGAACTTCTCGGAAGCGATCAAACCCATGGTTCACTCCCTGCTAACCTGTGAATTTCACGTAGAGATCGCCGAGTCGGTATATCACGCTCGGATTGTATCCATCTGTCAGCTCTTCGGGCGGGATCGCCTTCCATTTGCGCGTCCGCCGGTCCCTGTACTCCAGTCCCGCCGCCTTGCGAAATGCCGTGTGCCCCGACGGACCGGCCTCGAGGACCAGGGCCGCCTTGGCCGGCTTTCGCAGCACGTCGCCCGCCCCGTTGAGGCAGAGCTTGGCGTTGCGGTAGAACCCCCGCTTGCCGCCGGGCAGCTCCCGGAGGATCTGCTCCCCGGCCCGCCGCAGCCCCTGCTGGGAACCCGCCACCGTCACGGCCAGCGTGGGCTCGAAGTTGTGGGGCCGGATCCAGCCGTACAGGAACCAGGCCAGGAACAGCAGGGCGGCGATGGTCAGCCAGATCAGCCAGTGGCAGAGCAGGAATCCCGCCCCCTCCACCCGGTAGGTCGTCGGCACGGTGGCCGAGGTCCGCGGTGTGGCGGCCCCCGGACCCTTGACCTGGACCTGCACCTGACCGTCCTTGCCGCAGCACCAGTGGTGGGTGGAACCGCACACGGCCAGGGTGTGGGGGTCCTGGCGTTCGCAGGTGAAGCGGACCCCCAGGGGCCAGTCCGCCACGCTGCACTCCAGCTCCACGTCCTCGATGTCCCGCGACCGGCTCAGGTCGAGGGTCACGCACAGCTCCTCGCGGCTCCAGCGGGCGGGGATCGGGTCCAGGGTCAGCGAGTCCTGGGCCAGCTCCAGGATGTAGGGCGGCGGCTGGACCACCACCGACATCATGTCGCTCTTGCGCATCCAGTCGTTCTCGAACACCGCCTCGACCACCACCGACTCGTCGGCCTCCCGCATCGTGGGGATCCACTCGCCCCGGAAGCTCCCGCCCCCGGCGTGGGTCAGCGGGACGGTCTGGCCGTCCACCTCGACGCGGGCCGTGAAGTTGTCGGCGCCGAAGAACACCTCGTCGTCGAAGGGCTGGCCGCGGAACAGGAGCCGGGCCTCGAGGGGCACGGTTTGGCCCGATGCCACCGGGCCCTCGACGATCAGGTCCGCCAGCAGGTCGTAGCGCAGGATCACGCCCACCTCGACCTGGGTCGGGGACGACGGGACCGACAGCGTCCACTCGCTGCGCTTGGACGGGTCGTTGTCGGAGCGGAACACCTGGTAGTGACGACGGGCCCCGCCGCAGATCTCGGGTCCGGCGATGTGCAGGGGGCAGCCGTTGTCACCCTGGCCCAGCACGGGCACCGCCCCGTCGGGCCCCGAGAGTTCGGCGGAGAACGCCCGACCCGGCTTCTCGGAGACGGCGACCACGATCACCTCGGACACGTACTTGCCCACCGGGATCGAGTGCCTCTTGCCCTCGCCCAGGGTGAGCGTCTCGGCCCTCGAGCCGATGGCCCGGGCGTAGCCGTTGGTGAAGGCCCCGACGATCTCCCGGGGATTGTCCACCTCCACGAAGTCGCCGCTCCCCTCGGAGGGATCGTGGACCAGGGCGCGGAGCATCAGGGACCCGATCTCGGCGATGCGCTCGTCGCCGAACAGGCCCACGGCGATCACGTCCACGTCCGGGTGCTCGGCCGGGTCGAAGACGCTCCTCATCTCCGTCACGTCGGCGATGTCGTTGGGGGTGCCGTCGGTGAAGAACAGCAGGACCTTGGTCTTGCGATCCGACGCGGCGAAGATCGCCTTGGCCTGCTCCAGGGGCTTGCGGAACAGGGTCGGGTGGTAGGGCCACGAGCGGATGTCGGCGTGGGTCACAGTGGACGGCGGCGTCGCGGTCTCGGTCTTGCCGAAGCCGATGACCGTGACCTTGTCGTCCGATCCCTCGTCCAGGGCGTCGACCACCAGCGCCCCCAGCACGGCCAGCCGTTCGGGATCGCTGGGGGGCACGGTTCTGGACACGCCGTTGACCGAGAACTGCCACTCCTGGGCCATGGATCCGCTGTTGTCCAGGATCACGACGATCTCGCTGCCGGGGGCCGGGGCCGCCGCGGTCAGTGCCAGCAAGATCGTCGGGAGCACGTTCACGCGTGCTTCCTTCCTGGAGGGGTCGGAACCACCGTCACTCGTCGCCGTCCTTCTTCACCGGCTGGTAGATGGTCTTGGACTTGGGGCGACCCTTGGGCGCACCACCCGCCGGGCGTGCTGCGGGCGCCCCCCCAGGCTCGGGCAGGCCGCCGGCGCCGACCGGGTCGAAGACCGTCTTGGACTTGGGGCGAGGGCCCGGAGGCGGTCCACCGGGGGGCGGCCCCGCCGGAGGCGGCGTCGGGGCGGCGCCAGGGGGCGGTCCCGACGGGGGAGCTTGCGCCCCGTAGGCTGGGCTCGGCGGTGGTGTGTCGGGGGCCTTGCCGTCCTTGGCTCCCGGCTGATCCAGCCGCAGTTCGACCACCTTGGCCAGGCCGATCACCTGGCCGGGGGCCACCTTGACCCGCTTCTCCTTGGGGATCCGCTGGCCGTCGACGAAGGTGCCGTTGGTGGAGTGGTCGACCACGAACACGTCGCCGAGCGGGTACAGCAGGATCGAGGCGTGCTTGCCGCTGATGGTCGCCAGGTCGATCACGTGGTCCGCGTCGCCTGCCTGTGCGCCCAGGACGAAGGGTTTCTTGTTCACGAACAGGTACTGGGGCAGGGACGTGGGCCCCTTCTCCACGTACAGCCGGGTGTCCGGCAGGGGGCGCTCCTTGAGGGGGTTGACCCACCCGCTGACCAGCTCCGGATCCTCCGACGGCGGCGGGCTGCCGCCGCCCACAGCTCCACCCGCGTGCCCGGCGCCTTCAGCGGGGTGACGCGGTACGCTCGGCGGCGGTTGAAGAAGACCCAGGTGCGGGCCGTGAGCTGGGAGTAGAGCCCGGCCAGATCCAGGAACTCCACCCCCACGCTCACCCGACCGCCTAGCTGCTGGAGCCTGTGGAGGGTCGCCAGGGTCGCCACGGCGTGGCCTTGTCCGGAAGCCGTGAAACGCAGATCGAGCACCCCCCCCTCTTCCCAATCTCGGGCATCCCGCCGGGCGACCAGGAAGCCGCAACCCGTGGAGCTGATGTCGGTCAGCTCACAGGCCACCAACCGGTCCTCGCCGACGACGCTGACGTTGATCGGGGCTCCGCGCTGCACGGCGACGCGGTAGCGAGCCCGCTTGTTGCGCCCAGAGGCCGCGTCCGCCGGTTCCATGGTGTCCGGCGGCGACTCTAGCCCCGTCCCCTCACCGGCGTCGAGCGGGAATTACCCCAGGTCGCCCAGGCGGGAAACCGGTCCAGACTGAACTGCCTCCCTTGCGTGGGCATCCAGGTGAGTCGATGGCTGGGCACCCGCG
>CAZITQ010000242.1:0-13761 GCA_964542165.1 uncultured Rickettsiales bacterium
ACGGCGAGGCCGTCGACCAGGGTGTAGGCGACCGGGACGATGATCAGGGTGAAGACCGACGCGGCGGCGAGGCCGCCGATGACGGTGAGGGCCATGGGGGCCATGGACTCGGAGCCTTCGGCGCGGCTGACGGCCATCGGGACCATGGCGAAGATGGTGGTGAGCGAGGTGATCATGACGGGCCGCAGGCGCACGGTGGCCCCCTCGATCACCGCCTCCCGCAGCTCCATCCCCTCCCGACGCAGCTGGCGGATGTAGTCGAGCATCACGATGCCGTTGTTCACCACAATCCCGGCCAGGAGAATCACTCCGATGAAGGACGCGACAGAGAGGTTGGTGCCGGTGAGCAGGAAGATCCAGATCACACCGATCAGCCCCAGCGGCATGGTGAACATGATCGTGAACGGCTGGGCGAAGCTCTCGAACTGGCTCGCCATGACCATGTAGACCAGCAGGATCGCCAGCAGCAGGGCCAGGACCAGCTGGCCGAAGGCCTCCATCATGTCCTCGTACTCGCCGCCGTACTCGATGGAGTACCCCGGGGGCATCTGGGCCTGGATCGGGGCCAGCGACGCGGTGACCTTGCGCATGATGGTGCCCAGGTCGGCGTCCTCGATGTTCGCGGTGACCGAGAACCGGCGGTTCTGGTCCTCGCGGGTGATCTTCACCGGTCCCAGTCCGGGCTCCAGCGTCGCGATCTGCGCCAGCGGGACCGTGCCCCCGGCCGGGAGCGAGATCAGGATCTGGTTCAGCGCGGCCTCGGTGTCCCGGAAGTGCTCGTCGTAGCGGACGCGGATGTCGTACTCCTCGCCGCTCTCCCGGTAGCGGCTCGCCACCGTCCCCAGCGTCGCGGTCTTGATCGAGCCCGCGACCTGGCCCACGGTCAGCCCGTAGGAGGACGCCTTCTCGCGGTCGATGACGATGTGGCGCTCGGGCTTGGCGACCTTGAGCGTCTTGTCCACGTCGACCACGCCCTCGATCTCGGCGATGGTTTCGGCGACACGGTCGGACCACTCGTCGATGACCGCCATGTCCTGGCCGTAGATCTTGATGTCCACCGGCGCCGACGCGCCGCCCATCTGGGCGTCCATGCTGAAGAACTCGACCCGCATGTCCGCCACGTCGGGCAGGTGCTCGCGCACCTCGGCGGTGAAGTCGTCGGGGGTGCCGTAGACCCGGTCCTGCTTCTCCTGCAGCCGGACGAACAGCACGGCCTCGTGTACTCCCGCCGGGTTGGTGGCCGACATACCCGCCGTCGGGTCGTTCTCGTCGACCCCGATCAGGGCGCCCACGGTCTGGACGTCCGGATACTGGCGAAGCAACGCCTCGACCCGGGACGCCCCCGCCGCGGTCTCCTCCATCGAGGTGCCGATGGGGAAGGAGATCTTGGCCATCACGATCGGCGCGTCCGAGGACGGCATGAACTCGCCGCCGATGAAGGGGGTGGTGCCCAGGGTGAGCAGCAGCAACAGGATCACCCCGCCCACGGCCACCCAGCGGTGGCCCACGCACCAGGTCAGCAGGCCTCGGTAGAGGCCGCGGAAACGCGCGAACAGTTGCAGCCGGGGCTTCTTCTTGCGGTCCTTGCCGTTGGAGAAGAACACCGACGCCAGCATCGGTACGATGGTCAGGGCCACGAACAGCGACGCGAACAGCGCCGCCGCCACGGTCAGCGCCAGCCCCTGGGCCAGCCGCGCGGCCAGCCCGCCGCCGAGCACGATCGGCAGGAACACCACCACCGTGGTCAGGGTCGAGGCGATGATCGCCGACCCCACCTCCCCCGCCCCTGTCTTGGCGGCCTTCTTCCGGTCCTCCCCCGATTCCAGGTGGCGGAAGATGTTCTCGATCACCACCACCGCGTTGTCCACCAGCATGCCGATGCCCAGCACCAGCCCGCCCATGGTCATCACGTTGAGGGTGTCGCCGGAGACGTAGATCGGGATGAAGGTCGCCAGCAGGCTCAGCGGGATGACGGTCGCGATGGTCGCCGTGGGTCGGATGTTGCGCAGGAACAGGAACATGATCACCACGGCCAGCAGGGCGCCGATGGTCCCGCTCTGGGCCACGGACTTGCCCATGGTCTCGATGACCAGGCCCATGTCGAACAGCAGCCCGAAGTCGATCTCCTCGGGGATCAGCTTGCTGACCTCTTCCATCTCCTCGATGTAGGCCCGGCGGACCTGCAGCGGGTTGGCCCCCGACTCCTTGGTGACCATGAACATCAGCGAGTCCATGCCGTCGGAGCGCACGGTGTTGCGCACGTCCCGCAGGCCCCACTCGACGTCGGCGATGGCGTCCAGCCGCACCGGCGCGCCGGTGGCCATGGACATGCCCACGGCGGTGTTCTCCACGTCCCGCAGGCTGTGGAACATGCCCGTGGTGCGGAGCAGCTCCTCCTTTCGGTCGGTGATCAGGCGGCCGGCCGGCATGTTGAGGTTCTGGTAGGCCAGGGCCATCATCACCTGATCCGGGCTGACCCCGGTGCCCTCCATCGCCGCCCGGTCCAGGCGCACCTGGACTTCCGGCTCTCGCCCGCCGAAGAAGGCCGCCTGGGCCACGCCATCCAGCCGCTCCATCCGCGGCTGGACCACGTCCTCCATCATCTTCTTCATCAGCACGACGTCCTCGAGACCGGTGACGCCATAGAACGCCAGCGGCATCGAGGAGAGGCTGAACTTGATCAGGATCGGCGACTCCACGTCGTCGGGCATGTACGGCTCGATCCACGAGACCGTCTCGCGTATGTCCGCCGCCGCCGCGTCCAGGTCCGTGCCCCAGACGAAGTCGATCAGCATGTAGCAGACGTCTTCCTGGGAGATGGTCTGGACCTTCTTGACGCCCTTGACCGACGCGATGGACGCCTCGTAGGGCTTGGCCACCACCGCCTCGAGCTCCTCGGACTGGGCGCCGGGGTAGCGCACCATCATCGACAGCGTCGGGAAGTCGATGTCCGGCATCATGTCCATGCCGAGCCGCGACAGCGCGATCACGCCCACCACCACGACGATCATCACGATCATCGCGATGGTGACCGGCCGGTCGACCGAAAAGTCGGTGACTTTCACTTGGCCACCTCGATCAGGGCGTCGTCCGGGAGGCCGAAGTTGCCCTTGGTGATCACCTGTTCACTCCCGTCGAGACCCTCGAGGATCTCGATGCCCGTGTCCGCCACCAGACCCGTGGCCACGTCCACCCGCTTGGCCCGATCTCCGACGGCGACCATCACGTACGACTGCCCCTCCATGGTTCGTAGGGCCTCCTCGGTCACCGACAGGGCGTCGTCCTTGGACTCGAGGACCAGCAGAACCCGGGAGTGCATGCCCGCCCGGACGAGGTGACCCGGGTTGTCCGCGACGACTCGCACGGGGAAGGTGCGGGTCATCGGATCGGCGGCCAGACCCACGCTGATGACCTCTCCCTCGAGGCCCCCCGCGGCCAGCTGATCCTCGACGGCGTCCACGTGGATCTGGACCCGCATCCCCTCCTGGACCCGCGCCACGTCCTTGTCGGCGACCTGCAGATCGACCCGGACCGTGTCCAGGTTGACCAGGCCCACCAGCACCGGTCCGCCCCCGGACATCGACATGCCCATGGTGTTGAAGTACTCGCCCTCCTCACACCCCACCGAGGTCACGACCCCGGGGAAGGGCGCGCGCAGCTCTCCGCCGCTGATCTGCTCCGAGGCGAGTCCCGCGGCGGCCTTGGCCTGTGCCAGCTGCTGCTGGGACATCTCCAGGCCGGTCCGGGCCTGGTCGAACTGTTGCTCCGTCAGGGAGCCGGATCCGTGGAGGCGTTCCGCGCGGCCGAACTCGGTCTCGGCCTGGGAGAGACCCAGCTCCGCCAGTCGCACCGCGGCCCTGGCCTGATCACGCTGCAGGACCGCCATGTCGATGTCGAGCTGGGCCAGCATCTGGCCCTTGCTGACCTCGTCCCCCACCTGGACCGGGAGGTTCTTCACCTTGCCGGGCATGTCCGGGACCATCTTGATCGACTTGCCGGCGTCCACGGTCCCGGCCAGCTCCAGGGTCCGGATGAGCTCGCCGCGCTGGACGGGATCCACCTCGACCAGCGCTCCGACCTCCTCCACCTCCTGGGGGGCAAATCCCATGGCCTCGCATCCGGAGAGTCCGGCCATCGCCGCAGGCGCCAGTCCGATCGCAACCAACCACCGCATCCACTGCCGTCTCATCGGGTCACCTCCGGCTCCACGCCCACCGCCTTGCGCAGGGCGGCGTGGGAGATTCGCATCTGGGTCTCGGCCTGCAGGACCGCCATGTCGGCGCCGTGCAGTTCGGTCTGGGACTGGAGGAGCTGGGTGTTGTTGGCCACCCCCTCCTGGAATCGCTCCTGCTCCAGGCGGTAACTCTCCTTCGCGGCCGCGAGCCCGCCCTGGGCCACCTCCAGCTCCAGCACGGCCTCGTCGAAGGAGGACAGAGCCGCCTCGATCTCCACGTCCAGCATCTCGGCCAGCAGATCCCGCTGGGCCTCTAGCTGGCGCATCGACGCCCGGGCCGCTCGGTTCTTCTGCAGCGCCGCGCCCCGGTCCCAGATGGACCAGCTCAGCGCGGCGGTCATGTTGGCGGTGAACATCCACTCGGGCTGGGCCGAGTAGTCGGGGTTCTGGGCGTTGAGGTTGCCGACCAGCACCACCGCGGGCAGCCACGACGCCCACGCGGCGTTGGAGTAGTGCTTCATCCCGTCGAGGGTGTGGTTCATGGCCGCCACCTCGGGCCGGCGGGTCAGCGCCAGGGCCACCAGGGCGTCCCGGTCCCGGGGCAGGTCGTCCACCGGGATCGCCTCGTCCATCTGCAGGTCGATCTCCTCGCCCCTGGGCAGCCCGAGCATCACCCGGAACGCGGTCTCGGCCAGCCGCGCCATGTGCGACATGCGCAGATCGTCGAGCTTGGCCTGGCTCAGCTGTACCTCGGCAGCCATGAGGTCGGCCCGGCTGGCCATCCCCACCTCGGAGAGGTTGCTCAGGTCGGTGACGTAGGCCTCGACCAGCTCCACCGCCTCGCCCGTCATCTCGGTGGCCCGCCGGGCGGCCACCAGGCCGTAGAATCCCTGCTCGGCGTCGAAGGCGGTCTGGTGCCGCGCGAGCCGCACCTGCTCGGTGCTGGCGCGCAGCAGGTCCATCGACCCGGCGCGGGACTGGTGCAACGCGCCGCCGGCGAAGACGATCTGCTCCAGGCTGCCTCCGACGGCGTAGTTGTCCGCCCGGCCCATCTCGATGCGCTGGGCCTCGGCCGTGTCGCCGGTGTCCATGGCGAACCAGCCCATCATCATCTCGCAGAAGTCCCTGGCCATCTCCTCGGTGAAGCCGGGGGGCAGGGTCTCCGGGTCGATGTTGTCGCAGCCGCCGCCCGTGTCCCCGCCCAGGAACTCGCTGGTGTCGAACTCGACGTAGGGCACGGGATCGAGTCGGGTGTACGACGCCGTGGCCGAGACCCTCGGGAAGAACTGCAGCAGCGCCTCGGTCGCCTCGGCCTGGGCCCGCTGCTCGCCGTACTCGGCGGCGTCGATGGTCAAGCTGTGGTCCACCGCGAGCTGGACCGCCTGATCCACGGTCAGGGTTCGAGCCGCGGCGGGTGGGGCCACGACCAGCGCCAGGAACAGCGGCACCATCCATCGGACGGACATGGGTCCTCCTGCTTCTTTCCTGCGTCTTGGCGCAGTCTCGGTCGAGTGCTTTCTCACGGGCCAGCCCCTTCCGGTGAGATGGGCGCCGCGCCGGCGCCATCGAGGAAGTACCCCCGGACGAGCGCCACGTAGAGCTCCGGGGTCAACTTGTCCTCCTCACCGCTGCGGGGCATCACCAGCCCGCGGGCGAAGTGGGAGGCCAGGCCCATGAAGGCGTGGGCCGCCAGGAAGCTCGGCTGCTCCCGCAGGCGTCCCTCGTCGATCCCCTGTTGCATCAGGTCCGAGATCTGGTCGAGCAGGCTCCAGAACTCCCGCTCCATGAACTCGTGCAGCTCGTCCGAAGCGAAGCCCGCGTGGGACTGGGGATCGAAGAGAAACCCGTGTACGCCGGCCATGTCCGAGACGATGGCCGCGGTCTCCTCGAGCAGGGCGTCGAACCGGGGCTCGAAGCTGCCCTCGCTGGCGAGGATCCCGCCGACGCGGTCGCGGATCTGGGTGAAGACCCGCTCCACGAGCTGCACGAAGAGATCCTGTTTGTTGCGGAAGTAGTTGTAGAGCGCGCCGGTGGAGTACCCCGCCTCGCGGGCGATGTCCTCCACCGCCGCCTCGTGGTACCCGGCCCGGACGAACACGCCCAGGGCCGCGTCCATGATGTCCTCGCGGACCCGCTGGCGCTCCCTGGCGCGGCGATCCTGGCGGCGCGCGTCGGCTTCGTCGGTCAACGCCCGACCTCCGTTCCGTCGGCCGCGGCCCCCGATGCCCTCTCCCCGATCGAACCCCGGATGATTGTAGGGGCGAATGAACATGGATTCAAGAACGTGAATTCATATTCATGAACAAGCGTTCGGGATATCCGGCGCGGCCGGCAGCCCGAACGGGGCGGGTTGCTACCGACCGGCAGGTGCCGGCAACTGAACCCACCCACGTCGCTCGAATGCAGGGGCACCACACCACCTCGCGTCGGGGTGGCCCGTCTACGGTGCGGAGGACGGGGTATTTCAACCAGACTCGGAAAATCTCGACCGTGGGCGCGACGCCCAACGCCGCTCGCGCGCGCGTGTGCTACCTTTCAACGAACGAACGATGCCCGAGACGGACACCATCAGGGTCACCATCGACGGACTCGCCGAGACGATCCCCGCCGGCCTGACGCTGGCTCAGCTCCTGGAGCAACGGGGGGAGCCGGTGGCGATCGCGATGGTCGAGCGCAACGGCGAATACGTGCGCAAGCAGCGGCTGGGCGAGGTGAAGGTCGAGAACGGCGACCGCATCGAGATCATCCTGCCGGCCTTCGGCGGGTGAGCCGCCCTTCTCTCACCGATTGACTCCCCCGCGGCCGGCTGGCCAAGATATCCCCCCCGCGGCGTCCGCGAGCCCCCCGGAAGGGGCCACCGGGAGCCATGGAAGGAGAGCCACCGTGATCCTCCCCCCCTTCGAGGTGATGGAGCCGACCACGCTACGGGAGGCGAGCGAGCTGCTGGCGGCGCTGGGCAGTCGCGCCCGGATCCTGGCCAACGGCACCGACCTGCTGGTCAACCTGAAGAAGCGGACGCTGTTCGACACCCACCCCGCCCCCCGGGCGGACGAGACGTGGGCGGGACAGCCCCACCCGCTGGCGGGTGCCGCGGCGCCCGAGGTCCTGATATCGCTGGAGCGTGTACCGGGTCTCGTGGGAACCCACGTTTCGCGCGCAGGCGCCCTGGTGATCGGGCCGATGACCACGATGACCGACCTGGCGGGGGACGCGCGGGTTCGCCAGCGGTACACCGCCCTCGCCGAGGGGGCGGCAGCCATCGGCGCGCCCACGATCCGCAACCGCGCCACCCTGGGCGGCAACCTCTGCCACGCCCGCCCGGCAGCCGACACGGCGCCGGCGGCCATCGTACTGGACGCCGCGCTGGCGACCCTGGCCATCGACGGGACGCGGACCATCGCTGCGGACGACTTCATCCTCGCCCCCGGGAGTTCGGCGTTGCGTGAGGACGAGATCCTCGAGGCGGTGGCCCTCCCGCCTCCCCTCCCCCACCAGGGCTCCGCGTACGAGAAGCTGATCAACCGGGCGACCCTGGAGATCTCCATCGTGGGTGTCGCGGCCTGCGTGACCCTCGAAGGCCCCGGAGGTCGGATCGACGGCGCCCGGATCGCCATGGGCGCGGTGGGGCCGCGCCCCCTGCGGGCCACCTCCGCCGAGGAGTGGCTGATCGGCGCCGAGCCCTCGGACGAGAACCTCGCGGAAGCCGGCCGCGTCGCGGTCAACGACGCCAGCCCCATCGACGACCACCGGGGCTCGGCGGCCTACCGCAACGAGTTGATCCGGGTGCTCACCATCCGTGCGGTCCGGCGCGCCGTCGAGCGCGCCACCGCGGCGAAGGGAGGCGACCATGGCTAAGCGCATCGTCGCCCTGTCGGTCAACGGCGAGCTCCACGAGATCGCCGTCGCCCCCAACCGGACCCTCCTCGAAGCGCTCCGCGAGGACCTGCGCCTGACCGGCACCAAGCAGGGCTGTGGGGCAGGAGACTGCGGGACCTGCACCGTGCTGATGGACGGACGGCCGGTCAATGCCTGTCTGATCCTGGCGGTCCAGGCGGCGGGTCACGAGATCCTCACCATCGAGGGCGTGGCACCCGACGGTGAACTGCACCCCCTGCAGAAGGCCTTCGTGGAGCACGGGGCCGTGCAGTGCGGGTTCTGCACACCCGGGATGGTCCTCAGCGGGCTGGCCGTGCTGGAGACCCATGCGGATCCGAGCGAGGAGGACGTCCGGGTGGCCATCTCCGGCAACCTCTGTCGCTGCACCGGGTACCAGAAGATCGTCGAGGCGGTGATGTCCGCCGCCGACGAGCTGGGCCGGGACCGGGAGATCGATCCGGATCCCTACCCCGAACTCGCCGACAACCGACCGCCGCCCCTGGACAAGACCGCGGAGTCGATCACGGCCTGGGCCGAGGGTCTGAGTACGGGGGAGGACATGGAGGCCTTCGTCGATTCCCTCGACGGGGAAGGGGGCGGGCGATGAGCAACTACAAGGTGCTCAACAGTCGCGCCGTGAAGGTGGACGCCGCCGAGAAGGTCACCGGCCAGGCGGTCTACACCGACGACATGGTCCTCCCCGGCATGCTCCGGGGAGCGATCCTCCACAGTCCGCTGCCCCACGCGAGGATCGCCCACCTGGACGTGACCCGGGCCCGGGCGCTGCCCGGGGTGCAGGCGGTGATCACGGCCGCGGAGGCGGGGAGCGTCAAGTACGGGGTCAGCCCGGCCCGCTACGACGAGACGGTGCTGGCGGTGGACAAGGTCCGCTACGTGGGGGACGAGGTGGCGGCCGTGGCGGCGGTCGATCTGGACACCGCCATGGAAGCCCTGTCGCTCATCGAGGTGGAATACGAGGAACTCCCCGAGGTCTTCGAGCCCCACGCGGCCATGGAAGACGGGGCGCCTCTGCTCCACGAGGAGTACCGCAACAACGTCTGCGCACAGGTCGAACAGGGCTTCGGCGACGTGGACGCGGCCAAGCAAGAGGCGGACGCCATCGTCCACGGGACCCTGGTCTCCAAGATGCAGGACGGCGCCTTCCTGGAGCCCCAGGCCGCCATCGCGCGCTTCGACCACCGGGGCGAGCTGACCCTGTGGTCGTCGACCCAGGTCCCCCACTACGTGCAGCGCACCGTGGCCATGGTGCTGGGTCTGCCCGAGGGCAAGGTGCGGGTGATCATGCCGGCGGTGGGCGGCGGATTCGGCCCCAAGGCCGCGGCGTCGTCGATGGAGCTGATCACCTGCCTGCTGGCGCGGGAGGCGGGGCGCCCGGTCAAGACGGTGATGAGCCGCGAGCAGGTCTTCTTGCACTCGCGGGCCCGTCACCAGTTCTTCCACACCATGACCACCGGGATCCGCAATGACGGCTCCCTGGTGTTCCTGGACCACCACAACGTGATGGATGGCGGGGCCTACTCGAGCTTCGGCATCGCGTCGGTCTACTACGCCGGCTCGCTGCTCGGCGGCCCGTACAAGCTGCCGAACATGCGCTACGAGGGGTACCGGACGGTGACCAACCGCACCCCCTGCGGAGCCCAGCGGGGGCACGGGGCGGTGATCGCGCGGGCCCTGTTCGAGCGGCAGCTGGACGAGCTGGCCGAGAAGATCGGCATGGATCCGGTGGAGGTCCGGCTCAAGAACATGATGGAGGCCGGCGACGTCACCTGTAACGAACTGAACATGTCCAGCCTGGGCATGCGCGAGTGCGTGGAGGGGGTGCGGGATCGGTCCGGCTGGAACGAAAAACGGGACGAAGCCCGGGCGGGGGGCCGGGGGATCGGCATGGCCTGCGGATTCTTCGTCTCCGGCGCGGGGTACCCGATCTACCGCAGCAAGACCTACCACTGCACCGTGATCATCAAGCTGGCCGAGGTGGGTGGAAAGGTCCACCTGCTGACGGGGTCGGCGGAGATAGGGCAGGGATCGGACACGGCGTTCGCGATGATCGCCGCCGAGGTCCTGGGCGTGTCCCTGGACGACGTGGACGTCCAGTCGGGGGACACCTCGCTCGCCGTGGACCTGGGGGCCTACTCCAGCCGGCAGACGCTGATGACCGGCCACGCGACCCGGGAGGCCGCCGAGGCGGTGCGGGATCAGGTGCTCGGCGTGCTCGCGGAGAAGATGTCGGTGGCGGTGGAGGACCTGGCCCTGGTGGGCGGCGTGGTGCAGGTGAAGGGCGATGCCGGGGATTTCGAGGCCCTGCGCACCGAGTACATCAAGGAGCACCGAGGGTACTCCGATCTGCCGGACGGGGAGTGCCTGACCTTCCGCGAGGCGTCGCGGATCGCGTTTCTGGAGCGGGGCGCCATCGTCGGCGTGGGCAAGTACAAGCCACCCCCGCTGGGCGGGAGCTACAAGGGCGCCGCCGTCGGCACCTCGCCGGCGTACGGCTGCAGCGCCCAGGTGGTCGAGGTCGACGTGGATCTCCAGACCGGCAGGATCGACGTGCTGTCGATGGTCGACGCCCACGACTGCGGGTTCGCCATCAACCGCACCTCGGTGGAGGGCCAGATGCAGGGCTCCCTGTGCATGGGCCTGGGCGAGGCGCTGTACGAGGAGGTCAAGTTCGGCGACCGGGGTCAGCTGCTCAACGGCAACCTGGCCGACTACAAGATCCCCACGGCGATGGACATGCCCAACGTGGACACCATCGTGGTCGAGAGCGGCGAGCCCAACGGGCCCTTCGGGGCCAAGGAGGTGGGCGAGGGAGCGATCATGCCCACCATCCCGGCGCTGCTCAACGCCGTCTACGACGCCACCGGCGTGCGATTCTCCGAGCTGCCGCTGACGCCGGAGCGGGTGCTGATGGGGATCCGAGGTCTACAGGAGGCCGTGACCGACGACGGGGAATGAGCCCCCCGATCACCGCTCGTCGTCGAGAATCACCAGGACCGGCTCGCTTCCCACGGGTATGGCGCCCGGCGGGGCCTGGTCCCCGTGGCCTGCCGAGGTGAGGGGCTGGGAGGGGTTGTCGGTCCAGCGCCGGATGTCCACGTCGACGCTCTGCTCGACATCGGCCCAGATCAGCAGCCAGTGGTCGCCGGGCACCAGGTCGTCCAGCCCCCCTTCGCCCGGGTCGTCCATGTTCTCGAGCTCCGCGATCCGGATCCCCCGGTCCAGCTGATCATCGTGCAGCTCGATCAGGTGGGCGTCGTAGACCTGCTCCAGGTGGGGAAGTCGGTAGGGGTACTCCTCTCCGGGGGCGTAGCGGAAGGGATGCTCTCCGTCCAGATCCGCCTCCCAGGCCCCGTAGGATTCCAGGATATCGTCGCGGGTCGCGGCGCAGACACAGCGGCCCGGTCCACCGGTGGGGGCCAGGAAGTTGTCCGTGGCGAACTGGGCGAAGCGCTCCAGGTCGGCGTTGTGGGTCGCCCCCAGCTCCGGGTGCACGGTGATCCCGAAGGCCCAGACCCGCGGCGCCTCCCCGGCCTGCACCGCGGACCGCCACTCCAGGTACGCCAGCAACATCAGGGTCTGCAGGTGTGCCAGTGAGCCGTCGAAGCGCAGGTGGTTGCCCATGCCCATCGACCCGATCTGCGGGTGCTGGGGGATCAGGACGTAGGGCACGTCGGGATCGTGCTCCAGGGTCCCCGCCTGGCCACCGACCTCCCAGCGGAAGGGGTGGAGCAGGTCGAAGTCGACGCCCTCCTGGGCCCCACCGGTGGCGGCGTGGCTCCAGGCGTCCAGGGTCTCGGAGGTGTAGCCCGACTCGCGCATCATGCCGTCCCACCAGGCGCTGCGGCCGGTGAGGCGGACGTGGCCGCCGTCGTACGGGATGCCCTGGTCGTCGAGGGCGTCGGCGATCCAGCCCCGGTGGTCGTCCACCGAGCGCTGCAGATCGTCGTCGGTGGGTTCGGCGGGTAGATCGACCCAGGTCAGGTCGGTCTCCCATCCGGTGGGGTGGTGGTGGACGCCGAAGCCGTGGCCGGCGGCGTACAGCTGCCCGTAGCGCTCGACTTCCCCGGCGGCCAGGGCGCCCTCGGCCTGGTAGCCGTTGAGGGCGAGTTCGAGCCGCAGATCGTGCCGGGCGGCCCATTCGGCGAGCCAGTCCACCTGATCGCGCACGCGCTCGTACTGATCGAGATCCCCGTCCGGGAAGCTGCGGTAGTGCACGGCGACGGTCAGCGCGATGGCGGGCTGGCCGGGTCCCCCATAGTCACACTCGGCGTCGCCGAGGAAGACGGGCTCCGGCGGGCAGCCGGTGGCGAGCAGCAGCCAGCTGGCGAGGGCGATTGACGGTGCCGGTCGGGGGACGACCACGACCACAGACTAGCGCCCAGACCTCCCAGCGTCGATCCCGCCCTGCTGCATCGGAGCTTCGGCGGACACGGCGTGGCGCGCCCTCCGTGGCACCCGACCTGGTGGCGACGTTGGGTGGGTCTCTCTAGAATGCGACCCGACGGCGGGAGTGGTCCGATGCGGGAGCTGCTGCGAGGAGAGTGGGGAGCGCTTGCGAAGGCGCTGCGGGGGGTGGATGCCCAGACCGCCACCGTGCTGACCCTCGCCGCGGTGCTGGCCGTGCTCCACGGCCTGTGGGGCACCCGCAAGTTCTTCCGCAACGATCTGACCGAATGGCTCGGCCTGGATGCCCGCGGCCTGTGGCCCGAGGTCTACTCGGACGTGGCCCAGTTCATCCTGGGATTCGTGGTCCCCGTCCTCGTGCTGCGGTTCGCGTTCCGGCAGCGGGCCGAGCAGATGGGGCTCGGCCTCGGAGACACGCGGCTGGCCCTGGCGCTCGCAGTGCTGTACGCCCCGGCGGTGGCCCTGGCCTGCTGGCTGCTGTCGTCCACCGACTCGTTCATGGACAAGTACCCCGGCTTCTCCGATGCCAAGGACGCCTGGACCGTGTTCCTGGGCTACCAGCTGTCGATGCTGGTCTACTGGATCGGCTGGGAGTACCTGTGGCGCGGCTTCGTGCTCTTCGGCACCCGCCACACCCTGGGCGTGTACGCGATCTTCGTGCAGATGATCCCCTTTGCAGTGCTCCACCTGCGCAAGCCGCCGGTGGAGGCGCTGCTCTCCATCCCGGGCGCGCTGATCCTGGCGCTGGTGGTCTGGCGCTGCCGCTCGTTCTGGGTGGCGGTGCCGATCCACGCGTTCCAGATGTTGATGATCGACCTGTGGTGCACCCTGCGTCACCGCACCGACGTGGACGGCGTCGGGCCCGCGGCCCTGTGGAAGATGCTGCGGATCACCGTCTCCGGGGAGTGAAGTCGCCGCGACGCCGTCTGCGGAACGCAAGCGTCAGCAAGCAGGCGACGGCCGACACCCCGCCCGTGGGACCCACGCCCGCCAGACCGCATCGGCAGTGGGAGCTGATCTGCAGCTCCGGGTCCTCGCTGTCGTCGTCCCCGGCCGAGTCGTCATCCCCCGCGCTGTCGTCGTCACTGGTGCTGTCGTCGTCCCCGGTGCTGTCGTCGTCCCCCGACGTGTCGTCGTCCCCCGACGTGTCGTCGTCCCCCGACGTGTCGTCGTCTCCACCGCACTCCGGATCGTCGCCGTCCACCACCCCGTCGCAGTCGTTGTCGATCCCGTCCGCCCAATCCTCAGAGGCACACGGTTACCTCGTGTGTTCAAAGTCGTAGCAA
>CAZITQ010000243.1:0-13623 GCA_964542165.1 uncultured Rickettsiales bacterium
CTTCGGTGGCGGTGAGGTCCGGCGGGGGCTCCTCGGTGGCGGTGAGGTCCGGCGAGGGCTCCTCGGTGGCGGTGAGGTCCCGGGGACGCTCCTCGGCCGCGTCGTCGACCTCGGCGGGGTCGACCGTGGCGCTGATGTCGAAGGGCGGTTCCCGGGTGGCGCTGAGGTCCGCGTCCCCCGAATCCGCCGTCGTCAGGGAGACCTCGGGGATCCCGTCCATCGCCAGCGCCGTCAGGTCCTCCGATGACAGCTGCGCCAGCCACACCGCGGGCCGGGTGTCCACGGGCTGGCCCACCTCGTCGCGACCGTCCACCGGTGGATACCAGGGCCGCGTGAGCTGATCCGGATCGATCGGCGGGGCGTCGCCTTCCTCCCGGAACGCGCGTGTGATGGCCCCCATCTCGCCCGCGGGCGAACCCAGCCCCAGCCATCCCCGGGACCAGGCGGCGAGCTCCTCGGGGCCGAAGCAGCCCTCGATGGACTCCCGGCAGGCCAGGGCCATCGCCCGGGCGTCCGGGTACCGCTTCGACGGATCCCGGAGCAGCGCCCGGTGCAGGACCGGCGCCAGGGACGGGGCGATGTGGGTCACCCGGTCCAGGGCGACGGTCACGTCGGCCAGGTCGACCTTGTGCATGGCGAGCATGGGGTTGTCGTCGGCGAACGCCGGCTCTCCGGTGACCATCTCGAGGGCGAGGACACCGAGACTGAAGAGGTCGGAGCGGCGGTCGATGGCCAGGCCGCGGACCTGCTCGGGGCTCATGTAGAACGGCGTACCCCGCGTGATGTGCTTGGTCTGGGTCCGGAACAGGTTGTTGCTCGCCCGGGCGACTCCGAAGTCGGTGATCTTGACCATGCCCTCCAGGGACAGCATCACGTTGGTCGGTTTGATGTCCCGGTGGACCAGCTCCATCGGCCTGCCGGTGTCATCGCTGGCCTCGTGGGCGTAGGCCAGCCCCTCGCAGATCTGGACCAGCACGCCGCCGATCACCGGCGTCGGTAGCGGCCCCTGGCGGGGGATCCACCTCAGCAACTCGTGGATGGTCGGACCGGGCACGAACTCCATGGAGAGGTAGTAGGTCCCGTCCACCTGGTCGAACTCGTACACCTCGACGACGTTGCGATGGCGCAGCAACCCGCTGATGCGCGCCTCGTTCACCATGCGCTTGAGGTAGCGCTCCAGCTCCCCGTGCCGGGGCACCAGCTGCTTGATCGCCACCGGCTTGCGGAACCCCATGGGGCCGGACTGCATCGCGCGGTAGACCACGGACATCGAGCCCCGCCCGACCTCCTGTAGCAAAACGTACCTGCCGAAGACTTCGTGACGCTCGCCGTCCATGCCGCTCCCTCGGTGCCGATCGAGCTGGAGTCCAGCGAGTATACCGGGGATGGCAGGCCCCGTCCTGGGGTGGAGTGCGGCTAGAAGACCGCACCCAGGCGGATGGTCAGGGCCCACTCGTCGATGAGGCGAACAGCGATCCCGGCGGTGACCCGGGAGCGGGTGTTGCTGGCCGGCGCCACCGGACCCGAGATCAGACCGGCGCCCAGCTGGACGCCGATGGGGAGGGTGGAGGTCAACGAGTACACGGGGGAGGCGTCCGCCGGCTTCACCATGCCCCACGCGCGACTGTAGTGGACGCCCAGGTCCGCGTAGTAGCCCCGCTCTTCACCGCCGAGGGCGAGCCCGAGCCCGGCGCGCAGGCTCCAGATCCGCAGGGGACCGTTGGGGGAGGACGGGTAGCGGATCAGCTGCCCGTCGAAGGCCCCGTAGGCCCCCACGTGAACCAGGTCGTGGGCGGCGTGCACCGGGGTGATCCTCAGGGTCGCGCCCACGCCCCAACCCCAGGGGGCCTTGTAATCCGCCTGCACCACCACGGGCTTGTGGATCCGCGCCCGCGCCTCCAGGGAGGCGAAGCGGATCGGCTGCAGGGTGACCGCCAGGCCCAGGCTGGCCGTGTTGATCGCCGTCTGATCCGGGAGCCCTTCGTCGTCGGTGGTCGACTCGTCGGTGGTCACGCCGAACTGGCGGTGACCGTAGTCGACGCTCACGTCCGCCTGGACGGCGCCACCCTCCAGACCGGCGACGGTGACCCCCAGAGGGGCCGCCAGGGCGGGGAGGGGGAGCAACAGCGACACCAGGAGCAACGGCCAGCGCATGGGCGGAAGGGTACACGGGGCCATCAGAAACGCAAAGCGTGCGTCAGCGGCGCCGTTTGGGTGTGCTGACCCCCCGCTCCCGGCGGGATTCCCAGATCTCCATCCGGTCGCGGATCATCTTCTCGAATCCCTGATCGCCGGGCTGGAAGAAGGTCTCGCCGTCCAGCTCGTCGGGCAGGTACTGGGCGGAGACGTGGTGACCCTCGAAGTCGTGGGGGTACTCGTAGCCCTCGCCGTACCCCAGCTCCTTCATCAGGTTCGTGGCCGCGTTGCGCAGGTGCACCGGGACGGGGAGCGCCCCGTGCTTGCGAACCGCCGCGGCGGCCTGGAAATAGCCCTTGGCGCTGTTGGACTTGGGCGCTGTGGCCAGGTAGATGGTCGCCTGGGAGAGGGGGAAGCGGGCCTCCGGCAGCCCGAGGAAGTGGACCGCGTCCTTGGCCGCCAGCGCGATCTGCAGGCCCCGGGGGTCGGCGTTGCCCACGTCCTCGCTGGCGAAGACCACCAGTCGCCGGGCCACGAACATCGGGTCCTCGCCGGCCTCGAGCATGCGCGCCATCCAGTACAGGGCCGCTTGCACGTCGGAGCCGCGCAGGCTCTTGATGAAGGCCGAGATGACGTTGTAGTGCTCCTCGCCGCTGCGGTCGTACAGCAGGGTGTCTGCACCGAGCAGCGCCGACGCCTCGTCCGCGTCGATGGGCGCGGCGGGGTCCTCCCGGTCCAGCGCCGCCAGGGCCACCCGTTCCAGGGCACCGAGGGCCTTGCGGGCGTCCCCGCCGGCGAACAGGGCGAGTCGCTCGATCACCGCCTCCTCCAGGGGGAGGGGCGACCCGCCGAGGCCCCGTTCGGGATCCTCCAGCGCACGCCGGAGGATCCGCTCCAGGTCCGCCGGCTGCAGGGGGTGGAGCACGAGCACACCGCAGCGACTGAGCAGGGCGGGGATCACCTGGAACGAGGGGTTCTCGGTGGTGGCGCCCACCAGGGTCAGCAGGCCCGACTCCACGTGGGGCAAGAAGGCGTCCTGCTGGGCCTTGTTGAACCGGTGGATCTCGTCGACGAACAGCAGGGTGTCCCGCTGCTCGATGCCGTCCCGGCGGGTGCGGGCGTGCTCCACGATCCGCCGGACGTCCTTCACGCTGCCCAGCACCGCGGAGAAGGCCTCGAAGTGGGCTCGGGTGTGGTCCGCGAGCAGCCGGGCGAGCGTGGTCTTGCCCGAGCCGGGGGGACCCCAGAGGAGCAGCGACGTCAGGCGGTCGGCCTCGATGGCTCGCCGCAGGGCGCGGCCGGGACCGAGCAGGTGGTCCTGCCCGAGCACCTCGTCCAGGCTCCGGGGTCGCATGCGATCCGCGAGCGGGATCCTCGGCGTGCGGGGTTCCATGGCGTCGTCCAGCACCTCCCGGTCGACCCGGGCGCGCAGCCTACCACGCCCCGCAGCGGCGCGGCGTTTCCTCCCTCGATGTGCGGATCGGGTCGCCCGGTGTCCTCTCCCGGCATCGGCTCGTGGTTTCGACGCGATGCGAGGGGGGATCCCACCGGCTGGGCCGCTGGAAAGGCCCCAAGAACCGCTTTCCTTGACACGTTATTTGCGATACACAGTATCGGGAGAGCATTTGTCCGGATCGGGGCGCACTGGAGGTCGGTCGACATGAGACGCATCCTCTTTCCACTCGTGGTCGGGGTCCTGCTGGGGACCGTTGCTTGCCAGGACTACGTGGTGGTGGACCAGGACGGGACGGGCGATCCCACCAAGAAGGACGCCCAGATCGAGGTCATCCCGCTGGTCCTCGACTTCGGTCAGCTGGTCGCCGGCGAGGAGATGACCCAGCTGGTCACCATCAAGAGCATCGGCGGTGACACCCTCTACCTCGAGGACCTGTTCATCGACGGCCCGATCTCGTTCTCCCTCGACGACTCCGAGGTCGAGCGGATCCTGGCTCCGGGCTCGTCCACGACCCTGCCGGTGACCTACGCGCCCATGGCGGACGAGAACGCCACGGGCGAGGTCCACATCCTCTCCAGCGATCGGGACGACCCGGACACGATCGTCGATCTGGTGGCCACCGGGCTGGCCCCGATGATCGAGCTCAATCCGGCGACCTTCGACTTCGGCGACGACGAGATCGGCTGCGACAAGGAGCAGGAGATCGAGGTCTGGAACATGGGCTCCGCGCCCCTGGTGATCGACGACGTGGTCTTCGCCCCGACCTCCGACGAGATGCTCGTCAGCTACTACTTCGAGTCCGGGACCAGCATCGACCCGGGCCAGATGCAGCTGGTGACGGTGTACTACCGTCCCCGGGACGAGCTGCCCGACACGGGCTACCTGCACATCTACAGCAACGACCCGGCCCATCCGGATGCCCTGGCGACCCAATACGGCACCGCCCACCTGGCCGAGGAGGTCACCGACGAGTACGAGCAGGAGGGCAACAACTGGACCGACATCCTGTGGGTGGTGGACAACTCCTGCTCGATGTACGAGGAGCAGAGCAACCTGGCGGTCAACTTCGCCAGCTTCCTGGACATCATCGAGGTGCTGGACATCGACTACCACGTGGCGGTGGTGACCACCGACTCCGGGAGCTTCCAGGGGGCGGTGCCGATCATGACCCCATCCACCCCCGACGTGCAGGCGGCCTTCGCCGACGCGGTGAGTCTGGGGACCAACGGATCGTGGGAGGAGAAGGGCTTCGAGTTCGGCTGGGCGGCCCTCAGTCCACCCCTGGCCGCTCCGGGCGGTCCCAACGATGGTTTCCTCCGTGAGGAGGCTGGCCTGCGGGTGATCTTCGTGTCCGACGAGGAGGAACAGTCCCAGGACACGGTGACCGCCTTCGTGCAGAACTTCCAGAGCCTCAAGGCCAACCCGGATCACGTCATCCTCAGCGGGATCACCGGTCAGCTGACCGGCTGCTCGAGCCCCGACGGAAACGCGGATCCCGCGGCCCGGTACGAACAGGCCATCGCATCTACCGGTGGGTTGTCGGAGTCCATCTGCAACCCCAACTGGATCAACACCCTGTCCAACCTGGCCTGGCTGTCGCTGAGCTGGCAGGACACCTTCGGACTCAGCCACTCCCCCGTGGAGGAGACCATCGAGGTCGAGTTGAACCACGTGCCCGTGTACGTGGGCTGGTACTACGACCTGGTGATCAACGCCGTCATCTTCGATCCGGACTACATCCCGGACACCGGTGACCTGATCACGATCAATTACAACCTGCTGGGCACCTGCGAGGGGTAGTCCGAGACCGAGTCCGAGCAGGTATGCCGGACCACCGAGTCCGGGACCGAGCCCCGTTCACCAACACGTTCATCCCACGCCTCACCCGTCGCGCTACGATGGAACCATGGCGACCTTCGTGCGCACATTGCCGCTCCTGGCCCTGATCGCCCTCGCCGGCTGCCCCACCCCCGACTGGGGAAACGGCAACGGCAACGGGGACGACGACGACGACGGGGCCGGACCCTGCGAGCAGGACGACGACGGCGGGCTGGTGGAGGTCGATCCGGAGTGCATGCTGGTCATGCCCTACGAGGAGTTCGATCCCGTCGAGGTGATCGAGTGGCAGTGGACCGGCTCGGCCACCGACCCCGGGTACGACCAGGTGATGATGGCTCCCATCGTGGTCAGCCTGACCGACGACAACAGCGATGGGCTGGTGGATGACCAGGACGTGCCCGATGTGCTGTTCAACAGCTACGCCGGCTCCCAGTACACCGTGGACGGGCGCCTGCGGGCCATCAGCGGCGCCGACGGGTCCGATCTGTGGACGGTCAGCGACACCACCTACGCCACCGCGCCGGGCACGGGGCTGGCCGCGGGGGATCTGGACGGGGACGGGATCGTCGAGATCGTGGCCATCACCGACGACGGCGAGGTGATGCTCGTGGAGCACGACGGCACCGTCCACGCGGTGACCGGGGGGGGCTACGGGTTCGGCAACGGGGCCCACCCCGCGGTGGCGGACCTGCAGGGGGACGGCTCGCCGGAGATCATCGTCGGGCGGGTGATCCTGGACTCCTCGGCCGGGTTCCTGGCCGAGGGGGCGTACGGGTACGGTGGCACCGGTCACGGTCCCATGAGCTTCGCCGCCGACGTGACCGGCAACGGCTTCCAGGAGGTGGTGGCCGACAACGCGGTCTACCGCCCCGACGGCTCGGCGGTGTGGGCCGATCCCGACGGACCCGTTGGGTTCCCGGCCGTGGCGGACTTCGACCTGGACGGAGACGCCGAGCTGGTGGTGGTCTCCGGGGGTTCGGTCTACCTGTTCGACGCCGCCACCGGCGCCCCGGTCTGGGGACCCTCGCCGATCGTCAACGAGGGAGCCGGTGGGCCGCCGACCGTGGCCGACTACGATGGAGACGGCTACCCCGAGATCGGCGTGGCCGGCCTGGGTGCCTACACCGTGCTGGACACCGACGGCTCGCTCATGTGGTGGAACCCCACCGAGGACGACTCGTCGAACATGACCGGCTCGTCCGTCTTCGACTTCAACGGCGATGGCGTGGCCGAGGTGGTGTACGCCGACGAGCACGCCTTGTACGTGTACGAAGGGCCCACCGGGACCATCCTGTTCACCGCCGAGGACCACGCCTCGGGCACGTTGTGGGAGAACCCGGTCATCGTGGACATCGACCACGACTACTCGTCGGAGATCGTGCTGGCGTCCAACAACATGTGGTGGGAGGGCTGGACCGGGATCACCGTGCTCGGCGCCCAGGAGCAGAGCTGGTTCCCCGCCCGGGGGATCTGGAACCAGCACGCCTACAGCATCACCAACATCGACGACGACGGGTCGATCCCGCCCCACCCGGGACCTCCGTGGCAGGTGCACAACAGCTTCCGCCAGAACGCCCTGGCCGACGACTCGGTGCTCCACGCCCCCAACCTCTACCCCTACACCGCGGATGTGTGCGCCGACAGCTGCCCGGACACCCTGACCCTGCTGGTGCGGGTGGCCAACAGCGGCCTGGACGACATCCCCCCCGGGCTCGGCGTCTCGGTCTACGCCCTCGATCCGGCGGGTCCGGCGGAGTTCATCCTCACCGAGTACCTGCCCGAGCCCCTCGACAGCGGAACCTACTCCGCCCCCCTGTCGATCCCCCTGGACCCGTCCTACGCCGGACGCGAGATCCGCGTGGCCGTCGACGTGCTGTTGAACCTCCCCGAGGGGCTACACGACGAGTGCGACGAGGACGACAACGGGGTGTCTCTGGTGGTGCCGAGCTGCTGACGGGGCGGATCCGGGGACGAGGCTCGGCCGGGCCGCCTCGATCCGGCGCGCCGGGTCCCCATCGAGCCCGGACACGAGTCGGTCCGCGGCGGTGTCGTGACCCAGGTTGTCGGATTCGGTGTCCACGTGGTCCCCTACGTCGGGGACCCGCATCGGGTGATCGTCCGCCCGCACCTCGGCGGGAGGGAGGTCGTCCCAGATACCCAGCCGGTGGATCCGGTCCACCACCCTCTTCTTCACTCTCACCCCCGCCTTCCACTTGCCAAAACAACCGTTCTCACGTAGGTCCCGGTGTTCCATGTCCAACGACGCTTCAGCGCCGTTCTCCTCCGGCCCGTACGCGGAGGGCCCGCCGGCCGGTCGCCTGCTCGGTGGCCCGCTGCGCGATCTCGAGCAGTCGACACTCTTCGTCGAGGGCGGCGCGCGGATGCGCAAGATGGTCGGGCGCGATCGCCTGTTCGTGGGCAAGCACACCGATTTCGCGGTCACGGTGGACGAGCACCGCAACGTGGTCGCGTTGATGGCCTCGATGCTGCCCCCGGACCGGGACGTGGAGGACGACTGCTACCGGATCCAGGCTCGTCGCGAGGGCGCGAACGAACCGGTGTACCTCAGCTATTCGTGGGCCCTGCTGCTCCAGCTGGCCTACGAGGTCCTGGGGCTGCCGTCGGACCAGGGTGCGGAGCTGCTCAATCGGATCTATCTGCCCGACTACCTTCCCCGGACCATCGACGGGATCCGGCTGACCCTGGTGGCGGGCAGGCGCATGAGCACCGGCGAGAAGTCGCTGGTACTCGTGGCGTCCGTGCAGGAGGACGGTCCTTGAGAACACGGTTGATCACCCTCGGGGCGATCCTGGCGATCGCCCTTGGTTTCCTCGGATGGATGCGCTGGACCCGCGGGCCCCAGCCGGACCTGGAGTCGCCGGATCCCGGCGACGCGGCCCTGGCGGCTCAGCTGCTGCAGGCCACGCGGGCCTTCCTCGAGGGCGACGCGACCGCCGCTGCGCCGGACCCCGGTGGCCACGCGTGGTACGTGTCCGTGTACGCCAACGGCCGGCCCGATCCGGTCACGGTGGAGGTGGAAGGAGATCTGGGGGACTGGGCCGCCACATTGCGCCGCGCGTGGCCGGGGCGGATCCAGGTGGACAGGGCCCTGGACTGTCCCTCGACCGCCCGGCCGGGCCCCAAGGGGCTGGGGCTGGACGTGGGACTGGACGGCTGGATCCAGGAGAGCGGTCGGGTCCACCTGCCCGTCAGCTTCCTGCTTCAGGGCAAGAGCCGGCGGGAGCTGGCCGAGTTCTTCGAGCAGAATCCCGGGAGGTCCCTGAGGACCCACACCTGGATCGAGGGGGCCGACGGCGGGGCGGTCCAGATGTTGCGCGGCTCCGTCGATCCCGGGGAGCTGACCCCCGAGCTGCTGCGGGAGCGCTGCGACCTGGGCGCCGACTACCTGGTCCGGCACATCCGGCGAAACGCCAAGTACGACTACGCGTGGGACGCGCGCGGGGGCAAGCGGGGCCGCGGTTACAACCTGCTGCGGCACGCCGGGACCACCTACAGCGTGTTCCAGGTCTACAACCACACCGGCCGCGAGGAGCACTACGAAGGCGCGGTGTACGCCCTGGAGTACCTGAGGGACCGGCGGGCGTACGCGGAGGTGGAGCCCACCAGCCGCTGCTTCGAGGTGGAGGGCAACCTCGCCAAGCCCGAGAACTGCAAGATCAAGCTGGGCGGCGCCGGGTTGACCCTGCTCGCCCTGGTGGAGCAGGCCAAGGCGCGCCCCGACGACGCGGAATGGGAGTGGATGCACTGCCTGGCCGAGCACATCGTCAGCCAGACCGACGAACGCGGCGACATGGCCTCCTTCTACACCGACGGGGGCAAGTACAAGTGGAGCGACCACCGATCGATCTACTACCCCGGCGAGGCGCTGCTGGGCCTGGTCCGCCTGTACGAGATCGATCCGGATCCGCGCTGGCAGGAGTGCGCCGTGCGGGCGGCGGACTTCCTGGTCCACGAGCGCTGGAAGGTCCTGGGGCTCGAGCTGCAGATCCCGCCGGATGCCTGGCTGATCCAGGCGCTCGAGGTCCTGTACCGGCAGGTGCCGGACAGGGCATACGCGGACTACGCCTTCGACATCGGCGAGGTGCTGACCCGCTACCAGATGGTGACCGACAACGTGCCCGCCGACGTCCGGGGTGGCCGCGTCTCGGGGACCTTCCCCCAGGTCATCTCCACCGGCTCGCGGGGGGAGGGAATGTCGGCTGCGGCCAAGCTGGAGCGCACCGAGCGACCCGGGGAGACCTACTACCTGGACCGCCTGCAGGCCAACTCCACCTACGGCCTGCGCAACCAGTACACGCCGGAGATCCTGCTGGGATTGCGGCGGCCCGACCTCGCCCTGGGCGGCTTCCGCAACACGCCCGACGAGCAGGAGATCCGCATCGACGGCGTCCAGCACAACCTCAGCGGTCTGCTGGGTCTGCTGGACCTGCTGGAGGAGGAGCGATGAGCGCCGCGACCTCTCCCGCCGGATCCCGCAAGGCGACCGCCGCCGCGTGGGTGCTGGTGGCCCTCTCACTGGCGTCCATCGCGGGCCTCAACTGGGGTCTGATCACCCGGTGGGACAAGTGGACGGGGCTGCCGTTCGCCCTGCTGGCCCACGGAGCGATCCTCCCGGCGGTCGCGGCCTGCGGACTGACCTGGCGCATGCCGCCGTCGGCGGTCCGCACCCTGGCGAGGGTCCTCACCGCGCTCGTCCTGGTGGCCTGGCTCCACACATGGTTCGGTCCGATCCAGAAGCTCGCCGCGTGGATCACCATCCACTGGTACCTCTGGCTGGGTACCTGAGACGGGGTCCGTGCGGAGCGTCTTCCTCGGCGACGCCCACCTGGGACGCAGACCCGGTCCTGCCCACCAGCGACTGCTGGCCTTCCTCGACCGCGTGGACGGGGATCACCTCTTCGTGATGGGGGATCTGTTCGACTTCCTGGTCGGACTCGGGGGTGCGGCGCCCGTCCACGCGCGGCCGGTCCTCGCGGCGCTCGCCCGCGCGGCGGATCGTGCCCTGGAGGTGACGTACGTGGAGGGCAACCACGACTTCCACCTGCGCCCGGTACTCGACGAGCGGATCCGCGTGCTGTCCGGCCCCGGAGACGTGGAGCTGGGTGACCTCCGGGTCCATCTGGCCCACGGGGACGAGATCCAGCGAAAGGACCCCGGGTACGCGCTCCTGCGGCCCATGGTCCGCAGCGCCCCGGTGATCGCCGCGGGGCGCCTGGTCGGGACGGGGCTCGTCCACCGGCTGGGGGCAGGTTCGGCCCACACCAGTCGATCGATGCGCGCGGGCCGCAGCCGCAACTGGCGGGACGAGAAGCTCCGCTACGTGCGGCGGCGCGCCGAGCGGGGCACCGATCTGGTGGTCCTGGGGCACAGCCACCAGCTGTTCACCGAGCCGGTGGGCCCGGCGCGGGTGCTGCAGATCGGCCGATTCGATCATCGGGATCAACACGCCGTGCTCCTCGACCGGCGATTGCAGCTGCGAGAGGGGGATCGGGTGGTCCTGGAGCGCGACCTGTGAGGAGTGCACGACGCCCGGATCCCTTGCCCCCGCGCGCACGTTCCGTTAGTCTCCGTGCTCCATCCGAACAATCGTTCGGTCTGGCCGACGGAGCCGGCAGCCCGAACGAGGTGGGGTTGCCGCAGACCGGCTGGCGCCGGCAGCAGAACCCCACACGCGGAGACGGGGACGAGTCATGACCGATCCGACGACTTCGCTGCGTTCTGCCACCGTCGAAGGCATGGTGCGCGGAGAGGCCCTCTACACCTGGTCCGAGGGCAAGGCGGGGTTGGTGGCTGACGTGGTGACCTACCGGGGGGCCACCGGGGTCCTGCTGGTCTACACCAACCCGCCGGTCCACCAGGTGGGCAATCCCGGCCTGGACGCCTACCTGGGCGCCCTGGCCTCGGTGACCGAGCGCCGCGGCGAGTTCGGATTCCTGATCCTGTCCGGCCGCTGCGATCCGGCCCATGCCGGCGGCGACATCCGCGAGAGCCTGACCCGTCTGGATGCCACCTGGGAGCAGGTGCGCGAGCGGCAGGCGGCGGGCGCCAGCGCCGGTGAGATCCACGCCCTGTTCGACTGGGGCGATGCCCGGCTCGACAAGGGCTTCGCCCTGTACCGGGCGATCCGGGGACTGGCGGGGAGCATGACCGTGCTCTCCATCTGCGGCGGCGGTGCGCGCTTCGGCGGATCCGCCGAGATCGCGCTGATGGCCGACGTGATCGTGGCCGACTCCCGGTCGGGGATGAGCTTCTCCGAGGTGCAGATCGGTTTGATCCCCGGCTGGGGCGGGGTGGGCCGCGCGGTGACCAAGGCCGGCTTCGCCAACGCCAAGGCGATGGCCTACACCGCCGAGATCGTCAACGCCTCCGACCTCTTGGGGATGGGCATCGTGGACGTCCTGGTCCCCGTGGACCGGCCGCTGCCGAGGTTCGTCAAGACCGGCGACAAGGCGGCGGACAAGGCCGCGTACGTCGACGCCCTGGCCGACAACGAGGCCGACACGGCGCCGCGATTGCTGGCCGCGGCGCTGGACGCCGCTCTCGACCCCCACGCCGGCGGCCCGGGGCGGGGTGACACGCGGCCCTGGGATCGGGACGGGATCGTCCGCCGGGCCCACCCCGGCACCTACGATGGCCTGTACGGAAAGCCCTTCCGCGAGGTCAAGACGGAGATCAAGGAGCTGGGCAAACCGCTGGCGCCGCAGTCGGTGGAGGCCCTCGACGAGTTGTTCGCGCGCTTCGAAGGTCAGGCCGACTTCGACGAGGAAGCGTTCATCCTCGCGGAGAAGGCCGCCGACGGCGCCCTGTACCGGGACCCGCGCTTCCGCGCGGGCATCGTGGCCACCCTCGAGCAGAAGGTGGCCGATTTCCGGAGGCCCTAGCCATGCATCAGTACTTCCACAAGATGAACCCCATCGGCAGCGAGCTTGCCAAGGCCCAGTGGATCTGCGACGACGCCAACGGCGAGTCGATCCGCGAGGTCGAGGCCGCCCTGGCCGCGCAGGCCCAGAAGGTCCTCGACGCCGGCATCCCGGTGGAGAAGATCCACAAGCGGGGCCAGCTCAGCGCCACCGAGCGCATCCACCACCTGGTGGACGAGGGCAGCTTCCTGCCGATGAACGCCCTGTTCGATCCCCACGACAACACCGAGGGCTCCGTGGGCCTGGTCAACGGTCTCGCCGAGATCGGCGGCCGGACCGTGATGGTCATCGCGTCGGACAACAAGGTGCTGGCCGGCGCCTGGATCGCGGGCCAGGGCGAGAAGATCTTCCGCGCCCAGGACATGGCCCAGCGGCTCAACATCCCGCTGGTGTGGGTGCTCAACTGCTCGGGCGTCAAGCTCACCGAGCAGGAGGCCGTGTACGCCGGGCGCCGCTCCGGGGGCCACACCTTCTTCCGCCACTCCCAGATGAACCTGATGGGCGTGCCCGTGCTGGCGGCGGTCTACGGCACCAACCCGGCCGGCGGCGGCTACCACGGCATCAGCCCCACCCGGATGTTCGCCCACAAGAACGCCAACATGGCGGTGGGCGGCGCGGGCATCGTGTCGGGCATGAGCCCCAAGGGCCACTTCGACGTGGAGACCGCCGGCGCGCTGATCGACGCGACCCTGAAGTACAAGGCCACCCCGCCGGGCGGCGTGGGCATCCACCACGACAAGACCGGCTTCTTCTCCACGGTCCACGAGACCGAGGAGGAGGTGCTCGATCAGCTCAAGGACTACGTGGCCAAGATGCCGGCCTACGACCGCGAGGTGTTCCGGGTCGCCGAGCCCGCCGAGCCGGCCTACCCGGCCGAGGACCTGTACAAGATCGTCCCGTTCAACCAGAAGCGGGTCTACCAGGTCGAGCAGGTCATCGCCCGGCTGGTCGACGGCAGCGAGCACCTGGAGTACCGCGCGGACTACGGCCCGGAGATCTACGCCGGCCTGGTCAAGATCGACGGCTACCTGGTCGGGATCATCGGCAACCGCCAGGGCTTCTTCGGCAAGGACTACCCCAAGTACGCCGACGGCGCGTACATGGGCGTCGGTGGCAAGCTCTACCGCGAAGGCCTGATCAAGATGAACGAGTTCGTGACCCTGTGCGGTCGCGACAAGGTGCCGTTGTTCTGGCTTCAGGACACCACGGGCATCGACGTGGGCGACATCGCCGAGCAGGCCGAGCTGCTGG
>CAZITQ010000244.1:0-13410 GCA_964542165.1 uncultured Rickettsiales bacterium
ACGATGTCGTTGTCGTCGTGGTCTTTGTCGACTACGACTCCTCCAGCGTGGCCGGCGGCGGCGGCGGCGAGATCTGCGACAACGGCATCGACGACGACGGAAACGGGTTCATCGACTGCGCGGATCCCAACTGTTCCGGCGATCCGTCCTGCGGGGAAGACTGCGTCAACGGCATCGACGACGACGGGGACGGCGACGTGGACTGCGATGACGGCAGCTGCGAGTACCACCCCGACTGTCAGGGCGAGCAGTGCGCCAACGGTGTCGACGACGACGGGGACGGGCTGGTGGACTGCGACGACCCCGACTGCGAGCAGGAGCAGGACTGCAATCCCGAGATCTGCGACGACGGCATCGACAACGACGACGACGGGCTGACCGACTGCTGTGACGGGGACTGCTACCAGGAACCGCCCTGTCTGGTGGAGTCCGACTGTACGGACTTGGTCGACAACGACTGCGACGGCGCCGTCGACTCCGAGGACGACGACTGTGAGAGCGAGATCTGCTTCGACGGCATCGACAACGACGACGACGGGGACATCGACTGCTGCGATTCCGACTGTGAGGAGGAGCTCGACTGCGGCTTCGAGCACGAATGCGACGACGGGTTCGACAACGACTGCGACGGGCTGACCGACGATCTGGATCCGGACTGCGACGCCGCGGACGACGACACCGGAGATGACGACGACACCGGAGACGACGACTCCGCAGGAGACGACGACGACGACACCGGAGACGACGACTCCGCAGGAGACGACGACACCATCGCGGACGACGACACCGAGGGGGACGACGACAGCTCCGCGCTGAGCGACGACGACTGCGCGTGCCGCAACGACGCGCAGGCATCGACCCCCACCTCCTCCCTGGCGCTGCTGCTGGCGATGCTGGGGCTGCTGGCGTCCCGCGTCCGACGCGGTCGCTGATCCACCGTCGGTGCCGAGGGGGAGCCGAGGAAGAGGGGAGCCCGGCCGCGTGGACGATCCGGCCCACTCGACCCCCGAGCGCGGCGGCTGGCCGCTGCAGCTGGGGGCCTACGCGGCCCTCTCCCTGGCCGCGGTGGCACCGGCGCTGCGGGATCCCCTGAACCGGGTGGTGGGGCATCCGGACTCGGACATCTGGAAGCACCTGTGGCACCACTGGCTCGTCCGCGACGGTCTGGGCGAGGGCATGATCGGCTGCTACCGGATCCCCTGGCTCGCCGCCCCGGACGGGGCGTGCCTGATGGACGCCGACCTGGTCAACAACCTGCTCGTCCTTCCCCTGTCCTGGATCTCGATCTCCCTGGCGATCCATGCGGTGATCGTCGTTCAGCTGATGGGGGCGGCCGTCGCGGCCAACCTGGTCGCCCGCCGACTGACCGGGGACCGGCACGCCGCATTCCTTGCAGGGTGCGCATACGCATTCTGCTGCGCGATGCTCCTGCACGCGGTGGCCTCGGGGGTGCACGAGCGGCTGCACCTGGCCCTTCCCGCCCTGGCCTTGTGGCTCGCACTGCGCTTCTCGGACGAGGGCCGGTGGCGAGACCTGGTCTTCCTGGTCGCGGCCCTGGCGCTGCTCGCCCTCGCCAGCCCCGCGTACAGCGTGTTCTGGGGTCTGATGATGGCCGCGCTCGTGCCGGTGGACCTGGTCCTCCCGTCCCGGCGGGGCCGGGAGGCGACCCGGGGCCGCCGGGCGCTCCGCTGGGCCGCCGTGGCCCTGACCGCTGTGTTCGCCCTGGGCGCCGTGGGCTGGCTCACGGCCCGCTGTGTCGCGGAGGAGTCCCACGGCGGCCGTGGATTTGGCGGCGATCCCGACTCCCTGTCCGCCTGGCCAACGGTCACGGACACCGCCACCCTGGCCGGCAAGATGGAGACGATGCCGCTGGAGTGTTTCTTCTCCCCCGCCGGCCTGGACGGCTGCGCCAGCCGGGACGTGGACTTCCTCCATCGGTTCCCCTACCCGGGGTACCTGTTGCTCCTGCTCGGTCTGGGGGGTGTCCTGCTCGGTCGTACCTGGAGGATCCGCCTCCTCGCGGCCCTCGGCTTCGTGCTTCTGGTCGTCTCCCTGGGACCCGCGCTGCGCTGGCAGGCCACGGACACCGACTACTGGGTCGTGCACCCGACCGTCTGGTTGGCCCGCCTCGTGCCCTTCGTACACCGCACGCACATCTGGCAGCTGGTTCCCTTCGCGCAACTTCTGCTGGCGGTCGGTGCAGCCGAGGTCATCGCTGCGCGGGCACCGGTGCGCTGGCGACGGCTCGCGGCGGTCGCGGCGGCGCTGCTGGTGCTGGGCGAGACCGCGCTGGTTGCTCGCGGCGAGCTCCCCCTGCCGACGACCGAAACCCGCATCCCCGCCGTCTACGACACCCTGGTGCTGGAATCGGGACTCGACCGGGATCCCGGGGCCATCGTCCTGGATCTCCCCTCCCACGCGGCCGATCCACGTATCGGTGCCGGGCGGTACCTGTGGTACCAGACCCGCCACCAGCGGCCCGTGCCGTACACCATCAACCCCGGTGGCTTCGAGGAGGGTCCGCTGGTGGCCCATGTGGAGGAGGGCCGGTTCGGACAGGCGTTCGCCGCGGAGGCCCTCTCCCGCTGGATCGCCGACGGCGCGACCCACGCCGTGATCCACCGTCGACACGCGTCCGACGAGGAGGAGCGGAGGGCCGTGGAGTTGATGGAGGCCGCCGGCGCCGCGCGAGTCCACGCGGACGACGAACATCTACTGTACGAGCTGGCCGACTAGCGGCTCGGGCTCTCCCGAGCGGGGCTACGGCTGGGAGTCCGCGCCCGCGGCGGGTGCCCCGGCGTCGGTGGCCGGTTCGCTGGGCGGTGGCCCGCCGGGGGTGCCGTCGGGGGCCGGGGCTGGAGGGGCTGCAGGGGCGGCACCCTCACCGGGATCCCCCTGCGGCGGGGGTTCGCCCGTGCCCGCCTCGTCCGGCCCGTCCGGGTGGGGCGGACGCTCGCCGCCCGAGTCCATCTCCTCGGCGGGGAACAGGGGCGACAGGTCCCCCAGGTCTCCCCCCACCGACAGGGGCACGATCACCCCCTCCACGGTCTCGATACCCACCTGGATCGGCTCGGCGGTTCGGCCGCGCGGGTCCTCACCCACGGGTCCGTCGCCCGCGATGTCCAGGAAGGCCACGAGCTGGACCTCGCCCATCTCCGCGGGTAGACCCACCTCGAAGGTGGTCCGGTCTCCGCAGAGGAAGTGGTAGACGACGTTGCCCGAGTCGTTGGCCTGCACCACCTCCAGCAGGAGCATGCCGGCGGTGATCTCCTCACCCTCCGGCTGCTGGAAGCTGCCCTTGATCATGACCGGGCTTCCGATGCCCCAGCCCGGGGGCTGGTCGGTGCCCGGCAGGAGGGTGCACTGGGTGCCATCGGGCGCCTCGAGGGTCGGGGTCGCCACCTGACCGGGCTCTCCCCCGCCTCCGGGGTCGCCCCCCGGCCCGCCACCGGGTGGGGCGCCCGGCGGTCCGGACTCCTTGGAGCAACCCGCCAGGGCGAGCGCGCAGACGGCGGCGAGGGCAGCGCGGGACAGCTGGGGATGCCTCTGAATCGTTCGGTGCAACCTCACGTTCGACGGTCCTCCTCGGTGTCATCGCCAGGACACGAACACCGCCGCCAGTGTTCCACCCGAGCCCTTCGCTGGCAAGGCTGGGTGGGGGCGGAATCAGCGGACCCGGTAGAGGGTGACCTGGCCGGCCTCCCCGGCGAATTCGCGGAGATCGTGCACCGCGAGCCGCTCGAGATCGAGGCAGGACAGGAACCGGTCCTCGCGGAAGGACCGCTGGTGCTCCTGGAGGACCGGGAGGATGACGAAGTCGTAGCTCGCCGTGGAGCCCCAGCACCCCTCGTTGTGTACCAGCCCGGGCTCGAACAGCCCCTCCACGAAGCGGGTCGCCAGCCCCTCCCTCGCGGCGTTGACGAAGATCAGCACCGGCGCGTTGAGGTCGCCCTCCAGCCGGTAGTGGCGGTCGTGGACCAGCACCCGGGCCGGGGAGTCGCCCGACCACTCCCGATCGATGCGCTCCACCAGCCGCTCCAGGAACTCCGGGTTCGCGGTCCTGCGGCCCGCCAGGTCGTGGACGACCGTCCCCACGGCCGCCACCGCGATCGCGGTGGCCAGGATCCGCCGCACGAGGACCGAACGCCAGGCGCTGGCGGCCGTGGCGGTCACCAGGGCCAGGGACGGGTAGAGCACCATCGCGTAGCGGGGCTGTTTGGGCGGAAGCCAGATCAGGAAGACCAGACCACCGATCAGCAGCAGCAGGGCGGCTCGGAGCCGCTGCGAGCGCCAGACCGCCGGGTGGGCCAGGGAGGCGGCGCCCAGCAGGGCCAGCGGGATCCCGGCGCCCTCCAGCGCCATCAGCCGCGGGTAGAAGGCCAGCTGGGCGAGGAAGGGAATCCGGGTCGGCTCCGCGCTGACGTTGCCCATCAGTGCGGCCGTGTCCGCCTTCGTCGCCAGCCAGATCACAAAGGGGATCGCGGCGACCGCGGACGCCACCAGCAGGCCCACGAGGCGAATCGCGGAGCGACGCCGCTGCCCGGAGAGCAACGCCAGCTCGCCCAGGGCCGCGGGCAGGGCGGTGGCCGGCAACAACACGAAGGTCCAGCGGGTCATCCACGCCGCCGCCGACGCCGCGGCGAAGATCGCCAGGGCCCAGAGACGTCCCCGGAGCCCGTGGACCACCATGGCCGCCAGCGCCACCGCGATCAGGCAGGCCAGCGCGTGGTCCAGGTACACCCCGGCTGCGGCACCGCGAAATCCGGGGTAGGCGGCCAGCAGGAGGGCGGCGAGCAGTCCGTTCCAGCGGTCCCCGCGTCCCGCCCCGGCCGCGTAGACGGCGCCCAGGGCCAGCAACGACAGCGGGAGCACGATCCACAACACCGACGCGTAGCTCACACCCGCGATGCCGAACACCCCCGCGAGCCCGTGGAGCACCAGCGGCGGGTAGTAGCGCGGCCCCAGATCGTCGCCGTAGGGCGTCAGGTCGACCAACGGCGCGGCCAGCCGATCGTCCAGGATGTCCAGGGCTCCGATCATGTAGCTGGCCTGGATCATGTCCGGCACGCGGTGCCACAGGGCGTGTTCGGCCAACACCGAGCCGGCGAACACGGCCAGGAGCAGGGTCAGCAGCAGGAGCGGGCCGCGGCCTCGCTTCCCGTCGGTGGGGACGGTCGGCATGTCGGGATCGGTCGTCGGTTCGAGGCCCGGTGAGTGTACTATGATCGCCCTGGTCGGTCACTCATCGCCGGCCGCGGTCCCATGGCGACAGACCCTGCACCAGATCCCTCTCACGCCGCCCGGCTCGGCGCCTGGTTGCGCCCGCGCGCGCCGCGCGCCCTCGGGGCACTGTTCATCGATCTGCTCGTGCCCGCCGCGGGATTCGCCGCCCTGTCCGTGGTCTACAACGAGATCCTGGTGAGGCAGATCGACCGACTGATCGGCACCTCCCGGGTGACCCTGATGCCCAACGACCTCAACGGGACCGTGTGGCTCTACTGGTGGGTCCACCACGCCCTGTCGACCGACGCGGTGGTGCAGCAGCCGGACGTGATCTGCTGGCCCGACGGCGAGCCGCTGGGAACCAACTTCCCCAACGTGGTCGACGCCCTGCTCGCGGCCCCCTTCCTGGGGCACGGGGGCTTCCCGGCCGGATTCAACGCCTTCTTGTTGGCCATCCCGGCCCTGGGAGCCCTGGCCGGGTACCTCTGCCTGCGCACCCTGACCCGCCACCGCGCCCTGGCCTGGTGCGCCGCGGCCTTCTTCGGGTTCAACGCCTACACCATCTTCGAGATCCGCATGGGGCGCCCGGCCACCGCCCTGATCGTGATGCTGCCGCTGTTCGTGGCCGCGTGGACCCTCGCGCTGCGGAGCCGGGGGCGGCGGATGTGGATCTGGACCGTGGTCGCCGGGGTGCTGGCGGCCATCGCGGCCTACCACTACATACCGTTCGCGATCTGGATCGGGCTGTTCGCTGCGCTGACCGCGGCGGGGCGGTCGATCTTCCCCCACCGGGGGATCCGCCGCCGGCAGGCGGGCATCGCCCTGGCCGTGGTGGGCCTGCTGTGCGTGGCGCTGAGCTTCCCGTACCTGGTCCAGACCCGCAGCGTGCAGCTTCGATCCGAGGACCGCTCACCGGGGGCGTGGGACGAGGAGTCGGCAGGCGGCGACGGGTTCGGCGCGTCGGTCAAACGCCTGTGGCGGGACATGCGCCAGGGCAGAGATCCAGCGGCGCCGCGGGGCCCCCGCGGAGGGGAGACCCTGGAGCGGCTGCAGCGCACGGCCCTGCCCGGCGACTTCCTGTGGCGAGAACGGCGGCTCCACGACCGTGAACTCGAGCTGGGCGTGGCTGCCCCCCTGCTGCTCCTGACGCTGGTCGTCGGTCTGGCGGCGGGGCGGCGCGCCCGGGGCTGGCTCGTCTGCGCGCTGGTCTTCTGGGGGCTGACCCTGGGGCCGTACGTCAGCCACCAGGTGGGCAACCAGCTCGAGCCGATCACGCTGGCGGGCACGAAGATCGCCACGCCGATGTTGCCTCTGGCCAAGCTCGTCCCCCTGGCGGGACACTTCCTGTGGCCGTTCCGGGCGGCGCCGATGTTGTTGCTGTGCCTCGTGGGCACCCTCGTGGTCGGGGTGGACGTCGCCGCCAGACGACTGACGGATTCCGCGGTTCGCAGCGGGGACGCCCTGCGGCGGATGGCCGCCATCCTGCTCCTGGTGGGGGCGATGGTCTGCGCGGTCCTCGCCCTGGACTCCTGGCGCCAGCGGGCGCTGCTGAGCCTGGACTACACGAACTGGCAACCCCACCCCTTCCTCGTCGAGCTGGCGAACGCCCCCGAGGGCACGGTGGTCATCGATCTGCCCCTGGGCCTGGGTGAAGGAACCGCCCTGTACCAGGTGGTCCACGGTCGGCCCCGCCCCGAGGGCATCCGCGGGGAGCTGATCCACCACCACGGCAACTCCCCCCCCGCCTTCGAGGGGTGCCTGAGCGAACCCTTCCACCAGGCCCTGTGGTACGCCGGCCGCACCGGCTCCACCGCCGAACAGAAGATGGCCGAGGGATTCACACCGGCCGCCATCGGCCAGGCGATTCGGGGTCAGCTGACCTACATCCTGATCCACCCCGACGCCTACGGCGAGCTGCGCCGGGAGGGCCTGTTCGTGGATCCGGGCCAGGTCGCGGCCACCCTCCAGCCGGTGTTTGGTCCGCCCGTCGTGGACCACCCGAACCTGATCGCGTTCGAGGTGATCCCCCAGCCCTGAGCGCCGGCGTTCCCGGGCCCGGCACCGCAACCCTGGTAGGATCCCCCGGGTGCGGCGACTCCGTAATCCCCTCGTCCTGACCCTCTTCGCGCTGCTGGCTGCGGCCGCGGGGCTGATCGTCTGGCAGATCGCGCGCCAGGCACGGGTGGCCACCCGCATCGAGTCCGACACCCTCGACGAGCGCGACCCGGAGCTGGGCTACAAGCTTCGTCCCGACGTTCGCGGAGCCGAGATCGTCATCCCCGCGATGCCCCTGCCCCCCTCGTTCCACGGCGACCTGGAGACGCGACTCGAACGCAAGGACGAGATCCGGCGGACGCTGACGTTCACGGTCGACACCAACAACCTGGGGATGCGCGGACCGGACGTGCGGGACCGCAAACGACGCGGGACCTATCGGGTGCTGTGTATGGGGGACTCGACCACCTTCGGCTGGGGCGTGAGCGACGGGGAGTCCTACCCCCGGGTCGCCGAGGCGGCCCTGGCCGAGCTCGGTGGCCTGTTCGGCCGCCGCTGCGAGGTCCTCAACGCCGGTGTCCCCGGCTACACCCTGCAGCGCATCGAGCGCTACCTGGAGCGGGACCTGCTGGCCCTGGAGCCCGATCTGGTGACCGTGTGCAGCTGGGGCGAGCTGGACCGGCCGGGACCCGTGGGGCTGTACCGGCAACTGCTGGAGCGGCTGGCCCGCTCGTCCCGGGCGAAGGGCTTCGCCCTGGCCTACCTCTGCCCCCCGAAGAGCACCTTCGATCTACACCCGCTGACCGACGAGTTCCGGGAGACCCTGCGCCTCACCGGAGCCAAGGAGGGGGTCCTGTTCGTGGACTTCGCCGAGCTCCTGGAGGAGGAGGGACGGGGACGGGGGCTCGAGCTGCAGGTCGACGGATCCGTCCAGCGGCTGGTGGACCACGGCGACGGCGGACCGGAGATCCTGCTGGAGGTGGAGTACACATCCGCTGCGGGCTCCCAGGACCGGATCTCCCCCGAGGTGTACACCTATCTCAACGACTCGGATCGGTCCGAGGCGCTGATGTTCGACGACGGGCATCCGGACGCCGAGGGCCACCGGCTGATGGGCGAGCACCTGGCGCGGACGCTGGTGCAGTGGTCGGAGTCGCCGCCCCCGGAGCCGGTGATCTCGGGTCAGCCCGGCGAGCCGTTGCCCCCTCCCCGGTCCCCCTGAGGGCGCGAGCCCTCGAGGGTTCGACGTTCGGGGGGTGGCGCTTCCTCCGCCAGGGGTGCGGGTGGATCGTCCAGCCAGGCGGCGAAGCGGGCCTTCTGGGAGGGGGTCTTGGCCAGCGCGTCGTACCAGCGCCGCCGCAGGGTGGTCCGCTCCTCGGCCGGAAGCCCGCCGGCGGCACCGTCCCGCTCCCGGATCCGGCGAGTCAGCTCCCAGACCACGATCGCCGCGCTCACCGACACGTTGAGCGACCCGGTGAATCCGCTCATCGGGAGGTAGAAGCGCCGGTCCGCCACCTCCCGTAGGGCGGGGGACAGGCCCTCGAGCTCGCTGCCCACCGCCACCGCCAGGCGGGGGGGCAACTCCAGCTCGTCCAGGGGTCGGGCGCCCGGGGCCACGTCCGCCGCCCAGACCTCGAAGCCCTGGGCACGCACCGCGTCGGCGGCGGCCACGGGATCGGCGAAGCGTTGCACGCTCAGCCAGCGGTGGGCTCCCTGGGTGACCTTGCGCGAGATGGGGGCAGCGGCGTCGCTCTCGATGCGGAACAGTCGCTGGATGCCGAAGGCCTCGGCGGTCCGGATCACCGCGTCGATGTTGTGGGAATCGTGCAGGTCCTCGACCACCAGGGCCAGGTTGTGCAGGCGTCTGGCCAGTACGGACTCCGCGCGGCGGAGGCGCCGGGGCGGAGGGTCAGCCCCCATCCGGCTGGGATCCGGTGGCCGCGGCCTCCTCGGATGCCTTGGCCCGGTCGGTCTCGACCCGCTTGATCCAGCGCTCGGCGCGACGCTGCTGCAGGGTGTCGGGGTGAAGCTCCAGCACCTGGCGGAGCACCGCCTCTCCCTGGTCCACCTCTTCCAGCTGGACCAGACTGACGCCGAGCCGGAGGCGAGCGCGGGCGACAACGGGGCTGTCCGGGTAGTCCAGCAGCAGATCCTCGTAGCGCCGCTTGGCGGCGTTGTAGGACTTGCGCCAGTAGTAGAAGTCGCCCACCTGGGCCTCGGCCCGCGAGAGGCGCGCCCGGCACTTGGACCGCATGTCCTGGACCTCGGACAGATAGTCGCTGTCGGCGAAGCGGTCCTCGAAGTCGTCGAGGCTCGACAGCGTCATCTCCGTGTAGGTCTGGTCCTTGGCCGGGATGCGGTTGGCCTGTTTGAAGTAGGAGCGGCCGATCCGCATCTTGGCGTAGTCCAGCTCCTCGTGGCGCGGATGCAGCCGCACGAACTGCTGGTACGCGTCCACCGCGGAGATGAAGTCGGCCTTCTCGTACAGACAGTCGGCCACGCGCAGCTCCGCCAGCACCGAGAACTGGTTGAGCGGGAAGTGGTTGCGGACCTTGTCGAAGCTGGTGATGGCCTCGTCGTAGTAGCCGCGTTTCATCTGCCGCAGGCCCTGGTCGTACAGCTTCTCCGGGGTCTCCCGTCGAGGGCGTCCCTCGGCGGGCACGGCGAGGCCCATGGACAGGAAGATCACCAGAAATAACGATAACTTGCGCACGTACTGCCGTCCCTTCGGCGTCCCCTTCTTACCCGCTCCCGGCTTTCTTGACAACCCTCCGGGAGCTGATTACATTTCCGTCGGAGTTCGGGAAAAACGCGCAAAAACAAGATGTTACGGGCTTTCCAGCTCGCTGGAGATGCGGGAATGAGTGACGAAGAGGGCAAGGGATTCAAGGTCACCGACCGGCGGTCCGCCACGGCGGAGGAGCAGGCCGAGAACGCAGAGCCGGAGGCCGAGGCCCCGGAGGAGGAGGCCCCGGAGACCCCGGAGGCCCCGGTGGAGGAGGCCCCGGAGACCCCGGAGGAGGAGACGCCGGAGGCTCCCGAGGGGGAGGGTGACGAGGGCGCAGAGGAGGCCCCGGCCGACGCCGCGGACGCCGGGCACGAGCCGATGCCGATCAGCTTCGCGACCTTCGTGCTCTCACTGGGCGAGAGCGCCATGGTCCACCTGGGCGTGGTCCCCAATCCCGTGACCGGCGAGGCGGGGGCCGATCTGCGGACGGCCCGCCAGACCATCGACATCCTGGGCATCCTCGAGGAGAAGACCCGCGGCAACCTGGAGGACGACGAGAGCCGGTTGCTCACCAGTCTGCTGTACAACCTGCGGATGAAGTTCATCCAGGCCCAGTCCGGCGGCAAGGAGTAGCCCGATGGCGATCCGCTTCGACAAGTTCACCCTCAAGGCCCAGGAGGCGATGGCCGAGTCCCAGGACATCGCCGGCCAGCACGATCAGCAGGAGGTCGAGGTCGAGCACCTGCTGATCGCGGTGCTGCAGCAGACCGACGGCGCCGTCCCGCCGATCCTCAAGAAGCTGGGCGTGCGGCCCGACGACCTGGCGGCCAAGCTCGAGGAGGCGATCGCGAAGCGGCCCAAGGTGGAGGGCGCCACGGCCCAGGTCTACATCGGCGCGCGGCTCAAGCAGCTGATGGACCGGGCGTTCAAGGAGCTGGCGGCCTTCAAGGACGAGTACGTCTCCACCGAACACCTGCTGCTTGCAGCGGTGGAGGACCAGGGGGACGGCGGGCGGATCCTCGGCGAGCTGGGCATCAACCGCGACCGGCTGATGGGGGCCATGCAGGAGGTCCGCGGCAGCCAGCGGGTGACCGACAAGAGCCCCGAGGACAAGTACCAGGCCCTGGAGCGGTTCGGAAAGGACCTCACGGACCTGGCGCGGCGGGACAAGCTGGATCCGGTCATCGGCCGCACCGAGGAGATAAGGCGGGTGATCCAGGTGCTCAGCCGCCGCACCAAGAACAACCCGGTGCTCATCGGTGAGCCGGGCACCGGGAAGACCGCCATCGTCGAGGGGCTGGCCCAGCGTATCGCCGTGGGCGACATGCCCGAGGGGCTCAAGGACAAGCGGCTGGTGGGGCTCGACATGGGCTCGCTGGTGGCCGGCGCCAAGTTCCGCGGCGAGTTCGAGGAGCGGCTCAAGGCGGTGCTGCAGGAGATCGAGGACTCCGACGGTGAGATCATCCTGTTCATCGACGAGATGCACACCATGGTCGGGGCGGGCGGCGGCGAGGGTTCGATGGACGCCTCGAACATGCTCAAGCCGGCCCTGGCCCGGGGCGACCTGCGCTGCATCGGCGCCTCGACCCTGGACGAATTCCGCAAGCATATCGAGAAGGACGCGGCCCTGGAGCGGCGCTTCCAGCCGGTGTACGTGGCCGAGCCCAGCGTCGAGGACTCGATCGCGATCCTGCGCGGGCTCAAGGAGAAGTACGAGGTCCACCACGGGGTGCGGATCCAGGACCAGGCGCTGGTGGCCGCGGCCCGGCTGTCCAACCGCTACATCGGCGACCGCTTCCTGCCGGACAAGGCCATCGACCTGATGGACGAGTCCATGTCCGCCCTGCGGATCCAGATCGACTCCTCGCCGCCGGAGATCGACCGGCTGGACCGCCGGGCGATCACGATCCAGATCGAGCTGCAGGCCCTGGAGAAGGAGACCGATCGATCCTCCGTGGAGCGGCGGGAGGAGCTGACGAAGGAACTGGCCGACGTCCAGGAGGAGGTGGGCGGGCTCAAGGCTCGATGGCAGACCGAGAAGGGCGGCATCGGGCGGATCACCGCCTTCAAGGAGCAGATCGAGAACACCAAGACCGAGGCCGAGCGGGCCCAGCGGGAGGGCGACCTGAACAAGGCCGCCGAGCTGACCTACGGGGTGCTGCCCAACCTGGAGAAGGAACTCGAGGAGGCCAACCGGGCGCTGGAGGACGAGCCCGCCGAGGGCCGGCTGCTCAAGGAGGAGGTGGACGCCAACGACATCGCCGGCGTGATCAGCCGCTGGACCGGGATCCCGGTCGAGAAGATGCTCGAGGCCGAGGTCGAGAAGCTGATGCGGATGGAGGACCGCCTGCGGGAGCGGGTGGTGGGCCAGGACACGGCCCTGTCCACGGTCAGCCGGGCGGTGCGCCGCTCACGGGCCGGGCTGCAGGACGAGCAGCGCCCCATCGGCAGCTTCATCTTCCTGGGGCCCACCGGGGTGGGCAAGACCGAGACCGCCCGGGCGCTGGCCGAGTTCCTGTTCGACGACGAGAACGCGATGGTCCGGCTGGACATGTCCGAGTACATGGAGAAGCACACGGTCAGCAAGATGATCGGGGCGCCGCCGGGGTACGTGGGCTACGACGAGGGCGGGACCCTGACCAACGCGGTGGCCCGGCGGCCCTACTCGGTGATCCTGTTCGACGAGATCGAAAAGGCCCACGCCGACGTGTTCAACATCCTGCTGCAGCTGCTCGACGACGGGCGGCTGACCGACAGCCACGGCAAGCAGGTCGACTTCGCCAATACCGTGGTCATCATGACCTCCAACATCGGTTCCGCGGCCATCGCCAAGCACGTCGAGGACAAGGAGAAGATGCACAAGGAGGCCACGGCCGCCCTGTACTCCCACTTCCGCCCCGAGTTCCTCAACCGGGTCGACGACGTGGTGATCTTCGGGCCCCTGGGCCGCACCGAGATCCGGGCGATCGTCGACATCCAGCTGCGCTACCTGCGCGCCCTGATGGAGCCGCGCCGGATGACCATCGAGCTGAGCGACGCGGCCAAGGACTACCTGGTGGAGGTCGGCTACGACCCGGCCTTCGGCGCCCGGCCGCTCAAACGGGCGATGCTGCGCCACCTCAAGGACCCCCTGTCCCTGGAGCTGCTGGCCGGCAACGTGGGCGAGGGCGACCACGTGCTCGTGGACGCCGGGTCCGACCGGCTCACCTTCGCGGTCGGCGACCGCACGGAGTAGCGCCGCTTCCGCCCCCGCGGTCCGCGGCTGGATGACCTACAATCCACGAATCGCACCCCCGGAGTGGCGGCATGAGACAGGTACACCTCGGCGCCGTGCTGTCGTTGATGCTCACCGTCGGGTGCGGCCCTGCGGTCGACGGCGACGGGCCCCCCCCCGCCGCCCCCGGCGCCCCCCGTGGGGCCGCCGCCGCCCCCCAGCCGGCCGCCCCTGCCACCCCAGTGGCGCG
>CAZITQ010000245.1:0-13374 GCA_964542165.1 uncultured Rickettsiales bacterium
GTCGGTGACAGCGGTCGTCGATCCGGGGTCCTCGTCGTCGCAGTCGTCGTCGGTGACCACGCCGTCGCAGTCGGCGTCGGTGGCCAAGGTGGTGGACTCCGGGTCCTCGTCGTCGCAGTCGTCGTCTGCCAGCACGCCGTCGCAGTCGTAGTCGTTCTCGGCGGCCAGCACCCCGGGGTCCCCGTCGTCGCAGTCCCCGTCGCAGGTGGTCACGCCGTCGCCGTCGGCGTCGTCGAGGTTCCGCTCACCGTCGGCGTCGTCGCAGTCCCCGTCGCAGGTGCTGGTCCCGTCCCCATCGGCGTCGGCGCCGCTCACGGTCGGATCCGTGTCGTCGCAGTCCACGCCGTTCTCGCAGGCGTCCCAGTAGAACTCAGGGTCCCCGGACCCGTCGCCGTCGTTGTCCACGCAGTGGGGGATCTCGGGCTCGGTGGCACAGCCGCCTCCCGCGAGCGCCGGGAACAGGAGCAGACCGAGAGCGGCCCGGGAGGCGACGCGTGCGGTCCAGGAGCGGTTGGCTGCCATCGTGACCTCCCTCCTCATCGGATATGCACCGTGAGACCGAGCGAGAATTCGGGGATCCCGTTGTCGAAGGCGAAGGGGACGGTGGCGCCGGCGGACAGGGAGACCTCCCGCGCCTTCTTGGCGCCCAGGGCGCCCACTGGGATGGCCACCACCATGGCCAGTCCACCCCCCGCCATCAGCCCGATCCCCGTGGCGCGGGTCGCGTCGTGGCGGTCCCACGTCTCCCGGGTGGCCAGCTGGGCCTCGGTGGCGTTCGTGTCGTCCGAATCGGCCATGGGGACCAGGCCGGCCTCCACCTCGCCGCGCAACGTGTCGAGCTTGCCCTGGGAGACCCCGGTGAGCACGGCGCCCCCCGCCAGGAGCGCGGCGCCGGCACCGAGGAGCACGGGCACGGCCACCTTGGCGGCCCCGGCGAGGCGGGGAGAACCGCTCCCTTTCCCGGGCCCCACCTCCCACAGAACCAGGGTCGCGTCGTCCCGGTCGAAACGCCACGTCACGGGTTCGTCGCCGCCCAGGGCGACCACCGCGTCCGGGGCGTGCTCCGCACCCTCTCGTTCCAGGGACAACAGCGCCTGGGTCAGCAAGGCTAGCGCGCCCTCGTCCAGGGGCTGGTCGAAGACCTCCGGATCGACCAGCGTGACCGCCGCACCCGCGGGAGCCACGAAGGTCACGCCGTGGACCGCCGCCCCGTCCGCGCCGGCGATCTGGACCAGGTGGCGCCCGGGGAGTACCTCGACGGTGGGGGTCGCGGCATCCCAGGGCTGTCCGTCGACCCACGCCTGGGCCCCCTCCGACCGGTGCAGGGTCAGACTCGCCTTGGTCTGCTCCACGAGACGCACCTTCGCGTCGCTGAACAGGTCGTGGATCAGGGGGTGGTAGTCGTGATCCCAGGGGTAGCTCAGATCCATCGCGAAGACCTGGGAGAACGCGGCGTCGCAGACTTCCTTGTCATCGTCCTGTCCCGCGACGACGCCGGCGACGAAGCTCGGGTACGCCAGGTCCGTGGGGGTCACCACGCCGCCAAGGCAGGGCTGGAGCTGGTGGATCCCGTCCACCAGGGGGCCGGTATCCAGCAGGTCCTGGGCCGCGGTGTGGAGCTGGTTGAGCTTGAGCGTGTAGCCATCGGGTGTGATCGGCTCCCCGGTGCAGTACAGAGCGTCCCCCCCACCCTCGACCACCACAGGCCCGGCAGGCAGCCACTGGGACACGTGGGAGGGGGGCGCCGCAGGAGCAGCGTCTGCGGTCAAGGCCCAGAACGCCGCCGCGTCGGTGTCGGCCCTGGTGGAGGCCGGGGTACCGAAGTACGCGACCCGGGGGGCCGCGACGGGTTCCGCGTCATTCGGGGACTCCGCAGCGGTCGCCGGCAGCGACAGGCTGAGGGCCAGGGCGGTCAGGGGGAGCAAAGAACCGATGGACGTCTGCAGCTTCTCCCTCGTCATCGAGCGTCGCCTCCGCAGCGGACCAGCAGGTAGCGCCGGATTCCAACCGGAGGATCTTTTCCGGTGCGGAGCGCGCGCGTGGACGTGGAAGTGGGGGACTCTATCGATTGCGCTCGCAGGCTGCCATGGACTCGAAGTCCCAGCACCCGAGCATCACACCCTCGCCGTCCACGGTGACGGTGAACTCCTGGGTCCGAAACTCGAGCGCGGAGCAGACGGCCTTGATCCGGTGAACGCCGCCATCGACGGCGTGGGCCCGCAGGGCGTTGCCCGAGGTCACCTTCACGCCGTCCACGTAGATGTCGGCCCAGGGACGGACGGAGAGGGAGAGGGTCCCGGCGGCGAGTTCGCGCTGCGACTCCATGTCAGACGGATCGCCCCGGACCTCCTTCGCGGACGAATCGCCCCGGACCTCCTTCTCGGATCGGAGTTCCGACGGTTCTGCTGCCGGGGCTGGGCCCCGGTCTGCAGCAGCTGGAGGGGCCTTGGCGGCCGGCGCAGAACGCCGCTCGGTACCCGGTTCGACGCCCTCCTCGAGGTCGATTTCCCGGTGGACCCCGAGTTCACTTCCGGCCTCGGATTCGGATCGGGATGCAACCCCGGCATCGCCCCCGATCTCCGCACCGGAACTCACCGGCGACACGCCGCCGGAGCCCCTCGAGTCAGCGGGTCCGCTCCACGGCCGCGCGATCAGAACCACCAGCGCGATCAACAATCCGCACGCCAATACCACCAGCGGCACCAGCCACCGGAGCGCCGACGGCTGGCGCCCGTAGATCTCCTCGACGTCCTCGATCTCCTCGATCTCCTCCCCCGCCGCCGGCGGCCGGACAGGCATCACCGCCACGGTCTCCTCGGGTGCCTCCTCCTCGGGCATCGCGAAGAAGGCAGCGGTGAACTCGCCCCACCCGCTGCCCTCGGAGGGCGGTGGGCGGAGCCGGGACGGCCGCGTGGGCTCGGGATCGACGGGCACGATCCGGCGCATCACCGGCGCCGTCGACTCCCCCATCCTCAGCTCGCCGGTGTCCTGGATCTCGGGCAGCTTCTCCCGCCCCACGGCGGCCACCAGGTAGCGGACGACCTCCGACATCTCGGCGTCGGCGGGGTACGCCCGCCCGAGCCCCCGCAGGTCGTGGGCCATCGCCATCGCGTCGGGGTAGCGATCCTCCCGGGGGCGGGCCAGGGCCTTCGCGAGCACGGATCGGGAACCAGGGAACAGCTCCTCGGCCAGTTCGAAACGCTCACTCAGATCGTCGTACAGGATGGCCTGCATCAGGTTCGTCAGGCCGTTGCCGGCGAACAGCACGTCGCCGGTCATCGCCTCGAACAGCAGGGCTCCCAGGGAGAAGACGTCCGACCGCGGGTCGAGCTCGCCCTCCGAGGTGATCTGCTCGGGCGACATGTAGCGAGGTGTGCCCTTGATCCCCGCCGACAGCGTGGTCATGTACAGGTTCGTCGTGGCCTTGGCGATGCCGAAGTCGCAGACCTTGGCGGTGCCCGAGACGTCCAGGATCACGTTGGAGGGTTTGATGTCCCGGTGCACGAGGTGCAGGGACTGGCCCGACGCGTCCTGGAAGCCGTGGGCGTACTGGAGACCCCGGCACACCTGCAGGGCCAGGTCGACGACGGCGAAGCGCGGCAGGAGCACACCCCTCCAGCGGCACAGGGGGATGACCTCGGACAGGGCGATCCCGTCGACGAACTCCATGGCCAGGTACCAGTGGTCCTCCACCTGGCCGAACTCGAGGATGTCCACCACGTTGGGATGGTGGAGCAGACCTCCGATCCGCGCCTCGTTGACCATCGACTGGACGAACTTGGGATCCTCGCTCACCAGGTGGGTGTGGATGCGCTTGATGGCCACCCGCTTGCTGAACCCCATGGGGCCGGGCAAGACGGCCTCGTACACCACGCCAAACGCACCCTCGCCGACCTTGCGGACGATGCGGTACTTGCCGAACGTCGCTCCCTTGTCCTGGTCGCTCTGGCCCACGCTACTCCTCGTCGCGGGAGCATAGCAGCCCGGGTCGAATCAGGCCCCCGATCGGCCCCGCCGCCGTCTCCGGGGGGGTAGCTCCCACTCGTCACCCAGCAGCTCCTCGTACAGCTCGATGTAGCGGTCGGCGGTGCGGGCCAGGGAGAAGCGTTCGTGCCCCTCGCGCATGATGCGGCGGAGGTTGCGGCGACGGAGCTTGTCCGGCAGGCGGTGGAAGGCCACGGCGCGCTCCATGGCGGCGCGGAGGGCGGCGGGGCTGTGGTCCTCGAACGCGAACCCGTTCCCGGTACCCGCCTCGGCGTCCAGCTCGTCCACGGTGTCCCGCAGGCCGCCGGTGAGCCGGGCCACCGGCGGTGTGGCGAAGCGCATGCCCTCCATCTGGGGCAGGCCGCAGGGCTCGTACCGCGACGGCATCAGGATGAAGTCCGAGCCGGCCTTGCCCAGCTCGCTCAGGTGCTCCCGGAACGAGCGCAGGGCGACCTTGCCGGGGAAGCGCCGCTCCATCTCCGAGAAGGCCTCTTCCACATCCGGATCCCCCACCGCGACCAGGGCCAGCTGGATCCCGCTGTCCGACACCAGTGACGGCAACACCTCCAGCAGCAGCTCGGGTCCCTTCTGGGCGAAGAGACGGCTGGGCCAGAAGAACAGGGGCGCCGTCGGATCCTGGTGCAGTCCCATCTGCTCCTGGAAGTCGGCCTTGTTCAGGGGCTTGATCCGGCCCACGTCCCGGACGCCGAACTGGCGGGCGTACCGGCTCAGGCGCGGGGCCACGGCGTCCCGGGGGGCGTTGAGGATGCCCAGGGCCGCGCCCTCTTCGTGCCGGACCCGGATGGCCCGGCGCACCGACTCCGGCACGATGCCCTCGAAGTCGCCACGCACGATCTCGTCCAGGAAGGTCTGGCTGACCGTGTTCACCGCGTCGCTCGCGTGGACCGCGCTCGCCGTGAAGTCCACCCGGTTGTCGGTCCAGTTGTCACCGTCGGGCTCCGGGAAGCGCTCGAAGTACAGGTGCTGCTGGAAGCGCTCCACGTCGATGCCGCTGCGGTCGATGGAGTCGGGGGTCTCGCGCTCGGTGAACACGTTGTGCAGGGTGAACACCGAGCGGATGCCCTTGTCCCTGGCCGCTGCCGGGATGAGCCCGGTCATCCAGTCGTTGCAGTGCACGATGTCGGGCTGGAGCTCGTCCAGCAGCTGGTTGATCACGTGTCGCTGGAACGCCAGGGCCCGGGCCGTGCGGGGATGGGCGTCGCTCTCGGCGTAGACCTCGGGCGAGTGGGAGAACGCGCTGTCGCTGACCAGGTGGATCCCCTTGCCGTGCATCAGCGGGACCAGCAGGTCCAGCTCCCGGTTGGTGATCTTGGCCAGGTCGCGGATCCGGGCGTCGTAGCGGGGCAGCGCCACGTGCAGCTCGAAGCGGCGGTCGGAGTACAGGTGGCGGATCAGGCCCGCGGAGATGTCCCCGAGCCCGCCCCCCTTGGCGCTGATCCGGTTGGCGGCGTTGCCGAAGCCCCGGGGCAGCTCGGTGACCTCCGGCGTACACAGCAGGATCCGTGGGCGGCGATGGCCACCGCGCGAACGGGTGCGAATGGAGCGGGATGGCGACTGCATCGTGTCCTCGCGTCGGGTGGGAGGTTGCCGGGTCGGCTCGCGACCGAACGACGGCGCTACCCTAGTTCGAAACGCAGAAATGGCAATGGCAAAAACGAAGGAAATCGGGAGGCGGGATCGGGGTCGGAGGAGGCGGCGCTACTGCAGGTCGTTGGCGCTGCGCGGGGCCAGCTTGGCGTTGTCCCACGAGTAGTACATGGGACCCTTGATCGAGGTGAAGGACTGGCCCATGGTCGGGTCGGCGTCGAAGAACAGGTCGTCGATGCGCAGGCAACCGTCGACCTCGAACTCGCCGAAGTCGTCGTCCGGGCCGTCCGGGTTCTCGCTGCTGACGGCCACGCCGTCGACCTGGACGAACACGCCCTCGTACTCGGACATCATCGAACCACCGGTGCCCACGTCGCAGGCGGACACGGCCGTCGGGGTCAGGTTGGTGGTGCCGGCGTAGACCACGTCCTCGGCCGCGTCGACGCTGATCTCGGAGAAACCGTAGTACTCGACGTACATCCCGGTCACGTCCACCAGGTTCCCCGGCACGATGTCGCCGGCGATCATGTCGACGACCTTGTCGGCCACGTAGACGAAGATCCCGGAGAACTCGGCGCTGTTGACGTAGTCCGGCTCCTGGACGAAGAAGCCCGGAGGGGCCTCGGACAGGCCGCTGGTCACGATGACGCCGGCCAGGAAGACCTCGGTGTCCTCGGGGTAGGTGCCGGTCTGGACCTCGTAGATGGTCTGGTCCTCGACGGTGTCGTCGTCGCCGGTGTCGTCGTCGCCGGTGTCGTCGTCACCGGTGTCGTCGTCGCCGGTGTCGTCGTCGCCGGTGGCGTCGTCGTCGTTGTCGTCGTCGTCGTCGCCGACCGGGGCGACGGGGCAGCCGCCGAGCCACAGCGCCAGCAGGGCGCTGAGGGTCAACGAGAACAGCAAGGTCATGGACTTGTGCATCGCGAACTCCGTGCTTGGTTGTGGTTCCCTCGGCGCGCTAGCTATCAGGGCCTGGAGGGTTGGTCAAGGGGCATCCGAAGGCCCGATCTCCTGGCCTCGGTGGGGCGGCATTCCGCACCGGGAGTTCTGGACGAGGACCCAGTCGCCGTCCGCGAACGCGGGAGCCGACAGCCCCAGCGTGGCCAGGGTGTCCAGCGCCTCCGCCCGCGGTGGGCCGGTCCCGCGTACCAGGGCGACCACGCAGGACCGGGAGAGATCGTCGGGGATGCCGGGGGCCGCCGGCGGCTCGTCCCCGGCGAAGAGATCCTGGACGAGGGCGTCGGCCGTCGGGTGGAGGCGTTGCACCTCCGTCCGCTGGGCGACGACCACCTGCAGCGCCGAGGCGATTTCCGGATCTCCGTCGGCGGCGACCACGAACAGCGTCGGTGACGGCTGGATGGCAGCCACGGCCCCCACCACGGATTCCGGGACCTGGAGACTCGTCCCCTCCTCCCGCACCCCCGGCCACCAACCCGCACCGTCCACGAGGATCCCGGCGCAGAGCAACGTCGAGAGCAGCAGCAGTCCGATGGCGAGGGCTGTGGACCGCAGCCGCGCGGCGATCCCGGCCCATCCGGTCCCCGCGAGGGCGACGACCACGGTCGCAGGGATGATCGACAGCAGGTGGATCTCCCGCATCCGCCAGGTGACCGAACTGTCGCGGAGGAACTCGGATAGGGGAACGTACAGCAGCAGGCCGAGCCCACAGGCGGCGATCCCCGCGGCCGCCACGGCGCCCAGGCCGCGCGCCCGCGCACCCATCGCCGGGGTCGAGACGACCGCGCCGACCAGAGCGAGGGCCAGGACCGGCAGGGTCCAGATCCGGCGTGGGTCCACCCAGCCACCGAGCTGGCCGACCACGCGCGCGGTTTCGATGGTGCCCACACCGTAGGTTGCCATGTCGTCCTGACGCGCTCCGAGGGCGGTGGCCTCGATCCACAGCCATGGGGCAACGACGACCAGCGACAACGCCAGGGCCGCGACCAGCCTGAAGGCACCCCAGCTCCGGACTCGGATCGACCGCCCACCGTCCCTGGTCAGCAGCACCGGTACGGTCCAGGCCAGGCAGAATCCGCTCATTCCCAGGGCGTAGTACTGGTTGGTGCACCACGACAACACCAGCGCCACCGCCAGCCCCGCTGCGGAGGGCCACCCGCCGCTCCCCCCAACGCGCAGTGCCAGGCCCAGGATCAGGGGCAGCAACAACAGCAGCCCGTAGTCCAGGCTGCGGCAATGCTGGATGTACAGGGTCGCCGGCGCCAGCAGGTAGAGCCACCCGGCGAGCAGCCCCGCCGCCGGCACCCGGGTGAGTCCGAGCACGAGGGCAGCCATCGCCAGTCCCGCCCCGAGCCAGCTGAGGAGCACGGTCACGTTGTAGGCCACCACCGGTGGCAGGATCAGGCTCACGGCCTTGACCAGGAGAACAGGGGCGGGGTTGAAGTTGACCTCGTGTTCCGGGAAGGGCTCGCCGAGCAGCTGGATGCGTACCAGCTCCGACAGTCGATCCAGCTCGGCCCCTTCCACGAACGCGAACTCGTCCAGCTTGTCGTAGTTCGAGCAGACCATCCACCGGCAGTCGTAGACGGCCTGGTCCGCGACCGGGAGGAAGTCCTGGGCCAGATAGAGGAGGGCCCCCAGGTAGAGGGGCGTAGCGATGGCCCAGGTCGCCAGGAGGGTACGGGCGCTCAACGGGGCGTCTCCGGGTGGACCGGCGCGGTCAGCGCGGGAGCGCGGCGACGGACCGATGGTAGGTGGGAGCAACCGCCGTGTCGGGCGACCACGAGTTCGGGTGCCGGTTTCCGGACAGCCACCCGACCAGCGCCTCCAGGCCCAGCTCGTGGGCCCGTGTGATGTCCTCCACCTCGAAGGTTCCCGCGAACGGTGCCGGTGGCACGTGGATGAATCCGGTGAGGGGAGGATCCTCGGCCACGACCTGCTCGTAATGGGTCAGGTGGTAGAAGATGTGGTTGCACAGGAAGGTGCCCGCGCTCTCCGAGGTCACCGTGGTCAGCCCACCCGCTTCCACCGCCGCTGCCATCGCCTCCACCGGCAGGTCCGTGAACAGCTCGCCCTCGGCGCCCTCCACCACCGGCTCGTTCCAGGCGGTCACCCCCGCGTTGTCGGTGTAGTTCTCCAGGTTCTGGGCCCTCAACTCGTAGCGCATGGCGTCGGTGTCGGCCATGCCGGTACCGATCACCACCACCGGTCCGAGGCGCTCGATCTCGTCCAGCAGCGCCTCCCAGGACACGTCCCACTCCACGGGGATCTCGATCACCCGCACGTCCATGCCGGCGACGAAGACCTCGTCCAGGTCGACCAACGCGTCCCAGGACGGATTGGTCGGGTACCCGCCAAACGGCTCGAAGCCGCTGAGCAGGATCACATCCGGCACGTGGATCGCCAGCTCGGCCACGTCGTCCCCCAGGCCATCGTCGACGGCCACCTCGAACACGAAGTCGCCGGAACCGACGGGCGTCCCCTCGAGCAGGCCGTCGTCGGTCAACGAGAGCCCGGCGGGGAGATCGCCCGAGATCACCTCCCAGGTCGGCTCCTCCACCTCGCCCGAACAGGACAGCTGCGCCGAGTACTCCATACCGGCGCGGGCCTCGGGCAACTCGTCGGTCTCGATGACGATCTCGCTGCCGGGTTGCCCCTGGCAGGCGACGATCGCGAGGCAGAGCCCCGTGGCTAGTGCAGCTCCACCGTGGCCTCTTCTTGCCATGTCTCCACCACCTTGGCCGGGCGCTTGTCGGCCCAGCGTGTCGCGGTCACCCCCCCGCCTTCGGCCAGCTCCCGCAGGACGAAGTGCCACACCCCCTCCCGGTCCTCGGATTCCAGGGGGAGCACCCCCTCGAGGCCCTTCTTGGTGAACATCGTCCCGTAGGCACCCGTTCCCGGGTCCCAGGCGTAGATCTCCACCTGATCGTAGTCGCACCCCAGGTCGCCGTCGCCTGCGGAGGCCACCAGCCACGTGGCGTGATCCTCCACCCCGCCCAGGGCCTGCCAGGCGACGGTGCGCCGGTAGCGGGCGTGGCTGGGCAGGTCCCGGGGTACGGCGAAGTCGAGCTTGCGAGTGTAGACGTAGCCGATGCGTCCCTCCCCCACGTCGACCAGGTACCAGATCTCCTTGTCCTCGCCGGCCATGACGGCCACCCGCCTGTACATCGAGAACGGCGTCTTGCCGGCCACGGAGTCCAGGATCCGGGTGTCCTTCCCCGGAGCGAGTCGCAGGTTGGATCGGCTCTTGAGCTCGCCGGTGGACTGGGCGGTCGCCCCCTCCACCGAGGCGCGCAGGTCGACCACCTCCTGCCACTCGTCGGGGAGGCCCAGCTTCGACCGCTCGGCAAAACCGCTCCGGCCGTCCTCCAGCTGGACCTCGACATAGGTGTCGTCGTGGGACACGTCGGCGGCGGTCGGCACCGCGGTGACCGGGATCCCGAGGGCCATGCTCTCCACCACCCCGGCGAATTCGGCCGGCGCGAGGCGGAGATCCACCCCCTCGGCCATCACGACCCGGGCCTCGGTGAACTTCGGGATCTCCTCGCCGCCCCCGCAGGCCAGGGCACCCGCCATGGCCGCGGTGGTAGCGATCCACCCCAGGACTCCCGCGGCCCTCTTCGTACGCGTGTACATCGATTTCCGACCTCCAGCTGCAGGACCGCTCACATCCGCGTCGCGATCAGGGTCCCGAGTATGTTAGATCGCGAGGCCGGATCGGGAGGAGAGAACCCGATGTTCAGCTACATCGACCCGAACATCTACCGGATGCTGATGGACCAGGGGAAGATCGTCACCATCGGTGAGGACGGACGCCCCACCGACGACGGGATCCGCCCCGGCACCGAGCGGATCCACCTGCTGGGCCCGATCCCGATGCCACGGATCGTGGACGGCAAGGAGTACACCTTCCGCTGGTATCCCTTCGTCCGCCGCACCCAGCACGAGCAGGTGATGGAGATCGCCAACCGCGCCCGGGAGACCAACCTGCAGCGGTTGCGGGAGCTGTTGACGTCCCAGATGACGGTCAACTCCCTGCTGCTGTACGGCCCCTTCGAGGAGACCGACTCGCCCCTGGTGCGGCTGCACTCGTGCTGCATCACCGGCGAGACCTTCGGCTCCATGCGCTGCGAGTGCGGTCCCCAGCTGGACGAGGCCTTCCGCCGCTTCGTGGCCGAGGGCTGCGGCGGCCTGGTCTACATGTCCAGCCACGAGGGTCGGGGCATCGGCCTGTGGGCCAAGGGGATCACCTACATCCTCCAGGACATGGGCCGGGACACCTACGACGCCAACCGGGACCTGGGCCTGCCCGTCGACTCCCGGGACTTCCGGGACGGGGCCTTCGTGCTCAAGCACTTCCTGCGCCCGCCCCACCGGGTGCGGCTGCTGTCCAACAATCCACTCAAGCGGCAGGACCTCGTGGACCACGGCGTGGACATCGAGGGCGTGGAGCGCCTGGTGGTCGGGGTCGGGGACCACAACCTCCGCTACATGAAAGCCAAGGCCGACGCCGGCCACACCATCGGCGAGCTACCCGCCAAGGGCGACGCCGACGAGGACGAGGGGTGAACCATGCGTGACGACACCATCCTGGACGCGATCCGCGCCGCCGACCCGGTCATGGCCGACCTGGCCGACGCCGAGAACGACCGACAGCGGAAGACCATCCGCCTGATCCCGTCGGAGAACTTCGCCTCGCCGGCCGTGCGCGCCGCCCTGGCCACCAACTTCACCAACAAGTACGGCGAGGGCTACCCGGGCCGCCGCTACTACCAGGGACAGAAGAACACCGACGCCCTGGAGAACGAGGTCCGGCGCCGGGCCTGCGAGCTGTTCGGCTACCCCCACGCCAATGTCCAGGCCCTCTCCGGCGCCCCGGCCAACCTGGCGGTCTACAGCGCGTTCATGAAGCCGTTCTCGGGCCGGATTATGGCCATGCGTCTGGATCACGGCGGCCACCTGACCCACGGAAGCCCCGTGAGCGTCACCGGCCAGTGGTTCGAGATCGAACACTACGGCTGCGACGAGGGCGATGTCCTGGACATGGACGCCATCCGTGAGCAGGCGCGGGCGTTCCAGCCCCACGTGCTGGTCTGCGGCTACACCGCCTACCCCCGGGCCATCGACTTCGAGGCCTTCGGCGACATCGCCAGGGAGGTCGGGGCGGTCTCCCTGGCCGACGTCTCCCACATCGCCGGGCTGATCGCGGGCGGTGCCCACCCGTCGCCCTGGCCGCACATGGACGTGGTCACCTTCACCACCCACAAGACCCTGCGCGGACCCCGGGCGGCGATCATCCTGATGAAGGACGAGGAGAAGGCCGATATCGTCGACAAGGCGGTCTTCCCCGGCCTGCAGGGTGGCCCCCACTTCAACACCATCGCGGGGGTGGGCGTGGCCCTGGCCGAGGCGGCGACCGACGAATACCGGGCCTGGGCGCACAACGTGGTGACCAACGCCAAGGCCCTGGGTGCGGCGATGGTCTCGCGGGGCTACCACGTGAGCTCGGGCGGATCGGACAACCACCTGTTGCTGGTGGACATGCGCAAGTCGCGCAAGCTGCCGGGCAAGCGGGTGGCCATCGCGCTCGAGCAGGTGGGCATCGTGCTCAACTTCAACACCGTGCCCAACGCCAGCGATCTGCAGAAGCCGCTGTTCCCCGACGGGGTCCGGATGGGGACGCCGGCGATCACCACCCGCGGCATGGGCGAGGCCGACATGGACACCATCGCCGGGTTCATCGACCGCACCCTGGAGTTCGTCAAGCGGGGCAAGATCGAGAAGGGCACCGGCCTGTGGACCGACCCCTCCCAGCGCGACACCATCCGCGCCGAGGTCGAGGCCTTCGCGTCGGGCTTCCCGACGTTCCAGTACTAGGGAAAGCAAGAGAGCGCGCAGAGGCGCAGAGGAAGAAGAGGCGCAAAGAGGAGAAGGAGCAGAGCGACGAAGGGAGACGGAGGGACTCCCGCGGACTCGTTCACGGCTCCGGAGTGCTCTCGCTTCCCACCCACCACTTCCTTCGCTCTTTCTTCCTTTTTCCCGACTCCCCCGTTGCGTCTTTTCCCCTCTGCGACTTTGCGCGACATTCCCCTCTCTTCCGTCTTGGGTCGCGGTGCCCTCATCCTCGGAACCGCCTTTGCGAGAACGCTCCCCCTTCCCTACCCTGGGTGGCCAGATTCCCGTTCGTTCGTAGATCCCGGTTCTCGGGGAGGTTGGGATGGAGCTGCACGGCATCGATGTCGCCGTCTTCGTGGTCTTCGTCGCCACGGTGGTGGGGGTGGGGCTGTACAAGAGCCGCGGGGGGGAGGACAGCGAAGGCTACTTCCTGGCGGGACGCGGGCTCAGCTGGTGGCTGATCGGGTTCTCGCTGATCGCGGCCAACATCTCCACCGAGCAGTTCGTGGGCATGTCCGGCAGCGCCGCCGGGCCCCTGGGGCTGGCCATCGCCAGCTACGAGTGGATGGCGGCGGTCACCTTGGTGGTGGTGGCGTTCTTCTTCCTGCCCAAGTTCCTGCGCAGCGGCATCTACACCATCCCCGAGTTCCTCGAAGTCCGCTACAACGCCGCGTCACGGGCGATCATGGCGACGTTCACGATGATCATCTACGTGGGCGTGACCATCGCCGCGGTGATCTACTCGGGCGCGCTCACGATCCAGACCCTGTTCCCCGATGCCGTGCTGCTGGGCGTGTTGCCGATCAACGTGGTCACCGCGTCGTGGATCATCGGGATCGTGGCGGCCGTCTACGTGGCGTCCGGGGGACTGCGGGCGTGCGCATCCGTGATCGGTTTAGCTCCGACAAATAGTCGCGCCTAATATTGTAGATG
>CAZITQ010000246.1:0-10453 GCA_964542165.1 uncultured Rickettsiales bacterium
GTTCGAGGGGGATGTCGATGGCTATCTCGGTTGCGAAGACGATTGTGACGACACCGATCCTTCGATCCACCCCGGCGCGGAGGAGGCGTGTGACGGGCTCGACAACGACTGCGACGGGGACGTGGACGAGGGCTTCGACGCGGACGGCGACGGCTACCTCGCGTGCGAGGACGACTGCGACGACGGGGATCCGTCGACCCATCCCGGGGCAGCGGAACAGTGCGACGGGCTCGACAACGACTGCGACGGGGTCGTGCCGGAGGACGAGGGAGATCTGGACGGGGACGGCTACGCCGCCTGCGAGGGGGACTGCGACGACGGGGATCCCCTTTCCTACCCCGGGGCGGAAGAACTGTGTGATGGGGTGGACAACGACTGCGACGGGCAGCTCGCCGAGCTGGAGGAGGACGCCGACGGCGACGGCCACGCGATCTGCGACGGGGACTGCGACGACGCGCAGGACGACACCTATCCGGGGGCTCCCGAGCTCTGTGACGGCGTGGACAGCGACTGCGACGGTTCGGTGCCGGCGGACGAGGCGGACGCGGACGGGGATGGCTACCCGGCCTGCGCGGGGGACTGCGACGACGGAGACGGCTCGATCCACCCCCTGGCCCCCGAGCTCTGCGACTTCGTGGACAACGACTGTGACGGGGCGCTGGATCTGAGCGAGACCCTCGACCAGGACGGGGACGGGTTGGTGTACTGCGAGGATTGTGACGACCATTCGGCCCTGTCGTACCCCGGCGCCCAGGAGATCTGCGACCTGGAGGACAACGACTGCGACGGGTCCCTCTCGCCCGAGGAGATCGCGGACGGGGACGGCGACGGCCACGTCGAGTGCCTGGATTGCGACGACGGCGACGCCACGTCCTACCCCGGCGCACCCGAGCTGTGCGACGGGATCGACAACGACTGCGACGGCGTGCTCCCCGACGACGAGGTCGACGGCGACGGCGACGGCCACGGGGTGTGTGACGGTGACTGCGACGACGCCGAGCCCACGGTGTACCCCGGCGCCCCGGCGAACTGCGACGGGCTCGACAACGACTGCGATGGCCTGGGAGACGTGGACGAGGGCTTCGACGACGCGGACGGCGACGGCATCGCCAACTGCGTGGACGAGTGCCCGGTCTACACCGACCTGGCCAATGTCACCGGCCTCGAGGACGGCTCGTACGACCACCCCTTCCTGACCATCCAGGAGGCGGTGGGCCAGGCCGGTCTCGTGGCCTGCGAGTCGGTCCTGGTGGCCCAGGGTACCTACCTCGAGGACGTGGACTTCGGCGCGGTCTCCACCCTGGTCGAGAGCGCGGACGGAGCGGAGCTGACCACCATCGTGGGCACGGGCACGGCGTCGGTGGTCACCCTCGACGGCGGCCAGGAGGGCGCGGGCATCGTCGGCTTCACCATCACCGGCGGGACCGGCAACCCCGATCAGGGCTGGGAGGAGACGGAAGAAGGACTCCACTACGGGGGCGGGGTGCTGATCGCGTACACCGACGCCCGGGTCCAGGACTGCGTGATCACCGGCAACCAGGTCGACGGGCGCGGGGGCGGCGTCTTCGTCTACGGCGCCGAGGCCCAGGTCCTCGACAACGAGATCTCGGACAACGTGGCGAGCCGGCTCAACAACGCCGGTGGTGGCATCGCCGCGAAGCACTCCGCCTCGCTGATCGCCGGCAACTGGATCACCCGGAACGTCGCGCCCGCCATCTCCGGAGACGGCGGCGGCGTGGCGCTCGTCGAATCCCACGACCACGTCCGGGCCAACCTGATCACCCTCAACTCGGCGGAGGGCTGGGGGGACGGCGCCCGCCTGACGGACGGGTCGGCCCTGTTCGAGAGCAACCACGTCCAGGACAACTTGGGCGACGGGGTGACCGTGTCCAGCTACGACACCTCGTCGGTGGTCAACAACACCATCGTGGGCAACACCGCGGTCGGGTTGTTCGTGTACACCTACCAGGTGGGGTATGCGGTCCCCGCCGTGGCGAACAACATCATCGCCTTCAACGGTACCTACGGTGTGCGGGACCAGAGCAACCAGGGGTTCACGTTCGTGTACAACGACGTGTACGGCAACGTGATCGGCGACTACGACGCCAACCTGGGCGATCTGACCGGGGTCATGGGCAACATCTCCGAGGACCCCCTGTGGGTGGCCTTCTCCGACGATCTCGACCCGTCCAACGACGACCTGCACCTCGGCATCGGGAGCCCCTGCATCGAGGCGGGGATGGACGCCGGGGTCTACGGCGCCGAGGAGGACTTCGACGGCGTGGAGCGTCCCCAGGACGGGGACGGGGACGAGTTCCCCTGGTACGACATGGGGGCGTTCGAGTACGTGCCTTGATCCGGGGAGGGGGGGAGATCAGCCGGTGATCGCGGTGTGAGCAGGACGGACGTCGTCCCTACCAGTTCCCGTCCGCACCGCCGTACGCTCCCAGGTCCGCCGGGCTCCCGTCCCAGTCCTGCTGACCGTAGACGCCCGCGTCGACGCAGTCGCTGCCCGGGTCCAGGTGGTAGTCCAGGGCGCCGGGGTCGAGGTACTCGGGATCGACGGCCAGGTTGCCGCTGCTGCCGGTGGGATCGGCCATGCCCGAGAACGCGCCGCCGGTGTTGCCCCACACGTCGTTGTGCAGCCAGCTGCCGGGCTCCGCGTCCGCCGAGACGCCCACACCGCCGCTGCCGCTGACGATGGACTGGGCCACGGCCAGGCCCTCGGGCGAGGCCATCGCGAGGCCCGCGCCCGTGCCCGCCTCGTTCCCGTCGATGGTCACGTTGTGGACCGCCCCGGTGACGGTCTCCAGGTAGATCCCGCCGCCGGTGCTCGCCACGTTGTCGACCACCAGCAGGTTGCCCATCGCCACCACCGCGTCCTGGGCGCAGATCGCACCGCCGGTGCCCGCCTGGTTGTCCAGGAAGGTCGAGCGGGTGACCGTGACCGGGTAGGGATCGTCCTCGAGCTGCATCGCTCCGCCACAGCCCGAGGCCACGTTGCCCTCGAACCAGGAGTCCTCGATGAGCAGCGCGGTCTCGTCGTTGGCCGAGTGCAGACCGGCACCCCGGGCGGCCGTGTTGCCCTCGAACACGCAGCCGGAGACCGTCGAGGTGCCGGTGACCAGCACCAGGCCGCCACCGGCGTCGCCGGTGTGGTTCGCCACCAGCACGTTGTCGTAGAACTCGCTGTGGTAGTGGGAGAACTTGACCGCGCCCCCGTCGTCGTTGGCGGTGTTGCCCACGAACTCGTTGCCCTGGATCCACGCCGCGGAGATGAAGATCCGCAGTCCGCCGGCGTCGTCCCACGCATCGTTGTACTCGAAGGTGTTCTCCACCACGGCGGCCTGGCTCATGTACAGGAACATGCCCGCGCCGTCGTCGGCGCACTCGTTGTCCTCGAGGTGGTTGCCCTCGATGTCGGGGGCGCCGTTGAGCACGAACACACCGCCGCCACAGGCGTTGGTGAAGTTGTCGAGGACCTCGTTGTCCAGCAGCGGTGAGCTGCCCGCCAGGTAGATCCCGCCGCCGCCGCCGTACTCGATGTACTCCTCGGCGGTGTTGTCCTCGACGACGTTGGCCTGGATCGTCAGCGCGTCGCCGGACACGGTGAATCCGCCCCCCTGACCCGCCAGGTTGCCCACGAACTCGTTGTCGTGGACGCTGCCGGTGCAGCTGGAGAACAGGGCCCCACCGCCGTAGTCGTCCGCCTCGTTGTCCACGAAGCGCGAGTTCGCGACGTCCAGGTCGCACCCGCTGGCGAACATGCCCCCACCGGAGGCGCCCTCGTTGCCGGTGACGGTGCAGTCGTCCACCGTCAGCGTCGCGTTGTCGCAGATCAGGCCGCCGCCGCTGACCGCGGCCGCGTCACCCCCCCGCAACGTGAAGCCCTGGATCGTCACCCCATCCCCGGAGACGCTGCCCACGGTCCAGGTGGTGTTCCCGTCCGAGCCGTCGACGATGGTGACCTCCGGTCCGTCGGTGGACTTGACGGTGAGCCGCTTGCCCGAGATGGTCAGGTTCTCGACATAGGTCCCCGGGCAGACGTCGATCACCGCGTCCTGGGGGGCGTCGTCGATGGCGTCCTGGATCTCCTCGTACTCCTCGCTGCCGTCCTCGCAGACCTCGATCTCGTCCACCGCCCCGTCGCAGTCGTCGTCGATGCCGTTGTCGATCTCCTCGGCGCCGGGGTGAACGTCGGGGTCGCTATCGTCGCAGTCCACATCCGAGTCGTAGCCGTCCCCGTCCGCGTCGTCGGGGTTGGAGTCGTCGTCGTCCTCGTCGTCGTCATCGTCGTCGTCGTCATCGTCGTCGTCGTCGTCATCGTCGTCGTCTTCGTCGTCGTCGTCGTCGCCGGGCCCGTCGTCGTCGTCCGCGCTGATCACCCCGTCGGGGCAGCCCAGCATCGCCAGCGGCAAGAGAAGGGCGAGCAGGATGGCGAGCATCCCGGGGGTGACCTGAGTCGAGATCGCTCGGCTAGTCTCCATTCGTCTCTCCTGGTGTCGGTGACGACGTCGTCTCCCAATCCTGGCCTCCATCGGGGACCCGGACCTCGGAGTCGTCGGTCAGCTGATAGGTGTACTCCAGGGCGTCCAGCGGCTCCCCGTCCGGATCGAAGATGGCGATCTCCTCTCCGGATCGGTCCAGCCGGAACGACAGGTGGTCGTCCCCCTGGTCGGTGTCGCCGTCGGCCCACAACAGCAACCAGCCCCCGGCCGGCAGCACGAGACCGCCCGCCAGTACGACCTTGGCGGGATCCCCGAAATCGTCGGTGATCGAGTAGCCGTCCAGGTCGATGTCGGCATCGGTCACGTTGTACAGCTCGATCCAGTCCGGGTAGGCCCCGGATGCGTCGGTGATCGTGGAGGCGTTGCTGGCCTGGAACTCGTTGATGCAGATCTCGGTGCACTCGTCGACCGTGAGGTCGTCGTCGTCGTCGTCACCGGTGTCGTCGTCGTCGTCGCCGGCGCAGTCCAGGTCGCCGGCGCAGTCCGCGTCCTGGCAGTCGACGGTTCCGTCCCCGTCGTTGTCCTCGCCGTCGGAACACTGACCCGGTTCGTCCCCCTCGGCGGGGGTCTGCAGGGAGGGCTCGCACGCCGTCACGATGCCGAACAGGCCGAGCAGGAGGGGAGACAGGATCAACCAAAGAGGGTATGTCCGCATGTTCTCCAGGTCCAAGGGCCCACCGCTCCCCCCAACATCATAGCGCAGGTGAGGGCGCGAAGACCGGGCGAGTCACAACCCCCACGCCGCGCGCACCTCGCCCGATCGGGCGGCGACCCACGCGTACAGCAGGTCCTGGGAGTAGGGGATCCAGTGCGGCTGGCACTCCTGGCGGGGGTCCTGGTAGACGTACTCGGTGATCAGGGTCTCGATGGCGACCAGCTCTTGTTGGAGCTGCCGATCGTCGATGGCGTCGCAGACCTCGTCGAGCACGTCCATGTGGGCCTCGTGGCAGTCCCCGTCGGACCAGCAGGCGTCGCTCAGTCGGCCCCTGGGGGTGTACCAGGACATGCCCCAGGCGTGGTCGTACTGGAAGGCGTAGTCCAGATCCCACGGCAGGATCTCGGCCTTGCCGTCCACCGGATCGAAGTACACCCGGTAGTTGTTGGTGTTCAGCGAGTAGCCGTCCAGCTGGCCGATCCACTGCTCGGCCGAGACCATCCGCAGGTGGTGATCCCAGTCCACCACCACGTCCGCGACCCCGTAGAACCCGTCCTGATACGCGTGGCCATCGAGGACGTGGGTGATCTCGTGGATGTCGGCATGGCCCACGTCCACGCCCTCCTCGAGCTCGAAGTGGTCCTGCGCCTCGGCGGTGAAGTCCACCAGCAGGTAGCTGCCGTCGGGGTACCACAGGTACTCGGCCTCGTAGAGATTCCCCCCGGCGTCCTCGAAGTTCTTGCCGAGCCAGACGTCGTCCGGGGTCTCGACGTTGGCGTACAGACCATAGGGCACGCCGTTGACCTCGACCCAGACGTAGCCCACCCGGGGTGCCGGGATTCCGACGGCGGCGAAGGCCGCGAAACCCAGCCGCTCCTTGGCGAAGGAGCAGTCCACGACCATGTTGTTCAGGGTCAGCTTCTCCAGCCCGTACAGGGTCTGGCCCGGGACGTACCGGTTGAGGTCGATCTTGAACGCGGCCTTGGCGTCCAGGTTCCGAAAGGACCCGATCCGCCCCTTCAAGCGGACTCCCACCTGGGGCACGACGTCACCGTCGAACACGATGTCGCCGGGCACGTAGGCGTACGGATCGGCCCACAGAGATTCGATGTCCCCGGGCTCCAGGTGGATCTCCAGGGTGGGCACCTGATCGAGGGTGAACATCCACGCGGCAGGATCCTCGACCCCGCCCACCTGTTCGACCGGGGGCGTCCCGTCGTCGTCGTCCCCGCTGCTGGTGTCGTCGTCGTCCGGCTCGACGGGTGTGGGATCGTCCGGTGCGCGCAGGTTGAGCTGGGCGTTTGGATCGCAAGCGGGTGACGCCAGCAGCAGCGGTGCGCACAGCAGCAGAGGGGGCAAATGGCGGGCCTGTCTTCGCATCCGCCGGCCAGTCTACCACCGCCGTGCCGGCGCTCCGGGAATCGCCGCGGCGACGGCGGCCTGGTATCTTCGAAGGGGGAACCTGGGGAACGACGACCCGAACCGGGCGCCGTGCGGGAGGAGAACGGGAGACGGAAGACGATGGGATCCGGGACCCTGCTGCGGACGCTGGCCCTGCTGGCCGGCATGTGGACACTCGTGGGCTGTGACGCGGTGATGGACGACGACGTGGGCGACGACGATTCGGCGGGCGACGACGACGCCACGGGGGACGACGACACGGCGGGCGACGACGACAGCGCGTCGTTCGCCTGGGACCTGTGCATCAACGAGTTCATGGCGGCCAACGCCACCACGATCCCCGACGACACCGGCGTGTACGTGGACTGGATCGAGCTGTACAACATGACCGACGAGGACGTGGACCTGGCGGGGTTCACGATCACCGACGACCTGGACGAGCCGGACAAGCACGTGCTGGCCGCCGGGCTGGTGGTCCCCGCGGGGGGCCACCTGCTGCTGTGGGCGGACGGTACGCCCGATCTGGGGCTGAGCCACCTCGGTTTCTCCCTGTCGCGGGAGGGGGAGGAGCTGGGGCTGTACGACCCGGATGGAGCGGTGCTCAACCACCTGGAATACGACGAGCAGGCCACGGACTGGTCGGCCGCTCGGATGCCCGACGGCGAGCTGGACGGCTGGGTGATCGACGCCACGCCCACCCCCGGCCAGACCAACGAGTAGGCGCGACATGCGAATCGCCCTGCCGCCGTTGGTCTTCGCCTCGCTGACGATCTGCGCCTGTACCCCCGGGGGCCTGGTCCGCCTGGAGGGATTCGCCGGCGACCCCGAGGTCCCCCTGGAGCACGTGGGCGGCGTGGACGAACCGGGCGAGCCCCCGCTGGAGGGGGTCGAGGGGGTGGGCGATCCGTCGGAGTCCATCTTCGAAGGCGAGGAGATCCCGACCTTCCACCTGACCCTGTCCGACGCGTCGATGCAGGCCCTGCACCAGGCCTACAGCGACTGGATCAACCACGGAGTCCTGTTCACCGAATACGTGGAGGGATCGTTCGAGTACGACGGCGTGGTCCACGAGCCGGTGGGTGTGCGGCTCAAGGGCCAGGGTTCGGCCCTGGACGTGTACGACAAGGCCGCCTTCAAGGTGAAGTTCAACGAGTACCAGCCCGGCGCGCGGTTCCACGGAGTGGAGTGCCTGACGCTGAACAACATGCGCTACGACTACAGCATGATGCACGAGCGGCTGGCCTACAGGATCTACCGGGAGGCCGGCGTGCCCGCGTCGCGGGTCAACCACGCGGTGCTGTACGTCAACGGTCAGCTGTACGGGCTGTACGCCAACGTCGAGACCCCGGACGTGCACATGATCGAGCGCTGGTTCGAGCGCACCGACGGGACCATGTTCGAGGGCTGGGACGTGGACTTCACCGCCGAGTACGTGGACCTGTTCCAGCACGAGTTCGGACCCGAGGACCGGGACAACCTGTGGGGCGTGGCCGAGGCCATGGTCCTCCCTGGACAGCAGGCCCTGGACGACGTCGAGGAGCACCTGGACCTCCCGGCCTTCCTGCGCTACTGGGCCGTTGGCGCGGTGGTGGGCCAGTTCGACGCCTACCCCTATACCTGGCCCGGCGACGACTTCCACGTCTACGACGACCCGGAGGCGGGACAGCTGCGCTTCGTGCCGTGGGGGGTGGACGAGACCTTCTACTACCCCACCAACCCGGTGGACGCGGTCAACGGGATCATCGCCCAGCGCTGCCTGGAGGTGCCCACCTGCCGGCAGGCCTTCATCGCCGAGGTCTGGGCGGTGCACGACCTGGCCGTGGGCCTGGATTGGGCCGGAGATTTCGACGCGATCCAGTCCCAGATCGCCCCCCTGGTGGCTGCGGACACCATGAAGCCCTACGCCGACTCCGACGTCGAGTACTACCAGTGGGTGATGGAGAGCATGATCGACACCCGCGCCTCCGACCTGACCTCCCTCATCGGCCCCCCGTGAGGACGGGCGTGCCGCGACGCCCCACCCGAGCCACCTGGATCCCGGCCGCGCTGGCGGTGTCGACGATGTACGCCTGCCCTGGCCCCGGGGGTGTGATGCTCGTTCCCGGGCAGGACGGGGGAGGGGAGCCCCCGCTGGAGCACGTGGCACCCGGCACGACCTCCACTTGCGAACCCCGTGCGGTGGTGGACGAGCCCTTCGTCGAGGAGGGGGACTTCGTCCAGCTCTCGTTCGAGTGCGGAAGTGGGGCACCCGTCGAGGACTACGACGTCGCGCTCACCACCGGGGCCCAGGGGGCGAACTTCCACGCCGACTCGTGGACGGTCACCTGGTCCACCGGGTACGCGGACGGCGGTCGGCACGACTTCGTGCTCGCCGTCCGGCCCGCGGACGTCACCGTGGTCGACCTCGATTCCATGCCCGAGACCGCCCTCGGCACGGTCTGGGTCGCCGACGCGCTGGGACACCCGGGCAACGAGCCGGTGGTGCCGGCCGAGTACACCGAGGAGTGGGGCCTGCCCGTGGTCCACCTGCAGCCCCACGAGGAGCTGGGGCAGGTCCACGTGCCCGCCACCATCACCTTTCTGGGCCGGACCTACGACGCGGAGATGAAGATCCGCGGCGCCGCCAGCGTGTGGTACCCCAAGAACTCCTACAACCTGCGGTTCGGGGACGAGGACCTGGACACCGGCGATCTGGGCCTGGGCACCAAGGACCACCTGATCCTCATCACGACCTTCGACGACAACAGCTACACCCGCGAGAAGCTGGCCTTCGACCTGTGGCAGGCCATGGCCGAGTACTGGGATCGGCCGCGGCTGACCCCCCGCACCTTCTTCGCCGTGGCCTACATGAACGGGGAGTACTGGGGGCTCTACGTGGCCTGCGACCGCCCCGACGACCACTTCGCCGAGGAGATGGGGCTCAGCCGCGACGGCAACCTCTACAAGGCCATCAACCACGACGCCAACTTCTACACCTGGGACGCCAGCGGCTACGACAAGGCGAGCCTGCACCAGGGGTACACCAAGGAGGAGGGGACCCCCGAGGACGGCGAGCCCGGGGCCTTCGACGACCTGGAGGCGCTGGTGGCCTGGTCGTCGTCGGTGGACCACGGCACCTTCGTCGCCGGGATGGACGAGCGACTCCGGGTGGACGAGTTCATGGACTGGCTGCTCTTGGTCCAGTACTCGGCGTCCGACGACTCCGGGGGAAAGAACGCCTACCTGTACAACGATCCGGAGCAGCCCGAGTTCCGTTTCGCCCCCTGGGACTTCAACCACTCCTTCGGTCAGGGCTGGACCACCTACCGCATCGGCCCCGAGACCCTCAACGACTTCACCTGGAGCAACGGCATCTTCGACCACTTCCAGGCCCACCCGGACACGGACGCCGAGCTGTGGCAGCGCCTCCACGAGCTGATGCAGACCGGGCCCCTGCACCCGGACTGGTTCGCCGAGCAGCTGGACGGTTACTACGCACGGATCCATCCCTCGGCGGAGCGGGACTGGTCGGTCTGGGGGGAGTCGTACCTGGAGTACTGGTACGGCAACAACGACCTGACCTACGCCGAGGAGCGGGCCTACCTCTACGACTGGCTCGAGCAGCGCGACGGGTGGATGTGGACCCACCATCCTCCGTGAGGGGGCCGGAGAGGATGGCCGCGAAGCGATGTTCGGATCAGCGGGCTAGCGGCGGCGAATCCCCAGCAGGAGCAGCATCGCGGTCAGGACGAGGGCCCCCGACAACGGCGTGGGACCGGTCGGAGCCGTCCGGCACTGGCAGTCGTCGTCGCCGGTGTCGTCGTCGGAGGTGTCGTCGTCGTCGTCGCCGGTGTCGTCCGCCGCCGCCGCCCCGTGCACGTCCCCGTCCCACCCCCTGGTGCAGGGCAAC
>CAZITQ010000246.1:10463-13284 GCA_964542165.1 uncultured Rickettsiales bacterium
GGGGGGCGGGGGGGGCGCGGGCGGGGGGGGGGGGGCGGGCCCGGGCGCGCCGGGCCGCCCCCCGGCCCACCGCCGTGGTGCAGGGCTCCTGGCCCCGGTGGAGGACCACCGAGAGGGAACCGTCGGCGGGCTCGGCCGGGGGCACGGCGACGAACAGCAGCTCCAGCCCCTCACCGTCCACTCCGTACGCCTCGTCGGTCTCCAGCCACAGGAGCTGTCCGTCCACGGTCGCGGTGCCGTCCACCGGCTCGCCGTCCACCATGAGCTCCGCGTCCCCCGTCGGTTCGAAGCCGTCGGGCAGGAGGATCTCGAACCGGTCGACCCCGCGGTCGTCCTCCTCCACGTCCAGGGTGAACTGCAGCGACAGCTGGGCGTCCGCCGCCCCGGCCACGACCTCGGCGGGGGACAGGGTGGCGCTCGCCTCGCTCGCGGGCACACCGGAGGTGGCGATCCGGTCCTGACGAAGCTCCCAGGCGGTCAGGAGATCGCTCTCGGACCAGGTGACCAGGGAGGTGCAGTCGCCCATGGCGACGATGTCGGGGGTCCGGGCGGCGCCGTCGGGGCTCGACAGCACCACGGCGTCCACCAGGGTGCCGTCCTCGATGGCCGCCTTGTGGACCGAGGCCTGGTTCACGTCGTCGAAGCGCGACCACACCACGTAGGGGCGCTCGCCGTCCACGGTCAGGGCCGGCTCCCACGAGCCCAGGAACCCGTCGGTCAACGGGACCGGCTCGGAGAACGTCGCGCCGTTGTCGGTGGACTGGGCGTGGTAGAGCTGGAAGGTGCCCGGCGTCTTGTCGGCCCACACCAGGTGCAGGATCCCGTCGGGGGTCACCGCCACCGCGGGCTGGATGCTGGGTGCGTCCCCGGTGCTGACCTGGACCTCGGGCTCCCAGGTCTCCCCGGCGTCGTCGGAGAGACGGACGAACACGTCGGTGTTCTCGTTGGGCTGGCCCTCCACCACGTTGAAGGTGGTGTGGGCGCTGTAGACCGACACCCAGGTGCCGTCGATCTCCACCTGCCGGGCCCCGCTGGGGAAGTGCCGGTCGTGGTCGATGTGGCCCAGGTTGGTCCAGGTCGCCCCTCCATCGTCGGACACGAAGGAGTGGAGCGTCTCGCTGCGGGCGTTGTTGACCTGGAGCCGGACCGTGTCCCCGTCGTCGGCGAACGAGAGGTTGGAGATCGGCGTGGACGAGCCGAACATGACCGCGGACAGGACCTCCTCCCAGTCCCCGACCTCGGGCGCCAGGCGGCGCACGCGGACCGTCCAGGTGTCCCCCCGCACGGGGAACTGGAGCCAGCCCACCAGGATCTGGTCGCCGTCGGTCCAGGCCGCCGGCTGGAAGTGGAGGGTGGCGTTCTCGGTGGTCATCACCTCGTCCCAGTTCTCACCGCCGTCCTCGGAGATCTCCAGCAGGGCGTGTTGGGCCCCTTCGATGTCCACCATCTCGATGTCCGAGGACTCGGAGGTTCGCAGCAGCAGGTCCCCGCCCCGGGCGAGGGACGGGTGGAAGTTGCCCCCGAGGCCCGGATCCACCTGGGCACCGTTCTCCAGGATCGAGGTCAGCACGCGCCCGCGTGCGTAGGGGAAGGGCAGGCCCATCAGGTGGGCCACGGTGGGGGCGACGTCGAGGAGGCTCACCGCCTGGTCCACCTGGACTCCCTGGCGGATGCCGGGGCCGAGCGCCACCAGGAAGGTCTTGCGGCAGCCGAGGCAGGAGCAGCCGTGATCGGACCAGCCCACGTCGACCCCGTCCAGGTGGCGGCCGTGGTCCGTGCCGATGATCAGCAGGCTGGTGTCCTGATAGGTGGGGTGGGCCTGGAGCCAGTCCCAGAAGGTGACCAGGTCCTCGGCGGCCTGGGTCGTCTTGCCCGTGTACCCCTGCCAGGTGCCAGCGTGACCCATGCGGTCCACCTCGTGGAGGTTGACCAGCATCAGCGCCACGTCGTCGTTCTCCACGGCGTCGTAGATCTCGGACCAGCTCCACTCGTCGTTGGCGTACCCGCCGTAGTCCACGCGGTTGGTGGCCGCGTAGTCCTCGCCGTACCCCGGCATCAGGCTCTGGGTCATGTCGTGGAGCAGCGGCGTGTTGGACACCACCTGGCAGCTCTCGGCCGGAGCGCCGGTCAGCTGTCGGTAGACCTCGAACAGCGTCGGGGTCCGGGACCAGAGGTTGTTCCGTTCCTCGTAGACCGGGGTGTTGCCGTAGTCCGCGTAGTTGCCGGTGACGAAGACCTGGTGGGCGGGGAGGGTGGTGGTCTGGGCCCGGTTCTCCACGTAGGTCATCACCGCCCCCTGGGGGGCCAGGTCGTCCACCAGGGGGCCGATGAACCGTACCAGGGGATCGTCGAACGCCTCGGACGCGCGTAGCCCATCGATGACGATGATGAAGGCGTGCTCCACCTGCTGGGCGGAGGCGCGCGGTGAGACGACGAGGAGGGCGGCGACGGCCGCCCAGAGCGAGGTGCGGTGCATGGACGGCTCCCTGCGAGGATCGGGCACAACATAGCACCCGAGTCGGCTTCTCTAAGAACGAAACGCAGAGACGGTGAGGGTATTGCTCTGGGCGGGATCTGGGGTCAGCAGTCGGGGTGCAGCGCGCAGTCCGGGTCGTCGCAGTCGATGAGCCCGTTGCCGTTGTCGTCGGCTCCGTTGGTGCAGTCCTCACCCCCGCAGGCGGGGTGGAAGTCGCAGCCCGGGTCGTCGCAGTCGATGAGCCCGTTGCCGTCGTCGTCGGTCCCGTTGGTGCAATCCTCGCCTGGCATGGTGTCGTCGTCGTCCGGGGGACCGGTGTCGTCGTCGTCCGGGGGACCGGTGTCG
>CAZITQ010000247.1:0-13256 GCA_964542165.1 uncultured Rickettsiales bacterium
TCGGCGCCGGGGTAGGTGTCCGGATCCCCGTCGTTGCAGTCGTCGCATTCGCAGATTTCGTCCCCGTCGGCGTCGGGCATCCAGGGGGCCTCGCAGTCCACGAGGGTGTCGCAGTCGTTGTCCACCTCGTCGCAGATCTCGTCCGCGTCCGGATGGATCGCCGGGTTCTCGTCGTCACAGTCGTCCTGGAACCCGAAGCCATCGCCGTCCGCGTCCACCTGGTCGAAGGCGGCGTAGCACACCGTGTGGCCCTCGAGCACCAGGTCGACCTGGGTGTCCCCGGACTCGCAGTCCCCGGTCCAGCCGCCGAATTCGTAGTCCTCGCCCCACTCCGCCTCGAGGGCCACGGACGCACCGGGGTCGAAGATCACCGTGCAGCCCTCACTGCAGTCGGTCGGATCCGCTCCTACGGCTACGGATCCCTCGCCGTCGCCGATGAGGACGATCCTCAGGACGTGGCACTCCAGTTCGGCGATCCCGGGGACCGGGAGCGGCCATGGGACGTCTTCGACGTCGAAGAGGTCGACGTTCCCCGACTGTCCGTACACGTTGTCGCCCCAGGCGTAGATCTCACCGCACGTCGCTCCCACGGCAAAGGAGGAGAATTCACCCGCGGCGATCGCCGCGATGGGCGGCAGCGCCGGCAGCGTGCTCGGCGTGTGGTGGCGGCTGGTCTCCCCTTTACCGGTCTGCCCCGCTTGGCTCGAGCCCCAGCTCCAGACCCGCCCCTGTGAATCCAGCCCCAGCGCGTGGTACTTCCCCGCGGCGATGTCGACCAGGTCCTCGGCCTCCCTGACCAGCCCCGGTACGAAGTGACCGTCGCTCTCCTCGCGGATCAGACTGGCCATCCCGACGTCGCCGGCGGCGTAGGCCCGCCCATCCTCGGCGAGCATCAGACTCTGCCACCCACCCGCAGCCACCCTCTCGAAGGCGATGTCGGGGAGGGCATCGAACGCGATGGGCTCCCCGATCTCCTCGCCGATATCGTCGGGATCGCCGCCCAGCTGCCCTTCCCCGTTGTAGCCCCAGCCCCAGACGGAGGCATCCTCTGCGATCGCGAGTACGTGGCCGTCCCCCGCCGCGACATCGACGGCTCCGTCCATCAGCAGACGAGCGTCCGGGACGTCGAAGCCGGCGTCATACCCCTGGAGCACGCTGCGCCAGTTGCCTCCCCACCCCCAGATCTGAGCACCGTCTCCGACCTCCTTGAGGACGACCGAGTAGGTCAGGGCGCCGTCGGCGAACGAGAGGCCCTGCGCCACGGACGGCTGGGTCACTTGCGCGGGCTCCCCGTAGTACGTCTCCGTCGGGAAGCCCAGCTGGGCGTCCCCGTTCGCGCCCCAGCTCCAGAGACTGCCCTGGATGATCGCCAGGGAGTGGTAGGACCCCGCCCCGACCTCCTCCACCTGCATGCCTTCGAGCAGAGCGATCCACTGGGGGTAGTGCGTGTCCAGCACCGTCCCGTCCCCCAGCTGCCCGCCGGAATTCGCCCCCCAGGCCCACACCGTCCCGTCGTCCAGGAGCGCGAGGACATGGCCCCCTCCGACGGCCACGTCCGTGGCCCCCCGCGAAGGCACCGTCCCGTCGGGGGAGCCGATCTTCCAGCTGAACTGGTAGATGTGCGTGACAGGTTCGCCGGCGTCGAAGGGTGCGCGGAGGTTCGCGACGTTGGAGATCCAACCGGCGGGGGCGGTCTCCCCGGCCGTCACGGTCCAGCGGATCCGCACGGGCTGGACGCCGCCCCCGCCGTCGGGATCCCGGCTCCGATCCGCTTCAGTGTGCTCGCAGCGGCACTCGTCGCCGTCGGTGGAACAGGAGGCGAGGCCCGGGTCCAGGATCTCGCACTGGATGGCCACCCCCGGAATCGTCCCCAAGCTGGCTTGCCATTCGGCGGGACAGTCGTGGTCGTGGTCGGGCTCGACGTCGGGCTCGTCGGCATCGTAGGTACACGCGTAGGTGGCGGAGAGGGAAACCGGGTCCCCCCCCGCCTGCATGACCAGCTCGTCCTCGTCGAAATCGAGAGCCCAGTTCGGATACCGGTGGATCTCGGAGCTCGGGCCCGGACTGAAGTCGTCGTCACCGCTGGCGTCGTCGTCGTCCGCGGTCCTCTCGCAGCTGCCCCACCCCGTCAGGATCGGGACCAGGAGCAGGGGCCACAGCGCTCCGGGGACCAGGAAGCGGATCCAGCGGGGCGTCGGGCGCCGTCCTCCTCCGCGGGCTCCGTCCACCGACACCCCTCGACCCTCGCTCTTTTCCTGTCCCCTCATCGCCCACTCCCTCCCGTCGGACCGCCGTCCGCGGCATCAGACATGCCTCGAATGGTTCATCGGACGGAATCCGGTCCGCTTGACTGGCGCGCGTGGAGGTTTTCAAACGCGCGCGTGGGATGGGGCGACGAGCGGCTCCGGTCAGCAAGCCGGTGCGAACCTCACCCGCCCCAGCACCGGGTCCCGGTCCACGTCGAAGGCCGGAGCGGGCGCGCTGGCGACCACGTCGCTGTAGCCCGGTCCGGCGTTGAACCCCTGGTCGGGGATGCCGTCCGGGTAGGGTCAGGGGGGTGCCGGCGTGCGGGGGTAGGTCGACGGCTCGGAGCTGTCGTCGTCGTCGTCACCTCCGGGGCACGTCGTCCCCAGGAGCCCTACCGCACACCCGACCGTCAGCGCGAGGATCCACGGGGCGATGCGGGATCCGTCCACGATGCCCTCCGCCGGGACCGAAGCGGATCGCGGCTCTCCAGCGAATGGTCAGTGGACGCGGGACGACTCTGGACCGCTCTGCACGCCCTCGTGCGGATGCGCGACGACGCGCCGGACCACGGTCAGCACCACCCGTTCGCCGTCCAGGCGGATGGGATCGGCGGAGATCTCCACGTCCACGCGCGTACCGTCGCGGCACGTGGCCCCGTAGATCTCGGGGCCGTGGACCTCCCCCTTGCTGTTGGCCAGCAGGCCACCGGACGCCCGGGGCGCGTCCCCGGGGCTCAGCAGGCCCATGTGGAGGAGGCTCTTGCCGACGAGTTCGTCCCTGGTGTAGCCCAGCAGGTCCTCGGCCGCCCGGTTCACCTCGAGGAACTTGCCGCCCAGCGTGTGGATGAAGATCGCGTCCGGGGAGTGTTCGAAGATCGCCCTCAGGCGGCCCTCGGACCGGCGCAGCTCCCGCTCCGCCCGTCGACCACTGTCGACCTCGCGGTTCAGCTGCTCGTTCATCTGGGCCAGGCCCCGGGTCCGCTCCCTCACCCGAGCGTCGAGGCTCTGCCGGGCGCTCGCCAGCGCGGCCTCGGCCTCCTCCCTCTCCCAGCGCTCGGTGGTCAGCGCGTCCACGGCCTGCCGCAGCCGCCGGTTCGCCTCGCGGATGCGTCGCCGGTTCCGCCGCTGGAGGTGACTGAACAGGGCAAGGCAGGCGGTGAGCACGCCGTAGGCCATCGCGAACCGCGCCAGCAGGGCGGGGGGCAGCTCGGGCTCCACTCGCCCCGTGCCCAGGGCGCCGGCGACGACGACGGCGAAGCTGACCATCCAGACCACCGCCTCCGCCAGGGGAAGGGTGAAGCAGATCAGAACCGGGAACACGATCACCCACGGCAGTCGCGTGGCCAGCCCCTCCACCCCGAGGGAGTACGCCACGAACCCGGCGAACAGCAGCCCGTAGATACGGCCGAACCAGCGCACCGCCGCGTCCACCCGCGCCGGGTGCGGGCTGCGGCGGGTCCAGGCCCACGCCCCGACGCAGCCCCCCGCCATGGCCGTCACCAGCGCCGCGACCACGTACCTCCCCTGGAACACGTCGAGGACGGCGAAGATGGTCAGGACGGGGACGCCGATCAGCGCGAAGATCGCCAGCATCTGGCGGCGGAAGGTGGCCTCCGCGACACCGGGCGCGGGGGGCGGGGCAATCGGTTCGCCGGAGATCGGATCACTCAAGACGCTCAGTCTACCAGACGCAGGGACGTCTTCCCCCTGACGTCGGAACAGACCGGATCCGGGTCACTCCACGAGGCGAACCCAGGCCCCCGCAGGAAGCTCCAGCTCCTGCAGCGCGGACACCACGCTCTTTCTCGCGAACGGCTCCTGGAGGGGCTCGACGCGGACGAACAGGGAGGTCACCGGCTGGTGGTCCACGCGGCGAAGGACCGCCTCGACCTCGACGACCTCGATCCGGGCGACGCTCTGCAGCGGGACCACCGCGCCGCCCGTGGCCCCCAGCAGAGGGACCCCACGCAGCGCGGGGAGGGAATCCCCCGATTCGGTGTCCCCCGCCAGCGCGAGCACGACGGCAATCCGCCGATCCCCCCGTGCCACCTCGCCGACGCGCAGCCCGTCGGTGGCCAGGCGCACGGTGTCCGCCACGTCAGCCTCGCTCAGGCCGTACGCTGCGAGCCGCTCGCGCTCAGGGCTCACCCGCAGCTCGGCTCGCGGCGGGGGGCTGTCCTGGTACACATCCAGCAGGCCGGGGACGGTGGTCAGCCGGTCCACCGCAGCCTCCGACAGCTCTCGCCGCTCCTCGAAGTGGGGAGCGGAGAGCTCCACCTCCAGCCATGAGTCCGTCGGCCCGACCACCCGGCCGGCCAGGCCCGGCACGGCATCCAGGGCCCGGTCGACCTCCAATCGCGAACCCTCCGGGGTCGGCCCGCTCCAGTGGAGATCCACCCGCGCGGAGAAGGACGAATCGTCGCATTCCAGCGCCGACGAACGGGGCACCTGCGACCGGAGGAGCACCGGCTGTGCACCCGCCTGCGACGCGGCCTCGACCGCCGGCTCCAGGAACTCCGGGCGCGGGATCTCCGTGGCCTGCGCCTCGACCACCAGGGAGGGATCCGCGGGCAGCTCGGTCAGCTCGACGGAGGGAGGCGCGGCGGCCCGCCAGGCGTCGATGGCCTCGGCCAGGGGCGCGGCGAGCGTGTCCGTGGGAGTGTCCGGCGCCTTCAGGACGGTCACCACGGCCGCGGGCGCGCCGTCGACCCAGGCTCGTCCGCAGTCCAGGGGGGTCTCCAGCTCCACGGTGGCCAGATCCCCCAGGAGCACGATGTGTTCCCCCTTCGTGGCCACGGCGACGGCCGGGAGATCCTCGACGGAGCCCGGACCTTCGCTGGCGAGAGCGGTCCCCGGTGAGACTGCTGAGCCCTCGAGGGCACGGATCACCTCGGCCATGGACACGTCGTGGACGGCCGCCCGGTGCGGATCGAGGGCCACACGGACCCGGGAGCGAGGCAAGCCCTGCACGCGGACCTCCTCCACGCCAGCGACGCCCAGCAAGGCCCGCTCCAGCTCGGTGGCCGCCGACTCGACGGCCTCCCACTCGCCGACCATGGTCAGCGAGGCCACCACCCGTTCCTCGGCCCCGCCAGACCCGACCTGGGGCGCCATACAGGCGTCGGGCACCCAGCCGAGATCTCCGGCGATCGATTCCAGGAGAGCGGATTTGACGGCGAAGACGTCCGCGTCCCCCGCCAGCTCGAGGGTCACCACGCTGACGTCGTCGAGGGTCAAGGAGCGGACCCGCGCCACCGACGGCAGACCCGCGACGCGCAGCTCCACCTGCTCGGTCACCGACCCGCTCAGCTGCTCCACGTCCAACCCGCCGCAGTGGGTGACGATCACCAGCTCGGGGGCCGAGTCCTCGGCACCCGCGCCGCCGCCACAGCAACCCATCGCCACAGCGGTGCCGAGGAGCAACACCGCCGGGACACGCGCCCTAGCCACGCTTCTTCGCCTTGGCCCCTGCCATGGACAGCTGCAGCCCCGGCGCCAGCCGGTTGAGGGCCGCGGCGGCCTTGCCGTAGCCGGGGAGGATGGCCTCGCGCTTGCGTCGGTGGACCGCCGGCAGGATGGCGCGGGCCGTCTGCTCGGCACTCCAGATCATCTTCTTCGGGCGCCGCTCCTCCCGTCCCTCGACGAGGCGGCCCTGATTGTCCACGTGGATGATCTCGCTCTCGACGTAGCCCGGGTGCACGGTGGTGCAGGACACGCCGCTGCCGGCGAGCTCCAGGACCAGGGTGTCGCCGATGGCGCGGACGGCGGCCTTGGATGCGGTGTAGGGGCCCAGCTTGCGGGCCGGGTAGTAGGCCGCGACGCTACCCATCAGCACCAGCCGGCCGCCGGTCTCCCGCAGGGCGGGGATCGCGTGGCGGGCGGTGGCGACGAGGCCGAAGACGTTGGTCTCGAACTGGGCACGCCAGTCGTCCACGGGGATCTTCTCGACCGCACCGACGGCCGAATAGCCGGCGTTGGCCACCGCCACGTCCAGCTTGCCGAGCTCGTCGACGACCTTCGCCACGGCGGCGGCCACGTCGTCCTCGTCGGTCACGTCACAGGACACGGCCAGAGCCTTGCCGCCGGCCTCCCCGACGGCGGCGACGGTCTCGTCCAGCCTGTCCTGCCGCCTGCCCGAGACGGCCACGGTCGCACCCTCGCGGGCAAACTCCAGCGCCAGGGCCCGGCCGATGCCCGACCCGCCCCCCGTGATCCAGACCACCTTGTCCTCGAATCGCATCCTGTCTCACTCTCCCCGTCGTTCGACCAGTCCAAATCCCATCTCGAGGCGAGCGATGGCCCGCTCTCCCATGGCCACCAGGTCCCGCTCCCCGGCCGCTGCGAACCACTCCCGCAGCACGGCCCGGGTCAGGCCCATCACGGCGCCAGCGAGCCACCCGCATTCGGCGTCCGACAGCCCCAGCCCGGCACCGTCCCGCCTCAGGGTCGCGCCCACGGCGTCCTCCCATTCGTAGTCCATCTGCAGCTCGTACGCCATCAGGGACCGCGAGGTCTTCACCGCCCGCTGCTGGGCCACCGCGGCCCGCCGGTCGGCCATGTAGATCGCCGCCATGTGGAGCAGGCAGCGGCGCGCGGTCTGGAACCCGTCCTCGCCGGGCAGGGGTTCGTCGATCATCCGCCGGAAGGTGCGGAGGTGCTCCTGCTGGGGGGCGAAGAAGGCCGCCTCCTTGGTGGAGAAGTAGCGAAAGAACGTCCGCCTGGAGACCCCCGAGGCGGCGGCGATCTCGTCGGCGGTGGTCTCCTCGAAGCCCCGCTGCAGGAACAACTCCAGGGACACCCGGGAGATGGTCTCTCGCGTCCGCGCTTTTTTCTGTTCACGGTTCACGGGATCTCCCTGTGGGCCCAGGCCCCGACGTCACCATGACACCCAGTGCCAAACTACCGGTCCTCGCCGTGGTCGCGGTACTGGAACAGCTGATTGAGGAACTCCAGCAGCATCACCTCGGTGAACTGGGGCGGCATGGCGTCCAGCAGGTGGTTGATGTCGGCCATCCGTTCGGGGAGGTGCACGCCCTGGATGCCCGCCATCTGGAGGATCCCCGTGAACGCCGTCTCGTCCAGAGCCGCGGGGTCCAGGTCCTTCAACATCGGCCCCAGCGACTCCAGCACCTGGCTCGGGGGCATGGCCTTGACCACGGTGATGCAGGCGCCGAGATCGGTCAGCAGATCGTCCACCCACTTCACGCAGGCCGGGTTGATGGACAGGTGGATGTTGGCCCGGCTGCCCCGGAATCCCAGCTGGGGCTGGACGTACCAGCCGCGCTGCTTCATCTCATCGGCCAGGTGGAACACCGAGATCGTCTCGGACGAGAACGCCACCAGGTTGGAGTCCGGATCACCGAGGATGAACAGGTCCTCCAGCTCCCCGAGACCGGACAGGATCCGCCTCTTGCCCTCGAGCATCTGGCGGGCCAGGGTCAGGTAGCCCTCCCTGCCCAGGTAGCGCATCACCGCCCAGGCGGCCGCCACCGGCCCTCCGGACTTGGTGCTCTGCATCGTCGGGTTGACCACCGTGTACCCGGTCCAGTCGGCGCAGCTGAAGATCTGGTGCTTGCGCAGGGCCCGGTCGCGGTACAGCACCACGGACGCGCCCTTGGGGGTGAAGCCGTACTTGTGGAGGTCCATCGAGATGGAGCTGACCCCGGGCACGCTCAGGTCGAATTCGGGCACCGGTTCCCCGAGATCCCGGAACAGGGGCAGCAGCACGCCGCCGATGCAGGCGTCCACGTGGAACAGCAGATCGTGCTCCAGCGCCAGGGCGCCGATCTCGGGGATCGGATCCACGCAGCCGTGGGCGTACGACGGCGCCGAGGCGACCAGCAGCACCGTCCGGTCGGTGATCGCGGCCCGCATCGCATCCACGTCCGCCCGGTAGTCGCCCCCCCGGACCGGGACCAGCACTTTATCCACGTCGAAGTAGGAGGCGGCCTTGTGGAAGGCGGCGTGGGCGGTGACCGGCAGAACCATCTGGGGCCGCTCCACGCCGCGGGTGGCCCGGCAGAAGTCCCGGGCCGTCTTGACCGCCAGCATGCAGCTCTCGGTGCCGCCGGAGGTGAAGTTGCCCACGACGTCGGGGCCTCCGCGCAGGTGGTGGCGGGCCATCTCGACCACCTCGGTCTCGAAGCGCAGCAGCGAGGGGAAGACGGTGGGATCGAGGCCGTTGTCGTTGTGGTACTCGAGGAAGGCCTCGTTGGCCACCTCCTCCACCTCGGGGCCGGCGTCGTAGACGTAGGCCCAGGTGCGGCCGTCCCGCCAGTTCATGTCGTGCTCGCGGTAGCCACGCATGGTGGCCATCAGCTCGTCCCGGTCGATGCCGCGGTCGGGGATCCGCATGGGCTGCCCTCCTCGGGGCGGAACCCTATTTTGGCACTCAGTGCCAGGTCAAGGACAATCCGTCGAGCGCTGCGTTGGGGTCCGCGCCTCCTGGTAGGCTTGCCCCGTCGCAGGAGGGCGACTCGTCATGATCGAACGCCGCGCGGGAGTCCTGTTCGTGCTGGTCGGGGCCTCCGTGGCCTGCATGTCCTGCACCGGGGACGTCCAGCTGGACCCGGGCGGGGACGTCCCCTCCTGGGAAGTCGGCTTCTCCCGGGATCCCGGAGTCTTCGTCGAGGCCTTCCAGCTGTCCCTGTCCTGCGACGTGCCCGACTCCGAGATCCGCTACACCCTCGACGGCGGCCGACCGGCGGACGCGTCGACGCGGTACGAGGCCCCGATCCCGGCCGAGGAGTCCACCCGCGTCCGGGCACAGTGCCGAACCGACTCGGGCGAAGGCCCGGTGGCCAGCGGCGCCTGGCTGCGCCTGGACGACGACGTGGCCGCCTTCTCCACCAACCTCGCCCTCGTGGTCATGGAGAGCTTCGAGTACGACATCGACGCCGAGTCCGGGAGCGAGGAGGACCGGCCCGAGTGGCCCCGCAGGCCGGTCCAGGCCCTGATCGTCGAGGGCTCGGACGACGCCCGCGCCACACCCGCCGGTGAGCCCGACTTCTACGGCCGCACCGGGGTCAAGGTGAGGGGCAACTCCTCCCAGATCCTGCCCAAGAAGCAGTACAGCCTCGAGGTCTGGGACGAGTCCGACGACGACCGGGACGTGGCGATCCTGGGCATGCCCGCCGAGTCCGACTGGGCCTTCCACGCGCCGTACGGCGACAAGTCGCTGATGCGAACCTACCTGTCCTACCGCTGGTCCAACGACCTGGGCTACCGGGCGGCCCGGACCCGCTTGGTGGAGGTGTTCTTCGACCAGGACGACGGCCGGATCACCATGGACGACTACCGGGGCGTCTATCTGCTGATGGACAAGCACAAGCGCGGTGAGGACCGCATCGACGTGGCCCGACTGGAGCCGGACGTGGACTCGGAGCCGGAGATCACAGGGGGCTACATCCTCAAGGTGGACGTGGTGGACGAGGACGAGGAGCCGTTCCAGACCGCGATGGGCACGCCGGCCTACTACCCGTGGATCGGCTTGTTGCACGTCTACCCCAGGGGCGACGAGATCACCGACGCCCAGCACGACTGGATCCTCGACTACCTGGACGGCTTCGAGGCGGCGCTGTACGGAGGCGAGTTCGACGACCCGGACGGGGGCTATGCGGCCTGGGTGGACGTGGACTCCTTCGTCCACTATCAGCTGTTGACCGAGGCGCTCAAGAATGCGGACAGCTACTACGCCAGCGAGTACCTGCACAAGGACCGGGGCGGCCCGCTGACCATGGGCCCGATCTGGGACTGGAACGTGAGCTTCGGCGGCACTTCGGACTGGGACGTGTTCGAACCCGAGGGGTGGCTCTTCCAGGACGTGCACGCCGCCTGGTTCAGCCGCCTGGTCGAGGATCCGGCCTACGTCCAGGCCTGGGCCACGCGCTGGGAGGAGGTCCGCGGGGACGAGCTGGCCACCGACCGGCTGCTGGCCGATATCGCGGCCACGGCGGCGCTGCTGGACGAGGCCCAGGCCCGCAACTTCGAGCGCTGGCCGATCCTCGGCGAGTCCATCGACGAGCTCCCCCACCTCAACTACCCGGGCTGGGCCGGACGCCCGACCTACGCCGACGAGGTCGAATACCTGGAGGACTGGCTGGTTCCCCGCCTGTCCTGGATCGACGAGCACCTCGACGAGCTGCTGGAGAATCCATGAGACGTCACGAGTTCCGCGACGCCCTCGCCGCCCTCGCCCTGGCCTGCGCTCTCCTCCTGGGCTGCCCGACCACCCCCGATCCCCACCACGACGACGCCAGTGGCGACGACGACGACAGCACGGTCGAGGAGCAGGTCTGGCCCAACCACGAGAGCTCGGCCAACTCCGACCCCTGGATCGCCGAGCACCACGCCGAGATCCGGACCATGCGTCCGCGGATCCTGGCCCTGAACTTCGTCAACGACCGCTCCATGGACGAGATGAACGAGCACCTGGAGCACATGGTCGAGGTGATCGCCGAGTCCAGCCGCTTCCACGGCTACGCGGACGCCGACGCGGCCCCCTTCCTCCAGCCCGAGCTCGCCTACACCATCGACCTGACCGACGACGATCCCCCCGACGACTGGCCCTACAACAACTCAACGCTGTACCCCCGCGAGGACCCGGCGGACGGGTACTGGACCATGGACTACGAGGCCCTGTGGTCCGAGGAGTTCGCAGCCCTGTACGGGATCGAGGACCCGGACGATGCCGGTCAGGTCCTCGATCTGTGCGAACTCGTCGACCGCGGGCTGGTCCACGAGATCTGGATCTACGGGGACGCGGACCTCCCAGACGTGCGCGCGGCGGAGATCCTCGAGTACAAACCCGTCTACGACGAGGACCGGCAGCGCGTCGGGGATCAGATGAACCGCTGCGCCGGCAACGGTTGTTTCGACGAGGAGGACACCTTCCCCGACCACTGCACACGGACGATCCGCGTCGCCTGGTACAACAACACCCGCGGCCCGGGCTGTTTCCAGGAGAGCCTCTCCCACGGGTTCGAGTCGGTGGGCGCCTGGAACGACGACGGCCTCCCCACCCTGCGCCGGGACTTCGTCCGCTTCGCAGGGTACGACCTGGACGAGCGCCTGGGCTTGCCCATCGACAGCTGGTACGCCTGCTCGTACAGCGAGCCGTGCCTCGAATACCCCACCGAGACCTCGGTGGCCTACGACACCGGCGACCACAGCGGCCTGCTGGACCCCTACGACCCGGTCTGCGGCAACGTGCACTTCACCCCCAACGGCCGACAGCACTACGACCTGGAGGGGCCGGACACGGTGCAGACCCGCTGCGAGAGCTTCGGCGTCGGTGACACGCTGGCCCCCTACACCTCGATGGCCTACGCGGGGTACAGGGAGCTCGCACCGGACTGCATGGGCCCCTTCCTGGTCTGGTGGCGCCAGAACTTCCCGGGCCGGGACACCACCGCCGTGTCCGACAACGGCCAGCCCATGCTCAACTGGTGGCCCTACCTGTACTACTGAGGGGGATCGGATGGGTCGGACCGCTGGATGGATGGCGGCGCTCGCGGGCCTGTGGATGGTGGCGGCCGCCTGCCCCGGCGACGCCCCTGGAGACGACGACGTCTCCCCGGGGGACGACGACACCACGGCACAGGGGGACGACGACACCACCGCAGGGGACGACGACACCACCACAGGCGACGACGACACCACCGCGAGCGACGACGACAGCGCGGGGGATGACGACGCCACCCCCGACGAACCGATCCTCCGGTTCACGACCCTCCCCGACATCTGCACCGAGGACGACCTGGTTGGCCAGGTCCTGAACGTGGATCCCGCCGACATGGCCGAGTACTGCGTGGCCGTGTACGTCTACCAGGGCGGGTGGTGGACCAAGCCCACCTGGGCCGCACCCACGCTGACACCGGGAGCCGACGGGAGCTGGACCTGCGACATCACCGCCGGGGTGATGGACCCGGCCGCCTGGAAGCTCGCCGCCTTCCTGATCGAAGCGGCCGATTGCAACGGGGTGCCCCTGGCGGGCGTCCCGGAGGCCGAGCCCCAGCTTCCGGCCTGGTTGGGCCAGCACGCCGTGGCCAGCGTGGAGGCGATCCGCGGTCGCACGCTGCAGTTCGCGGGCCGAGAGTGGCTCGTCAAGACCAGCTGCGACGGCACCCTGGATCCGGGGCCGATCCGCTACAGCGACGACCCCTCCCACGTCTGGGTCGACGCCGACGGCCTCCACCTCACCCTCGGCGCCGCCGGTCCGAACGCCCACGCCACAGAGGTCACGCTGACCGAGAGCCTGGGCCACGGCGAGTACGCGTTCCAGATCGTCGGGCCCGTGGACGGCACCACCTTCGATCCCGAGGTGGTCCTGGGCCTGTTCACCTTCGACTACTTCAGCGAGTACCCCCACCGGGAGCTGACACTGGAGATGTCCTGCTGGGGCGAGCCGGGGTGCGCCACCGACGCCCAGTACGTGGTCCAGCCCTGGGACGAGCCCGGCCACCGGGAGCGCTGGGACCTCCCTCCCACCTCGGCGTCGACCCACGTCCTCGACTGGCAGCCCGCCGCAGTGACCTTCTCCTCCCACCAGGGTCTGGGCACCGGCGGCCCCCTCCTCCACGCCTGGACCTACGCCGACGCGGCCACGATCCCCGACGAGGGCACCGAGACCGTGCACGTCAACCTCTGGCCCGCGGGTGGAGAGAGTCCCCCGTCGGACCACGAGGTGGTGATCCGAGAGGTGGACTTCACCCCCTGAGGTCCTTGACCCCCACGCGAGCGTCCGCTACCCATGACGGCGGCTCGCGTGGAGGCTCCCGGGGGCGAGCCCGTACCCATCGAGGCCACAGGAGGACACCATGAGCCCTTCCTCGCTATCCCGACTCCCCTGGTTGATCGCCATGCTCGCCGCCCTGCTGATGGCGGGTTGCCCCACGCCGCCGCCGGGTGACGACGACGACGACAACGACGACACGGCGGACGACGACGACACCGGGGATGACGACACCGGAGACGACGACACCGGGGACGACGACACCGGGGACGACGACA
>CAZITQ010000248.1:0-3311 GCA_964542165.1 uncultured Rickettsiales bacterium
TTCGTGGGCAAGGACCACAGCGGCGCCAACAACGCCTACCTGGACGGGGCGATCGGGGTCTCGGTGCGGACCACCGAGCACGATGCCTGCGACTGCGGCGGCGATCCAGGGGACGACGACACCGGGGACGACGACAGCACGGGATCGGCGGACGACGACACGACGGGGGACGACGACAGCGCAGGGGACGACGACAGCACGGCGACCCCCGACGACGACAGCCCCAACGACGACGAGGGCGAGGACGGCGGAGGGCCCGACGGCGGCTGCTTCTGTGGGATGGCTGCCGACCCGGGAGCCCCCGGTGTCCCGCTCGCAGTGCTCGCCCTGGCCGTTCTCGTCACAAGACTCCGCAGGCCGGGTGCCCCTTGAGGAGCTCTGACCCCCGCGATCACCTGCTCCCCGGCCTCGCCCTGGCGGGGATCTATGGGTTCGGGGCGGTCACCACCCTGCTCTGGCTCGGGGCCAACAGCCTGCCCGACGGGCTGCAGAACGAGTTCATCCACCTGCAACGGGCCGTGGAGCTGTTCTTCCGCGCCCGGGATCTGGGCGGAAGCGGGGTCGGCGAGCTGCTGTGGCGGGACTATTACCCACCGCTGCTGGCGGCCGTCGGCGCCGGGACCATGGCCCTCGGCGCCCGCTCCGAGGATGCGCTGGCCGCCTCCAACCTGCTGTGGCTGGCCTTGCTGCTGGCCTCGCTGTACGGCCTGGGCACCCGGATGGGCGGACGCTGGGTCGGGGTACTCGCCGCGGCCCTGGTCTGCCTCTACCCCTCGATCTTCGGCAATCTGAGGCACCACGAACCCAACCTGGCGCTCACCGCCCTGGGGGCGGCCGCGGTATGGGCCCTGGCCGCCTCCCGCAACCTGACCCGCACGGGCCCGACCGTGGCCTTCGCCGCAGCCCTGGCGGCGGGGTTGCTGGCAGACCGGATCTCGATGGCCCCGCTGCTGGCCGTCCCGGGGCTGGCCGCGCTGTCGGCCGGGCTGCGCCGGCCCGGCCCGGGGGGCCGCGGCAGGGTGGCGCTGCGGGCCGGGGTCGTCGCGGCGCTGGTGTGCCTGGTCTGCGGCTACTTCTACTGGAACTTCGTCACCCTGCACGCGGGCGAGATCGCCGGTCAAGTGAGCGGCGAGATCGACGCCCAGGGCACCCGCACGGAGCACCGGTCCCCCCTGTCGCCCCTGTACTGGCTGTACTACCCGCTGACCTGGATCGACATGCAGATGGGGCTCGCCCTGGCGCTGGCCGCCCTGGTGGCCCTGGTCGCCTCCTTCCGGGGCTTGCGGGAGCCGGGGGCGGAGACCCACCGCCTGGTCCTGCTGTGGCTGGTCGGGGGCCTGGCGATCTTCTCGCTGCTGGGCAAGAAGCAGCCCTACTACACCCTGCCCCTGCTCCCCGCAGCGGCCCTGCTCACCGCCCGCTGGCTGATCCGGCTTCGGCCCCAGGGCCTGGCGGCGGGCCTGACCGGAATCCTGGTCCTGGCGGGCCTGCTCCAGTGGTCGGCGATGTCCTTCGCGCGCCCGGAACCGCCCGATCGCGGCCCCGTGGGCTGGCTGATGGGCAACAGCCCGGTGCCGGAGGCGTGGATCGGCTACCGCTTCCCCCAGGCCCGCCCCCCCAAGCAGCACGACCTGCACTGGGACGAGGCGCTGGCGGCCATCCGCGCCGACGGCTTCGACCCGGCCGAGGACCGCCTGGCGGTGTTCGGCGACCTCGGCGAGTTCTACGAGGGCTACATGGTGCCCATGGCCCGGCTGGGGCTCGACACCTTCCAGGTGGACGGCGTGCTGCTCTTCCCGCGGGTGGTGCGGGAGAAGGAGGCCGAGACCGACTACTTCCTGTTCGTCACCTCCGATCCCTCGGCGACCTGGCCCGAGGAGCACCACGTGGCCCGGACCCACGAGGAGTTCGTGCCGCCGTGGGAGGGCGACGCCGAGTTGATGGCCGCTCTGGAGCGGATGCGGGACCGGGCAACCCTGGTCGGCGAGTGGGAGCAGGGCACGGGCCAGCGGATGTTCGTCTACCGGCTCCATCAGCGGCGGCCCGAGGGAAGCAACGACCGGGGTGTGCCGGAAACTCCCTCCCATTCCCCGCGTTCCGAACCGACAGCAGGCTGGGGGACGCCGGATTGATCGGTCGCCTGCTCTCCCGCCCTCTGCCCTTCTGGCCCCTCCTGGCGGTCCTGCTCGCCGCGGCGATCGCCATCCGCTGGGGCCGCCTGCCCATCGCCTGGTCCTACTGGGCCATCGACTACGCGGCCTATACCCACGGCCACTGGCTCGATCTGTCCGAGGGCCAGCTGCCCTGGTCCCGGCTGGTGAGGCTCCACCCGGGGCAGTACGCCCTGCTGTTCGCCGGGATGCTCAAGGCCGGGCTCTCCCTGCGGGCGCTGTTCTGGGTCCCTGTGCTGGCATCCGCCGCCTCCATCGCCCTGGGCGCGATCTGGCTGCGGCGCGCCGTCTCCCCGGGCGCCGGGCTGGTGTTCGCCGGGCTGATGGCGGTCAGCCCCTACCAGGCCCACTACGGCATGGAGCTGAACAACTACCCCCTGTTCCAGCTGTTCGGCGCGGCCGCCCTGGTGGCGACCTGGGCCGCCTGGGACCGCCCCACCCGCTGGCGCCTGATCGCCGTCGCGGCCGGCGCGTTCGCCGCCCTCCACGCCCACTTCTTCGCGGCCGTGCCCATCGCCCTGCTCGGCGCGGCGGCCCTGACCACCCGCCGCTGGCGCATCGCCCTCGCCCTCGGCGCGGGGCTCGCGCTGGCGGCGCCGATCTTCCTCTCGGCCCTCTCCCTCCCCGGGGATCCCGAGACCTACTCCGAACCCGCCGAGCGGGGCACCCAGCTGGTCAAGGAGAGCTGGCTGGCCTGGGTCGACCGCTTCGGCCCGCCGTGGGCGCTGGCGGCGGTCGCGGGGCTGCTGGCGCTGGGCACCGCGGGCGCCGCGATCCGCGTGCGGCGGCGGCCCCTGGGCCTCCTCCTCGGCGGGGCGCTGCTGCTGCTGATCGTCCAGAACTACGCCGGTTTCCTGGGGGGCGCGGTCCGGATCTTCCAGACCCCCTACTGGATCCTGTCGTCCTGGCTCGCCTTCGCCCTGATCGCCGTGGGCGTCGAGGCCTGGCGGAGTCACGGGCCGCGGCTGGTGATGCTGGCCGTCCTGCTGCCCTGGATGGTCCACGCGGTCGGGCGCGCCGTGGAACCCACCGGCGCGGGCCCCGGCCCGCCCCCGCCCCCGCCGGGGGCCGGGGGCCACCCCCACCAGGGCGCCCCCCCCCCCGCACCCCAACCACAAAAACAAAAGACCCACGTCCAAC
>CAZITQ010000248.1:3321-13249 GCA_964542165.1 uncultured Rickettsiales bacterium
GGGGGTGTGGGGGGGCCCCGGGGGGGGGGGGGGGGGGCCCCCCCCGGGGGGGGGCCCGGGGGGGGCGGGGGCGGGGGGGGGGGGCGGGGGCCCACGCCGACCTGGGCGCCCCCGCGGCCGCACCGCTGCGTCACTACCTCCGGACCCAGGTCCAGCCCGGCGACGCCGTGGTCTACCTCTGGGACCCCTGGTTCATCAACGACCAACCCCACCGCTGGGATCCCCTGTTCGCCGCCCTCCCCCCCGGCGACCTGGGCCCCTTCGCCGAAGAAGGCCCCTACCCCGGCTACACCCACCACCTGGGCGACGCTGCGGTCTCGTTCGTCAACAGCGCGTCCCTGCGCGGCGAGGCGCCCGAGGACACCCTGCGCGAGGCCCTCGAGCACTGGTTCTCCGCGGACCGCAGGGTGCACCTGGTGTTCGCCTTCGTCGATCCGGAGCTCCCGGCCCCGGAGACGGCCGGTCTGCGAGCCGTCGTCGCCGCCCGGGGACGGACCTGGAGCGACCTCGAGCCGGGGGGCGTCCCCGTCGCGCTGCTGGAGTGAGCGCCCGGCTCAACTGTCCACGGATCCGGCCGATGACATGGGGGAAAGGGGGCTCCCCATGCGTCGATCCCTGCGCCCGCTCGCGGGCACGCTGATGGTCCTGCTGGCCTCGCCGGCCGCGGCGGTCACCTTCACCGCCGTGGACGTGGGCCTGGACACCCCCGGGACCAAGTACGGCGGCCTGGCCTGGGGCGACCTGAACGGGGACGGCTGCCTGGACGTGCTGGTCAACCTGCGCGCCACCGGCGACTCGGGTCGCCTCTACCTCAACGACTGCGCGCTGCCGGATCCGACCTTCATCGACGTCACCGACACCCACGCGCCCGGCATCCTGCCCGGGATCATGGACCGGGGCGTGGTCTGGGGGGACGTGGACAACGACGGGGACGTGGACCTGGCCCGCACGGGCCGCGACGACGTGGTCCACGTCTTCCTCAACGCGGGGCCCGCGGCCACTCCACCCTTCCGCCTGGGGAGGGAGGACGGGTCACCCGACCTGGTGGTGGACTCGGTGGACGGGTACCTCAACCCCGAGGGTGTGGCCTGGGTCGACGTGGACGCGGACGGCTGGCTCGACCTGATGTTCGAGAACGGCGAGGGCGGGATCGACATCCTGGCCAACCCGGCCGACGGTACCGTCGATCTGGTCCAGGTCACCACGGCCGAGGACCCGCGGGGGCTGCCCACCGCCACCATGAACGGAGACTTCGCCGCCGCGACCGACATGGACGGGGACGGGGACGTGGACTGGGTCAGCCGCCGCGAAGGCGCCTACCCCGACCTGTTCCTCAACCAGGGGGACGGGACCTTCGTCGAGGGCCCCGACCTGGGCAACGCCGTCAACAACGACAAGGGCGGCGTGGTGTTCTGCGACGTGGACGCGGACGGGGACTTCGACCTGCTGTGGACCGCGCCGGACGTCACCCAGATCTGGCAGCAGGAGGGCCTGGGCAGCGGCGAACTCGTCGCGACCGGGCTCCCGGTGGTCACCGACTGCAACCCGGACGGTGTGGACTGCGCGGACGTGGACAACGACGGGGACATGGACCTCTTCTTTGCCTGCGACGGCCAGGACCAGCTGTTCCTGAACCGATCCGACGAGCAGGGCCTGAACTTCGCGCGCGACGACTGCGGCATCCTCGACGACGAGGACGGCGAGGGCGCGGTGTTCGTGGACTACGACAACGACGACGACCTGGACCTGCTGGTCAACCAGTCGGGGACCAACCGGCTGTGGCGCAACGACGTCAACGATCTGGGCGCCGCCCCCGGACTGGCGGTCCAGGTGATCCGCTACCTGGGCAACGGCCTGCAGCGCGACGAGATCGGCGCCACGGTGCGGCTGGTGGACTACGACGGCAACCCGGTGGGGCCGGTGCAGGAGATCAACGGCGGCAAGGGCCACGGGAGCCAGCAACCACCCCGGGCCCACTTCGGCCTGGGCGCGATGCCGGTGGACGAACCCTTCGTGATCCACGTCCAGTTCGTGACCGGGGAGGTGGTCGAGCAGGCGATGACGCCCACCGACGCCGCCTATTCGCCCCTGATCGTCGTCGGCCACACGGACGCCCCGGACTCGGACGGGGACGGCGTCCCGGACGGCGAAGAGATCGACGAGGGCAGCGATCCCCTGGTCGACGAGTCGGGAGATGACGACGACACCACCGGCGGCGGGGACGACGACACCACCGACAGCGGGGACGACGACACCACCGACGGCGGGGATGACGACACCTCGGACGGCGGGGACGACGACGATTCGACAGGCGCCGAGGGAGACGACGACTGTGAGCCCGGAAAGGGCACCTGCGCCTGCCGCCAGGGAACGACCCGGCCCGACTCCGTGACCGCGGCCGCTGCGCTCCTGGCGGCGCTGTGGCTGGGTGGCCGCAGGCGGAGGGGACTCAGCCGCCGGTGCTGATGCCCAGCTTGGCCAGCAACGCGGCGGTGATGTCGTCCTCGTCCGGACCGTAGAGCAGGGTGGACACGCCGGCGCTGGTGGTCTGGTTCAGGATGTAGGTGAAGCCGCCCTCGGCGGCCACCTCGTCGATGGCGGTCTGGAGGCGCTCCACGACCGGTTCCAGCAGCTCCCCGCGGCGTATCACCAGCTTCTGTTCCGCCTCGCTGACCATGGACTGGATCTCGGCGTCCAGCGCCGTCAGCTCGACCACGTACTGGGAGTCCTGGTCCGGGGTCAGGTCGCCGCGGGACTGGCGGTCCATGTACTCCTCGAGCCTCTGCTGGGCGTACTCCTGCTTGGTCTGGAGCTGGGCCTCCAGCTGCCCCTGGAAGGTCTGCAGCTGCTGCTCCACCTGCCTCGCCTCGGGCATCATGGAGAGCACGAGTTCGACGTTGGTGTAGCCGATGCGCACGTCTCCCGCGTGGGCTGGGGTAGGCAGGGACACGGCGACGACGAGGACGAGGAACGGAATCGCGGTCAGATGTCGCATGGGATCCTCCGACCGCGGAGTGTAGCCCAGCCGGAGGCCGCAGGCAGCGGCAGCTTCAGCGGCGGGGCGGCGGCGAGGCGCCCTCGGTCCCCCCGGTCAGCAGGGTCATCAGGATCGCGCCGAAGAAGCTGACCGCGAAGGCCGGGATCAGCGCGTAGATCATCCCGTCGAGCACGGGGTGCACGTGCCAGATGATCACCACCACCGGTCCGTAGATCAGCGACGCCAGGGCGCCGCCTCGATTGAACCGGGGCCAGTAGAGCCCCAGCAGGATGATCGGCGTGAACGCCGCCCCCAGCGCGCCCCAGGCGAACAGCACGAAGGTGAAGATCAGCCGGACTTCCATCAGCGCCACGGCCATCGCCGTGATCGTCATCAGGACCAGCACGACCCGCGTCCAGCGGACCAGCACCGCGGCGGGTACCGGCCGGGCGCCGCGCCGCTTGAGCCACAGGTCGTTGATCAGCGAGGTCGCGGCGTACATCAGCTGGCTGTCGGCGGTGGACATGATGGCGGCGGTGACCGCGGACAGCACGACGCCGGTGACCAGCGGTGGCAGGGCCAGGCGGCAGATGTAGGGGATCACCTGCTGCTCGGCCTCCTTCTGGGTCGCGGCCAGCTCCGGGGCCAGGGCGTGGACCGCGATGCCGAGGGTGGTCGAGCCGAAGAGCACCACCGTGGCCCAGATCACCGAGATCCAGGCCGCTTTGCGGGCCTCGCTGTCGTCGCGAACGGTCATGTAGCGCACGATCATGTGGGGCATGCCCGGGTAGCCCAGCGCGATGCCGAACCAGCCGACGATGAACCCCAGGGCGGCCCAGCCGAAGCCCTCGGGTCCACTGAGGGACCACAGACCCAGCGGGGTCAACGTCTCGGCGATCTGCCCCGGTCCGCCGGCCTTGACCACCGCGATGATCGGCAGGCCGAGCATCACGAGGAACATCAGGATCCCCTGCACGGTGTCGGTCCAGCAGACCGCCGCGTAGCCCCCCAGCACGATGTACAGCCCGATGATGAAGGCGCCGACCACCACCCCGAGCCAGTAGGGGGTCTCGGGACCGAGCAGCTCCATGCCCTGGAACAGGTCGCCGGCCCCGTTGAACTGGGCCACCACGTAGGTGAGCATGAAGAACGTGATGATCACCGCCGAGATCATCCGCAGGATCCCGGCGCTGTCCCCCACCCGCGCCGCCACGTAGTCCGACACCGTGACCGTGCCCAGTCGCTCCGACTCCCGCCGCAGCTGGCGGACGATGAACAGGGCGTTGAACACGAAGCCGGCCACACAGCCGGCCGCCGCCCACAGGGCCGCGACCCCCTTCCAGTACCCCAGCCCCGACAGGCCGAGCATCACCCAGACGCTCTCGGACGACGAGGCCGACGAGATGGCCGTGACCAGGCCCCCGAGCGACTTGTCCGCCGCCACGAAGTCCTTGTACGAGCCCGCGTGTTTCCTCTCCCCGAGCCGCCCGATGACGATCAGCAGCACCAGGTAGAAGACGAAGGTGACCAGGACGCCCAGGTTCTCCGACCCCATCGCTCCCTCCGAAGAGCGCAGGATAGCAGGCGGGCGGCCCGGGGCGGGGAATGGGCCGACGCGGCTGTGGTATGTAGGGCCGCGAGGTGGACGGCGATGGATATCGGCCAGGCCTTCAAGTACCCCTTCGAGGACGAGCGGTGGACCGAGAAGCTGGGGATCGGCGCCCTGCTCTACTTCGTTCCGATCCTGAACTTCGCCATCGCCGGCTTCACGGTCCAGATCGAGCGCCGGGTCGCCTACCGCGATCCGAGGCCCATGCCCGGGTGGAGCGACCTGGGTGCCCTGTTCATGGACGGGCTGATGCTCACCCTGGCCATCATCCTGTACGCCCTGCCGTCGGCCCTGCTGATCGGGCTGGGCATGGTGGTGGGCCTCTTCCTCGGGATCCTGTTCGGGGCCGCCGTCGATCCGCTCGTGGGCTTCCTGCTCGGGATGATGGTGTTCGCCCTGTTCGTGGTGGTCAACTGGGCCTACAGCCTGGTCGTCAGCGTCCTGATCCCCGCGATCACCATCCAGTACGCCCGATGGGGCAACTTCGGCGCCTGCTTCAAGTTCGGTCAGATGATCGCCCTGATCCGCAGCAATCCCGGCGGCTACTTCACCGCCTGGGCCGTCAAGACCGTGGGGGCCATCGCCCTGGCCACGCTGCTCATGCCGGTGGGCATGATCCTGTCGTTCATCCCCCTGATCGGCACGATCCTGATGTGGGTGCTCTACATCGGCGCCTACTTCTACCTGGCCCTGATCACGGCCCACGTCTACGGTCAGCTCATGGCCGAGACCTACACGGAGATCCCCGAGGCGGCCTAGGATCTAGAATAGTCCCGCCCGGGTTCTCCGGGTGTGGAGGTGGCGCCCATGGCGGGTGACGGGAACGAACGCGGCGCCAAGACGACGATCTCCCCGCGGCGAATCAGCGACACGGCGGCCACCGAGCTGCAGCTGTGGACCCTGTTCAGCCCAGACATCGAGGTGGACGGCCAGGTGTGGCCCCTGCGGCGGCGGAGCGTGCTGCTGGGCCGGGAGGTCGGCGAGGGTCACCTGAGCATCGACGGGGACCGGGCCCTGTCGCGGATCCACGCCTCGATCACCCTCGAGGAGGACGGCGGCGAGCTGACCCTGGTGGACCTGGAGAGCGCCAACGGCACCTTCGTGAACGGCCGACGCGTGGAGCGGGCGGCCCTCGGCCTGGGGGACGTGCTGCGCTTCGGCGACACGGTGATGCAGCTCATCGAGGGCGAGCCCGGACGCCTGCGCTGGCGCTCGCCGCTCCGCGACGTGGTGGCCGGATCGCCGGCCATGCGCCGGGTCCTGGAGCAGGTGGAGCTGGTCGCGCCGTCGGACTTCAGCGTCCTGATCACCGGCGAGACCGGGACCGGCAAGGACGTGGTCGCCCGGGCGATCCACACCCTGAGCGGGGTCACCGGACCCTTCCTGGCCGTCAACTGCGCCACCCTGCGGCCCGAGCTGTCCGGCAGCGAGCTGTTCGGCCACACCAAGGGGGCGTTCTCGGGTGCCGACCGGGATCACCGGGGGCTGTTCGCGGGGGCCAACGGCGGGACCCTGTTCCTGGACGAGGTGGGCGAGCTGCCCGCCGAGGTCCAGGCCCAGCTGCTGCGGACCCTGGAGAACGGACGCATCCGGCCGGTGGGCGGGACGCGCGAGCGGAGGGTGGACGTCCGGGTGCTGGCCGCCAGCAACCTGGAGATGGAACCCGCCATGGAGGCCGGGACCTTCCGCCCCGACCTGTACGCCCGGCTGGCCCAGTGGACGGTCCACATCCCCCCCCTGAGGGAACGGCTGCCCGACGTCCCCCTGCTCGCAGCCCACTTCCTGGACGGGCTCCCGGAGCCGCCTCGGCCCTACGTGCTGACCGGGGACGCCATCGAGGCGCTGTGCCTGCACGAATGGAAGCTCAACGTCCGCGAGCTGGCCTCGATGCTCCGCCGCGTGGCGCTGGAACGTCCGCGGGGGGGGACCCTGGACGCCCGGGCCCTGCCCCGGGAGATCGCCACGCGCCTGAAGCCCGAGGACACGCAAGCGCACGAGGATCCCTCCCCGCCCGAGGCCCGCAAGGGCGCGCCGCCGGGCCGCGAGGAGCTGATCACCCTGCTGGAGCACTTCCGCGGCAACGTCTCTCAGCTCGCCCGCCACGTGGGCCGCCACCGGGTCCAGGTTCACCGCTGGCTCAAGCAGCACGACCTGGACGCGGCCGATTTCCGGGGGGAGCCGGAACCGTAGCGCCGGCCGTTAGCCAAGCGTAACCCTGCTACACAAGGCGTTACAAACTCGCCTCGCCGAACAAGCGGCCCTGGCGGGGTATTCTCGGCCGCGGGTCGAATTTCCCGCTGCAATTTCAACGAGTTCTCTTTTTCCTAGTACTCCAATCGGAGTATTGGCACGTACCCTGCTCACCTCCTCCACCGACGGGCGACGACACCCAAACCTCGATGGAGGACAACCATGAAACGCTTGACCCCCAAGACCTGGATGGCGCTGACGACGGCGCTGACCCTGACCGCCCTCGCGGGCTGCCCCCTGCCCCCCGAGCCTGCGGCTGGAGACGACGACACCGCGGGCGACGACGACGACACCGCCCCCGATCCCGATCCGGACGGTGACGGTTTCACGGCCGACGAGGGCGACTGCGCCCCGGACGACCCGGCGGTCCATCCGGGCGCCGAAGAACTGGCCTGCGACGGTGTGGACAACGACTGCGATGGCGCCGAGCCCCTGGCCCTGCGTGTGCCGCTGGACCTGCCCACGATCCAGGCGGGCATCGACGCGGCCCCGGCGGGCTCCACGGTCTGCGTGGATCCGGGGGTCTACTTCGAGAACCTGACGCTCGAGGACAAGGACATCTCGCTGGTCGGGGTCGCGGGCCCCGAACTCACCTGGGTCGATGGTGGTCTGGTCGGCCGCGTGCTGACCGTGGAGGGGGTGTCGGCCGCCGCCCAGATCCGCGGGCTGACGCTGACCCGGGGATCCTTCGGCTCCGGCGGCGCCCTGTTCGTCTACGAGGCCTCCCCGACCCTGCGCGAGCTGGTGATCCGGGACAGCGAGGCCGCGTTCTGTGCCGGCGCCCTGTTCGTCCTGTCCTCCTCGGAGGTCTCCCACACCGAGGTGGACGCCAACACCGCCATGGGCATGGGCGGCGGGCTGTGCGGGGACCACGCCGACCTGACCCTGGACCACCTGCACGTCCACAACAACCTGTCCGGGGACTCGGGCGGCGGCATCCTGCTGCGCGAGAGCACCGCCGAGATCGCCCACACCCTGGTGGAGGGCAACGTGGCGCTGCTCCACGGCGGAGGGATCGAGGTGCACGACGGGAGCCATCTGGACCTGCGCGACTCCCGCCTGGTCTGTAACGAGTCCTCGATCTACGGCGGAGGCGCGCGGCTCGAGGCCTCCACCTTCGACCTGGACAACGTGGAGGTGGTCCACAACACCACCGGTGATTTCGGCGGCGGTTTGGCCATCCAGGGATCGATGGGCACGGTCCACAACGCCCGGATCCTGGGGAACCACGCGGGCAACGGAGGGGGGCTGGAGCTGTGGGCCTCGGACACCGAGATTCACCACACGTCCATCGTGGGCAACACCGCGGACATGGAGGGCGGCGGCTTGATCGACGAGTTCGCCCTGCGCACCACCCTCGCGGGCTCCATCGTGGCCCACAACGACGCCCTGGTCGGCGATGGCCTGGCCGCCGTCGGCTCCGCGCCGACCCTGCTCTACAACGGCTGGTGGGACAACGGTCTGTCCCACGTCTCTGGGCTCCCCGACCCCGTCGGCAGTTCGGGCAACGTGGAGGGCGACCCGGGCTTCCTGTCCCTGACGGGCGAACCCGCGGAGTGGGACCTGCACCTGGGTGCCGACTCCCCCCTGATCGACGCCGCGGATCCCAACACCAGCGATCCCGACGGCTCCCCCGCCGATCCGGGCGCGTACGGCGGCGCTGGCGCCGCGTCGTACGACCTGGACGGCGACGGCCACGACGAGTGGTGGCACCCGGGGCCCTACACCTCCGCGGACGCCGCCGACGGCTGGGACTGCGACGACAGCGATCCCGCCGCCCATCCCTTGTCCGGCTGCTGATCCCCCGCCGCACCGCGGGCGGTAGACTCGCCCCATGACGACCCTGCACTGCCGGTACCCTCGCCAACGGCCAGGCGCCCTCCTCGTCCCCATCGCGACGGCCATGGTCCTCTCGTGGGCCACCTTCGCCTCCGCCATGGACAGCCACGACCGGGCCAGGGCCTGGTACCTGCACGACACCGGGCGCACCCTGGAGGCGCGACGCATCGTCGTGGCGGCCCTTGAGGCGGATCCGCACGATCCGTTTGCCCATCACCTGTACCAGGAGCTGTCCTGCCCATCCGGCGAGTGTGCGGCCCTCGAGGCCCTGTACCGGACGCTGCATGGGGACGAGCCGGAGGTCGTGACCTGGAGGGTGGCCCTGGCCGAGGTCATCGCCCACGGCGACGTCGTGCAGCGGACTCGCTCAGCCGAGGTGGTCGCCCTGCTGGATCCCTTGCCCGAGGAACCGCAGGCCCGTCACTTCGCCCTGTTCGCCCTGTCGCTGGTCCACGCCCTGCCCCCGGGAAACGACCGGCATCGCGAGATCCTGGCCGAGATGAGCGAGCAGGAGGGCCTGGGCGGGATCGGAGCGAGGCTGCGATTCACCCACAAGGTGCGCGAAGAGGGCGTCGGCTCCGGCGTCCTTCGGGACCTGGCAAGAGAAGTGCGCGCGCGTCCGTGGAACCTGCCCTTGGCCCGGATCTTCTGGAGACCCGGGATCGAGGGTCGCAGCCTGGAGCGGGGGCGCGCCAAGGCGCTGGATATGGCCGACGACGCGCTTCGGAGCGACGATCCCGTGGTGGTCGCCGGCGCATACCAGGTCTTCGACGCGGCCGGGATGGACGAGGAGCGGCTGCGGGCCTGGACGCGGATCCGGGAGCTGGACCCCGGAGCGCGAGGGCCGTCCTGGCCCGGGGGGTGGGCCCGCGAAGTGCGCCGCGGACCGACGCCTGGCAACGAGGCCGATGCCGCGGAGGAACTGGCCCGGCTCGACGCGCTGGCCCCGCTGTTCCCGCAGGACGGCGAGGGTCGCGCCGAGCTCGAACTGGCCCGGGCGGAGGACCTGGACATCCTGGGGCGAATGGACGAGGCCGCCGAGGCCACCGAGCGCGCCTGGGTTGCCCTCGACGACCCCAGCCACAGGACGGCGGCCCTGATCGCACACCACCACGTCTGGGTCACCCAGAGGGAACCGGAGAAGCTGGAGCGGGCCCTGGAGATGGTGGACGAGGCCCTCGCCGGCGTGGATCGGCGGTTGGACGGCCATCCCTCGACGGGCGCCGACCGGTACGCGGGGTGGCGGGACGGGG
>CAZITQ010000249.1:0-13145 GCA_964542165.1 uncultured Rickettsiales bacterium
GGCGAGCTGTGCGACGGCTAGGACAACCACTGCGACGGCGCCCTGCCCGAGGACGAGTCCGACGTGGACGGGGACGGGTACCTGGGCTGCGACGACGACTGCGACGACACCGATGCCCTGACCTACCCCTGGGCCACCGAGATCTGCGACGGGATCGACAACGACTGCGACGGCGTGGACGAGGCCAACGAGGACTGGGACGGCGACGGGATCGCCCCCTGCGACGGGGATTGTGACGATGGCGACGCGGCCACCTACGCGGGCGCACCCGAGATCTGCGACGGCCTGGACAACGACTGCGACGGTGTCGTGCCCGGCGACGAGGTGGACGCGGACGGGGACGGGGCGTTCGCCTGTGAGGACTGCGACGACGCGGACCCGGACACCTACCCCGACGCCCCGGAGCTCTGCGACGGCATCGACAACGACTGTGACGGCGAGCTGCTGGAGACCGCCGATGAGGACGGGGACGGCTTCCCGCCGTGCACGGGCGTGGACGAGGTGATCGAGGGCGTCGCGGTCCTGGACGGCACCTCACGCACCTGGACGATCGGAGCGTTCGACACCCTGAACCTCGAGACCACCTTCATGACCCTGTGGCCTCCGTCGGACATCCCGGATCTGACCGGGACCTGGATCACCTCGGACAAGCCGGTGGCCGTGTTCACCGGTGTGGACATGACCATGGCGGTGTTCCACTCCGGGGAGGACTCCTGCTGCGCCGAGCACATCGAGCAGCAGGTGATCCCCTCGAAGTCCATGGGCCGCAAGTTCGTGGTCAGCCGCTCGGCCATCCGTTCGTGGGACAACCCGGAGCCGGACCTGTACCGGATCATCGCCTACACCGACGGCACCGTGGTCGAGACCAGCCTGGTGCCGCCGGACGACGAGATCCTGCTCAACGCGGGTGAGTACCACGAGTTCTGGAGCCGGGAGGGCTTCACCGTGGATTCCACCGGCCCCCTGCACGTGGCCCAGATCCTGGCGGTGGGGACCGACGCCATCAACGCCGACTGGGACGCCAAGGGCGACTCGGCGCTGCTGTACGTGCCTGCGGTGGAACAGCGCAGGGCGATCTACGTGTTCACCACCGGCGAGGGATTCACCCTCAACTACGCGGTGATCTCCAAGCCGGTGGGTGTGACCGCCACCATCGACGGTTTCGAGGTCAACACACCCCTGTGCTACGGCCCGATCCCCAACGGCAGCCTCGAGGGCGTGGACTACGAGATGTGGCAGTGCGAGATCGCCGAGGGGATCCACACCGTCCACTCGGGGACCCAGGCCGAAGGGGCCACGGATCCCATCGCGGTCTACGTCTACGGCTACTACAACGCCGGTTCCTACGCCTACCCGGCCGGTGCGGATCTGAAACCCGTCAACGAGCTCTCTCCGAACTGATCAAATCCCAGCCGTGAGATCCGCCCCGTCCAGGGGCAGCCGGTGGAGGTTCTGTTCGGTCCACGCCGCGGCTGCGGCGTTGAGCGGGCTGCGGGTGTTGTAGCTCTGGAAGCAGATCATCTCGCCGATCCGGACCACCAGGTCCACGAGCGATTGACCGGCGCTCCAGTGATCGCCGATGCAGATCTTCTGTGGGTCGATGTTGGGGTGGTACACCGGCGACAACATGCGGCAGAAGGGCGGTCGACGGGGGTAGTCCCGCATCAGGATCACCTGCGCCCGGTGGGTTCCCTGCTCGGCCGGTCCACCCGGCGCCTCGGCCAGCCCCGTCACAGAAAACTCGAAGGTGTAGCTCTCGGCCGGCTCGCCCTGGCTCTCCAGCAGCCGGATCCGGGGATGCTCGCCGAAGACGTCGGCGACCCGGCGCTGATCGGCCGCCAATCTGCGCAATCGAACGCTCACTCCATACCTCCTATCCCCGGAATACCGCGTAGGCGACGGTCATCAGGCCGATGAACACGGTCTGGACCCCCGCGACGGCCAGCGCGACCCGGCTCAGCCCGGCGTACACGCCCGGCATGCCCGACAGCTCGACCCTGACCCCGCGGAACCAGATCCCGCCCACCACCAGCGCCAGCGGTGCCGTGCACGAGAACAGGCTGAAGATCACCAGCAGCGCCACGTTTCGCCGGTGCTCTGGGAGCCTCTCCTTGCGGCGCTGCTCACGGGTGTACTCGACGCGGTGGAGCTCCCGGGCGGTGGAGAACTCGGCCCCGCAGTGTCGGCAGCGGACGGCGGCTGCCAGGATGGTGGCCCGGCACGCCGGGCAGGGTTTGTCGTCCTGGCCCCAGTGGGAGGCCGGGATCTCCACCCCCTCCAGGGGCTGGGTCTCCGGCACCCGCGAGCAGCCGTACACCGCACAACCCCCGTTCTCTTCCCAGCACTCACCGTGGAAGACCGCGGCGCACTCGGGACAGGAGGACGTCTCCTCGCCGGAGACGATCGGGCTCTGGCAGATGGCGCAGAGGGCCTGTGGTGGACCCGGATCGGTCACGCCCCCCCCCGCTTCTCGTACACGAACGCGGTGTTGCCGATCCCGATCTGGTCCCCGTGGCGCAGCCTGTGGCTGCCCACCGGGTGGTGGTTGACCGTCACCGTGGCACCCTCCCCCAGGCTCTCGATCTCGCACTGGTCCCCGACCACCCGCAGCACCGCGTGGTTGGCGATCACCTCGTCGTCGTTGAACAGGTAGATGTCCGAGCGGGGAGAGGAGCCGATGACCATCCGGTCCTTGAACACCAGGAACTCCTTGCCCCGCAGGGGTCCCTGGACCATTCGAAGCCAGTAATCGCGGGTCAGCAGCTCGACCACACCCACGGCGCCTCCCACGCAGGCACCGATGGCGGCGAGGCCGACCAGCCGGCTGATGTGGGCGCTGGGCTTGTCCGAACCGAAGATCAGCAGGTCGATCGGATCGAAGAGCAGGCCGCCCAGCAATCCACCGACGATCCCCCCGAGGAATCCGTACAGCAGCAGCCGCTTCGAGCGCAGGACGATCCCCTGTCCGAGTCCCATGGTGGCCCCGGCAGCGGCCCACGCCAGGCTGCGCGCGAACAGCTGTAGCAGGAAGCCGAAGGTCGACATGCCCGCCGCTCCCTCGCCGGTCTCACCCATCGCCAGCATGTTGATCGGCATGTAGATCAGGTCGGCGATCCGGCCGGAGATGAACCCACCCACGAAGCCCACGCCCAGTCCCACGAGGCCGCAGAGCACCGCCCGCCGCAGCAGGCGGCAGATCAGGCCGTCCGCCGCCCCGATCGCCAGCCCGATCAGCCCTGCGACCAGCGCGAAGAGCAGCAACCCCGCCACCGTGGTCCGCAGGGTTTGCTGGCGCAGGGGCACTGCCGCCTTGCGGGGGGCGGGGTCCTCGGGATCCACGTCCACGAAGGCGGCGAGGACCAGGGCCTCCTGGACCAGATCCACGTACTCCACGTGGACGCCGACCTGGTCCCGGTTCGCGAGCAACGCCGGTGAGAACGGCAGCGCCTCGCCGTCGGCGAGGACCCGGGTCTGCTCGTGGATCCAGATCTCGTGGCCGTCGACCTCGATCCAGCCGAAGCCGCCCACGTCGAAGCCGGGCAGACCGGTCAGGTAGGGGATGTGCTCGGTGGCCGTGGGGGACAGATCGTGGGCTGTGATGGGCCCCTGGGTGTACTGGAAGTCGTCGAAGAAGGGCTCGATGACGGCCCACGACATGAGCCCTGCCACGAGCCCCACGCACATCAGCACGAACCAGTTGTGGTAGTACCAGACCTTCCTGGCGTCGTCGGTCGGCCGGCCCTCGCCGAGCATGGAGGACTGCCGGGCCAGCAATCCGTCCACCCGCTCGCTCATCGCCTCCTTGCGTGTGATCCGGATCGGTTCCTCTCCCGAGCTGCTCATCGGCGGCCTCCCCGTCCCTGGATTCCCGATCCGCTGCTCATCTCGCGTTCCCACCGGTGGGCGGACCGGCACTGCCCTCGAGCAGCGCCTCCTCCCGCGCACGCATCAGCTCCAGGGAGAGGCGGAGAGCCTCGAGTTCCACCGCCTGGGCGAGGATCTTCTTGCGCTGCGCCTCGTTGAGCTTCTCCATGTCGGCCTTGAGCGCCTCGGGGATCTCCCACGTCTTGACGTCCAGGACGATCAGCGCATCCTCGCCGTCCACCTCGACCGCCACCGGCACCGTGCCGACGGTCTCCGGCGGCTTGCGGCGCTCCAGGTAGTGACCGGTGACCCCGTAGATCACGTACCCGACCAGGGTGAGACAGACCACCAGCCCGATGCCCAGCAGGAAGCGGTGGTGGGTGTTGCGCAGCGCCTCGACCTCCTGGATCAGCTGTGTCACCCGCAGCTGGAGCTGGTCCAGCGCCTCGCCTCCCCCGGCCGTCCGCCCCGCGTCCGCGCCGGAGACCTCCTCCCGGGGACGGTGGCAGCGCCTCTCCCGTCCCCCGACCCAGATCCGGTCCAGGTAGCGGATCCCCTCGTCGCCGTTCACGCACACCGCGTCCTCACCCCCCAGGGGATCGGTCACCATCGCGATCTGGGTCCGGCTGGAGAAGAAGTTCTGGTGGATGAACTCGTCCATGTCCGAGAACTCCACGCCGAACCCCGGGTGGGAGTGGTACCAACCCACGATCGCCCGGTTCGCGTGGTCCCGATCCATCGCCTCGTGGATCGCCGACCAGGTCTCCTGGGTGAAGGTCACATGCCCGGTCCCCGCCGCCGCGTGCTCCCCTTCGACGGTGCCGGTCACGTGGACGTAGACCCCCCGGTCGTCCTCGCATACCTCGCCCACCAGGACACCGCAGATCTCGTTGCCGATCTCGCTCTTGGCGTGGGTCGCCACGTCGGCGTAGGCCTGGGGCTCGACGGCCACCCGCAGGAGGGCCTCGGCCGAGACCGGCCCGGGGAACACCCTCCAGCGGATCCGCTCGTCGGAGGACCATTCGCCCACCTCCAGGTCCACCCCGGAGGTCGCGTCACGCCCCGAATCGCCCACCGCATCCCGTCTCGACTCGCGCTTGCGCTTGCTCATGGTCGCTGCCCCCGAGGGTCCAGCCCGGATTCTGGGGGAGCGTCCCCCCCGGCCTCGATCCCCACGCTCTGCTCTCCCTTGCGGACCCAGACGATGTCCCACCGGGGGAGGCCCAGGCCCGCGGGCGTCTCGGACAGCAGCGGATCACCGCGGCTCAGGGAGTGTACGAAGTGGGGAACGGTCAGTTCACCGCAGCCGGGGCAGCGGGCCTGCTCCTCGGTGATGGCCTCCAGCTGCCGTCGGCAGCCCACCGACGCGCCACAGGAGGGGCACTCCAGCCGCTCCACGATTTCCCGCTCCAGGTCCAGGGCATCCACGTCCCCGATCTCGCGCTCCCCCCGCTGCCAGAACGCCGACAGGGGCGAGTCCGAGGTCAGCCCGGGGTCGGCCACGATGGGCGCCGGCCGCTCGTGGAGTTCGCAGTCGGGGTGGATCGGGTACTCGATGCCGTAGGACCCGTGGTGAGTACCCTCGAAGAGGTACCCCCGGCCCAGGAGCGCAGTCCGTCCGTGCAGGAACTTGACCACCTCCTGGGCCTGGATCGCGCCGATCACCGAGGCGGTGGTGGGGGTGGTGGGCGTACCTCCGCCGGTGGCGGCCCGGCGGGCCAGGAAGGCGCAGGAGCGGCGTTGGTCGATCTGAGCCCAGTCCGCGGCGCCCATGGTGCACTCGTAGCAGGCGGACCGAGGCGGTGCGAATCCGCGGACGATGCCGTCGAGGACCTCGATCCCTCCGTCGAACCAGGGCCGGCCCGTGGCCGCGCAAGCCCGGTTGACCCATACCCGCGCCTCCCGGTTGTCCAGGGCGCCGACCACCGCGGTGGCCCAGCGGAACCAGCCACGGCCCACGTCGGTCAGCACGTTGCCCGAGATGGCCGTGGCCCGCATCTCGGGGTAGATGTCCCTCGCGCTCCTCACGGCGCACTCCGCCTTGAGTTCGCCCTCGTCGCGTTCCCGGAAGAGCACCGATCGGGAGAGGTTGCTCGGCTCGACCCGGTCCATGTCCACCACGGCGAGCCGGCCCACGCCGAGCAGGGCCAGGTTCTTGATCACCTCGTTGCCCAGCGCGCCGGCCCCGACCACCAGGATCCGGGCCCGGGTCAGGAGATCCTGGTCCCACCAGTCGATGGCGCCAAACCTGGCGAAGCGCCCCTCCGCGAGCTGGAGCGGGTCGTCGGGGTCGCCGGTCACGGTTGCTGTCGCCTCACCGGCCGGCGGTGATCTCGGGTTGGAGGCGCAGCTCGTCGCCGTCCAGGACCGAGGCCTGGGCGAAGGTCGTGTCGTCCAGCAGCTGGCGGCCCGTGCGGCGGTGGTGCAGCTTGTAGCTCATGACCTGGCCGTCCGGGCTGTTCAGGGGCAGGTTCATCCGGTCCACCAGCAAGACCAGGATCCGCGCCACCGGCACGTCGTCGGGTGCCTCCACGGCTCGAGAGCGACTCCCCGACACGTCGGTGACTCTCACCCGTAGCGTTGCCATCGGACGCCCCCTCTCAGCCCACGCCCTGGGCCGCTTTGACGTTCGCCAGCAGGGCCTCGATGACCTCCTGGTGTCGGGGCTTGTCCGGCCGAGTCTGGATCGCGAATACCTCGTCGCCGAACTGGACGGACAGCACGAAGTCGTCCCCCATCAGGACCGCGTCCACCTCCCGGTAGTCGTGGATCGTCTTGCCGGTCAGCAGGTTGCTCGAGTCGGTGACCACGAAGTGAGCCGGCTTGACCACGATGACCTTGCTCTCCATCAGCGAGCTGTGCTTGATCTTCAGCGCCACGGAACACTCCTCACGGCACGTTCACATCATCTCGGCCACGAGCCCGAAGCAGACCAGGGCGATCAGACCGGCGAGCACCAGACCGTTCCAGACGATGGCCACCCAGGCGACCGACGGTGTGCTCAGACGCCGGTCGCGCACCGCGAGGCCGAGGCCCATGCCGATGGCCGAGGGGCCGAAGCCCAGGAGCATCAGCAAGATGCCCATGGCCTCCAGCGCCGCCTCGTCGGTGACCGCCACCGCCGCGACGAAGAACACGAAGGTGCACAGGGTGGCCACGCCCGCGAGCACGAACGAGAGGATCAGGTTTCTCTTTCGGCCGGGGGATAGGGGAGCATCGGTCCGCGTCGCGCACTTCGGGCAGACGTGCACGTCGCCGTCGAACACGAAGTCGCAGGTCTTGCAGACCGGCGCGGAGCACGACGTGCAGCGAACCACGGCGTCCACCGCCGGGTGGTTGACACACTTCGCGCCCAGGACCACCGGATCGTGGACGGGTACCTGCGGCTGGCCGATACAGTTCACACACAGCGTTCGTCCCCCGTCCGCGGGGAAGGCGCAGGTGCCGCAAACGGGGGTCCCGCAGGACGCGCAGACCTGATCGGCGATCACGGAGGGGTGCTGGTAGCAATGGGCCGTCCCCGGGGCCGCCGTCGCTGCGAATCCCGGTGTCGCGGCGGGGGAGGGCGGTGGGGCCGTGACGAAGCCACCCTCCCGCAGATGCAGGACCCGGAACCGGTGCTGGTTGAGGGTGCACACGGCGTTGCCGCCGTCCATGACGGTGACGGCGCCGTAGCAGGTGGGACAGATCAACTTGCGCATGCGCGAGCTCGGATCAAACGTTGCTGAAGCGCGCGATCATGCCCAGGACCCAGAGCCCGAGGGCGACGATGGCGATCGCCAGGGCCGCATTCGCCTTCCCGGATCCGGTCAGGTTCGGGTTCTGCTCGATCAGCTTCTTGGCCTTGAGGGCCTTGGAGATGGCGATCGGCTCGAGGATGATCCCGAAGCAGAAAATGCCGATGATGGCGTACTTCAGCGCCTCGCCAGCCTCCTTGCAGGGGTAGGTCGCCTCCTCGATCACCGGGGGTTGACTGACGGCCATGACCTTGCAGTCGCCGCAGTACCTGCGCCCCTGGATCTCGACCAGGCAATCCGGGCAGAACGCCTCGGCGCAGCCAGTGCAGCGATCCGAGGCTGGGACGGTCGGGTGATTCTTGCAGCTCACAGGGCCCCCTCTCATGGTCCACGGGCGAGGTTTCGGGTCGTGCTTCCCCTCGCTCGCCGTTGCGTTTTGCCGGTATTGCCAGCACGGCTCGCGACCATGCTATCGAGGTGGCGACGCCATTGCAAAACGGGGCCAGGGCATGGCCCGTGACGGGATCTACTCGACCGGTTCGACGTGGTACTGCAGCCGATTGTGCGACTGCCGGCTGGCGTGGTCCCAGGCCTCCTCGAGGCCGGTGGTGCCCTGGTGGATCAGGGTCTCGAAGCTCAGATCTCGCAGACCGATGGCCGTGTGGTGCCAGTCGGCGTGGCCCAGGCCCTGGTAGGGCTCCACCCGGTCGAGGGCGAAGCTGGACGTGTCGCCGCGGATCCAGGCGTGCCAGGTGAAGGCGGCCCCCTCGATGACCACGAAGTAGAGGTCCGCGTTCCCGTCGCCCGAGTAGCTCCAGGTGAAGTCCATCGTCTCCGGCGTGTCGAGCACGGTCAGGTCCAGGAATTCGGGGAACAGCACCTCGCCGCCCTCGGCCACGCTGTCGGAGATCACCGCCGAACGGGCGCCGCCGGTGCCGATTCCGTCCACCTCGACCACGGCCACGTAGCGGGCCTCCACGCCGGTGAGCTCGCCGGTGCGGGTCGCCTCGCGGACCACCACGCCGCCCACCCCCGAGCCCAGGCCGACGGCGACCAGACCATCGCCGCCCAGCTCGGCCAGCGGAAAGACCACGGGCACGTCGTCGGACGAGAAGCCCAGGGGCTGCCCCGGCACCACCACCGCCACCTCCTCGCCCATGCTCGCGAAGGGCTCCAGCTCGCCCACCGCCAGGTTCGGCTCCTCGGCCACGGTCAGTCCGGTCTGCAGCGCGTAGCTGATCTCCCCGAGGTTCTCGGCGAGCATCTGTAGCAGCGCCGCGGCCTCGCCACCGTCGTCGGCAGCCTCCAGCGCCGTCTGGATGTCGGCGATCGCAAAATTGCCGGTCATGGTGAACACCGCGGCAGGACCCACCGGCGCCGGGGCCTCGAACTCCTCGGCGGTCCCCCCCAGCACGGCGTTGGCGGGCATCTCGAACTCGGCGCCGAAGAACGACAGGGTCCGATCCGGCCCCATCAGCGACGAGAAGTCGAACCTCACCGGGTTGTCGTGGGTCGAACAGGCGGCGAACCCCAGCTGCACCTCGAGGGGGTCGGCCTCGGTCATCCACACCGCCGTCCCCTCCACGGTCCCCTGGTCCCCGGCGGACTTGGGCACCAGCGGGATGCGCAGGTCGCGGGTGGTGGCGTCCACCACCGACGTCCTGAAGTAGCCGCCCTTCTTGACCGTCACCGTCACCGGTCCCGAGAAGGTCCCGGTCAGCACGGCCACCCCGGCGGCGTCGGTGGTCCCGGTGGCCAGGGGGGCCTCGCTGTCGCCGATGCACAGCTCGGCGCCCTCCAGGGCTGCGCCATCGCCCCCGTCGACCACCGTGACCTCCAGCGTCCCGGGCGGCACCACGGTCACGCTGGCCGGGTTGGAGTCCATCCCGCCGTAGGTGGCGGTGATCGTCGTCGTCCCCTCGGCCAGGCCGGTCGCCTGTCCCGCGGCGTCCACGGACACCACGGCCGCGTCCGCCACCTCGAAGGAATCGGGGCTCACCCGCGCGTCGCTGCCGTCCTCCCACGTCGCGATGGTCAGCAGGGGAAAGGTCGTCGCGGTGTCGAGGGTGAAGGGATCGGGCTGCAGGCTCAGCGAGACCACCGGATTGGGCGGCTCGGTGGTGTCGTCGTCGCCGGTGGAGTCGTCGTCACCGGTGGAGTCGTCGTCGCCCCACTCGTCGATGGGATCGTAGGGTTCGGTGGTGTCGTCGTCGAGGGTGCCGCCGGGGCACCCGGACAGGGCCAGGGGCAGCAGGCACCCCAACGCCGTGGCCAGGATCGTGGATCGCATCCGGGACCTCCCGTGGCGGTAGGGTACACCACGGCCCACGGGGGTCGAAGGGAACAATGGAGATGTCGCCGCCCTCCCCGCCACCCACGCCGGAGGGCGGGCGGGAGGGGGAGGGTGGCGGGGAGGGGTGGGCGGTCGGTGGAACCCCCGTGCGCGAGCGCGCATCGAATTGACCACCCCCGAAACGCCGTCTACCATCCCTGAAGGTCGGGGGAGGGGACGAGGACCCGCGTGGCGCAACGCCTAGCCATGGTGGCCATCTCGGTCGCCCTCGCCGTCGCCGTGGGCTGTACCGGCTACAACCTGGAGCCGGGGGTCCCCGACATCGACGCGACCGCGAGTTCCCTGGACTTCGGCTCGGTCCAGCGGGGGTACTGGCGGGAGAAGTCGCTGGCGGTCTACAACCGCGGCAACGCCACCCTGTACGTCACCGAGTACGATCTCCAGGCCGGCTCGAGCGACGCGTTCTACTTCGAGGACCCCCATCAGACCATCCTGCCGGGCATGTACGCCGAGCTCATCGTCCGCTACACGCCGACCCACGAGGGCGGGGACTCGGGCGCGATCCTGATCGCCTCGGACGACCCGGACGAGCCCGAACTGACGATCTTCCTGCAGGGCGAAGGTGTCCTCCCGCGCTGCGAGGTGGAGCCGGAGCTGCTGTACTTCCCCACCGCCGAGGGGGCCCAGTCCCTTTGCTTCTCCCTGCGCAGCGTGGGGTCCGGGCCGCTGACCGTGGCCAGCGGCGAGCTGGCGGACGGGGCGACCGAATTCGAGCTGACCTACCCCGAGGGCTACGCCCCCCCGTTCAACCTGGACGCGGGCCTGTCCATCGAGATCAGCGTCACCTACACCCCCACCTCGGACGTGGGTGTGCAGGACCGGGTCGTGCTGACCACCAACGATCCCGATCTGCTCTTTGGCCAGGCGGGGGTGGACCTGATCGCGGCGGGGGAGGACCCCAACGGCGACAACCACGAACCGATGGTGGAGATCGTGTACCCCCCCGACGGGGGCCTCTCCCAGGAGGGCGAGCCCCTGACCTTGACGGGCCAGGTGGCCGACGTGGAGGAGGACCCGCCGTCGCTGGGCATCCTGTGGCACAGCAGTCGGGACGGCTACCTCTCCGGGGATCCCCCCGGGGCGGACGGTGTCGTCACCCTCACCACCTCCACCCTCAGCGCCGGGGACCACCTGATCACCCTCAAGGCCTTCGACGCCGAGGGCGCCGAGGGCACCGACACCATCGACCTGACCATCTACCAGGACGACGAGGAGCTGGAATACACCCTGGCGGGAGGGGACACCCCGTACCACTACTTCCACGTGGACGACGACATCACCGTGGAGGTGGACGGATCGCCGGTGTTCGTGGACGCCGACGGCCACCAGGACCACCACCCGCCCCTGAGCTTCTACGCCAGCCCGGGCGCCTCCCTGCGCGTCGTGGCCAGCGACCAGCAGTACTGCACCAAGGCCCTGGCCGGCCTGGTGCTCCACGTGGGCAACCAGCACCAGCAGGCGCTCACCGACCCCATCGCCGCCAGCGCGTGCGAGGAGCACGACGATTACGATCCGACCTACGACGGACCGTGGCCCAACGACTTCCTCGATTTGACGTTCGCGATCCAGATCCCGTGAGGCCCCAACCCCGCTCACGCATCGACAACCTGCCCTCCGACCCTGGATAATCGCCTCCACGGGAGGTCGTCCCATGCCGACAAAGTCCATTCTCGCCGTTGCTGCGGTCACCCTGGCCACGACCGTGCTCGCCCCCCGCCCCGCCGTCGCGGTCGACGTGGCGATCTATGGGGCCTGTCAGAGCTCCTACCTGCTCGACGTCCAGGCCAAGGTGGCCGGCACGGGGGAGTTCGGCGTCGTGGACGCTTTCCAGGCCAACAGCATGACGCCGACCGTCGCGGACCTGCAGGCCTACGACTCGGTGCTGGTGTTCTCGGACTCGGGGTTCCAGAACGCCTCGATGCTGGGAGACGTGCTCGCGGACTACATGGATGGCGGCGGTGGGGTGGTCATGGCCACCTTCGCCTTCTGGAACGGCGGCGGCCTGGGCATCGACGGCCGGCTCAGGACCGACGGTTACCTGTGCTACACCGTGGACAGCCAGAGTTCGGGGAACTCCCTCACCCTGGTCCCGGACGACCCGAACCACGAGCTGCTCGACGGCGTGGCCAACTTCGCCGGGGGCTCGTCCAGCTACCACAACAGCAGCATCACCACCGTGCCGGGCGCGACGCAGGTGGCCCACTGGAGCAACAACCAGCCCCTGGTGGCCTACATCGAGCCCACCGATGCGATCTTCGTCGGACTCAACTTCTATCCCCCCTCCAGCACGGCCCGATCGGATTTCTGGGACGCGAGCACCGACGGCGCTCAGTTGATGGCCAACGCCCTGCTCTACTCCGCGGGCGGCGCCGACACCGACGGCGACGGCTGGAGCGAGCTCGCGGGGGACTGCGACGACGAGGACCCCTTCATCTACCCCGGCGCCCCCGAGGTCTGCGACGACGGCATCGACAGCAACTGCGACGGGATCGTGGACGAGCTGGACGACAACGACGGGGACGGCTACTCCACCTGTGACGGGGACTGCGACGACTCCGACGACACCCGCTTCCCGGGTGCTCCGGAGGTCTGCGACCACTTCGACACCGACTGCGACGGTCAGGTGGACGACGACTTCGACCTGGACGCCGACGGCTGGAGCGAGTGCGACGACCCGGTGGACTGCGACGACGCCGATCCGGCCGTCTACCCGGGCGCCCCCGAGGCCTGCAACGGCATCGACGACGACTGCGACGGGGTGATCGACGAGCAGGACGACGAGGACAACGACGGCTGGACGGTCTGCCAGGGAGACTGTCACGACAACGACCCGGACACCTACCCGGGCGCCCCCGAACTCTGTGACGAGTTCGACAACGACTGCGACGGGGCCGTGCCGGCGGACGAGAACACCGACGCCGACGGCGACACCTTCGTGGCCTGCGAGGACTGCAACGACAACGACGCGGCGATCCACCCCTTCGCCACCGAGATCTGCGATGCCATCGACAACAACTGCGACGGCAACGTGGACGAGGGTCTGGACGGAGACGGGGACGACATCTCCATCTGCGAGGGCGACTGCGACGACACGGATCCGACGGTCTACCCCGGGGCGCCGGAGCTGTGCGACGAGCTGGACAACGACTGCGACGAGCAGCTGGCCGAGTACGAGTTCGACAACGACGGGG
>CAZITQ010000250.1:0-13088 GCA_964542165.1 uncultured Rickettsiales bacterium
GGCTCGGTGGTCCGACACATCGGCTCGGGCTCGGTGGTCCGACACATCGGCTCGGACTCGGCGGTCCGGCGTACCGGCTCGGACTCGGTGTGGATGACCCTCAAATCATCGTCCACCCCCGCCAGCTCCGCCGGCGAGAAGCTCCTGTGCAAGCTGTCCCTCCCATCGATCAGCGGCACGTCCAGCTCCATGGCCAGCCACCGGGCGCCGGCGATGACGTGGGCGGAGTCCGCGTGGGTCTCGATGTCGGCGTTCTCCCCGTCGCGGGTGATCACGAAGGACTGGATGTGTTCGCGCGTGGCGTCGTTGTACCTTCTGCCGTCCTGGTCCCCGATCTTGATCACACCCACGGAAACCACCCGCTCGCGGAGTTGTTCCACCAGGGCGGAATCGCCCCGCAGGGCGTCGAGATCGGCGTGCATCCCGAGGGTCTCCTGCTGGCGCCTCCGCTTCCGGCGCCGGAGGAACCACATGACACCAGCGAGGGTAACGGCATAGACGCCCACCGAACCCGTCGCGAACCCGATGACCTTCGGATCGAACCCGCTCTGCACGGCCAGCAGGCCGAAGGGAACGATGGCGCCGAGGACGCCGGCGGCGAGGTACCAGGTCTGGCCGAGCGTGAACCTCGACCCCCGGCGGCGCGCCGGGGCCCCGGACTCCCTCGTTCCCCTGCGCGAGGTCGCCCCCTCCGAACCCATGGCCCCTCCTCGGCCGTCACTCCGACTTGTGGATGTGCACGTCCGTCTGCGGGAACGGGATCTCGATCCCTTCCGCCTGGAAGGCCTTGTAGACCCCGGCGTTGAGCTCGTCGAGGGCGCGGCCGCGCAGGACGGGTTCCTCGATCCAGCCCATGAGCTGGAAGGTCAGCGCCGAGTCGCCGAAGGTGCGGAAGCGGACCCGCGGTGACGGCTCGTGGAGCAGGTACTTCGACCGGGCCGCGACGTCCATGAGCACGTCGCGCACCTGGTCGATGTCGCTGCCGTAGGCCACGCCGATCGTCACGCGCACCCGCTCCTTGTCGTACGGGCCGCCGGTCTCGTTGATGATCTTGGCGTTGGCGATGGCCGCGTTGGGGATCGTGATCTCGATGTCGTCCCGGGTGAGCATCCGGGTCGAGCGGATGCCGATGTCGGTGACCCGACCGCGCTCCCCCGAGTCCAGCACGATGAAGTCACCGATCTTGTAGGGAGCATCGGCGAGGATGAAGATGCCCGAGAAGAAGTTGGCCAGGGTGTCCTTGGCCGCGAAACCGATGGCGATACCGAGGATCCCGGCCGAGGCCAGCCAGGCGGTGACGTCCACGTTCCACGCCAGCAGGATCCCGTAGGCGGCGCCGGCGACCAGCACGGTCTTCACCACGATCTCGAACAGCGGCAGGGTGCGGACGTTGACGATGGGCACGCTCTCCGCCCGGCGGGAGAGCAGGTCCAGCAGGCTCTTGCCGATGGTGAAGCCAGCGCCGGTCCACATGAGCACCGCGATGGTGATCAGTAGCCCCTCGATGATGTAGCTGGCCGTGTCCGGTGGCCCGAGGCGCTCGATGGCGATCCCCGACCCCGCCAGCAGGAAGGACCAGAACAAGGGCCGCCGGATCGCGGCGATGAACACGTCGTCCAGCTCGGTCTTGGTGCGCGCGGCCAGCCGCTTGAATACCCGGCGGACGATGAAATCCACCACCACACCGAGCACGACCGCCGCCAGGACCACGGTCACCGCGGAGACGTAGACGTTTTGCTGGTAGAGTGTCTTGACGTCCTCGAAGCTGCGCGGCACGCCGACCGCGACGGTTTCGGTTCCGGGGTCTTCCTCCGTGGTGGAGTCGGGCTCGGCGGAGGGGTCGGTGGCCGGGGGAGGCTCGCCGTCCAGGGCGGAAACGATGGGCAGACGAGGGATGGTCATAGGCACTCCGGTGTCCTGATCGAACTCACGGGCGCCGCCCCGGCGGGGCCCGGCAGACGCACTAGGAATACCATGGGCGGCGGCGACACGGACACGATGGATCCCACACGGCTCCCCAGCGGCGACGAGGAGGACTCCCTCGACGCCCGGAGTCCCACCACGGTGATGGTCGCGGCGGCGGTGGAGCTGCCCCAGTGGACCAGCCAGGTGGTGGGGGCGACCCTCACGGTGCTCACCGGCGGCGACGCGGGCCGCATCATCTCCGTCGGCGCCGAAGGGGGGATCCTGGGGCGGGGCGACGACGTGGACTACGCCTTCGAGGACGTCTCGATCTCCCGCGAGCACGCCCGGCTGGTCCGCCAGGGCGAGCATTTCGTGCTCGAAGACCTGGACTCCCTCAACGGGACCTTCGTGGATCGAGAGCGCATCCAATCGCCCGTCGTGCTGCCGGCCAACTGCCGGCTCCAGATCGCCCTTCACACGGTGCTCGAGTACAGCGAGGTGGACGAGCTGGGCGCCCTGGCCGTGGAGAAGCTCTCCCGCTCGATGATGACCGATCCCCTCACCGGGACCGGCAACCGCCTCCACTTGGACCACCGCCTGCACCAGGAGATCCATTACGCCCAGCGACACAAGGAGACGCTGGGCCTGTTGTTGATGGACCTGGACCACTTCAAGGGCATCAACGACTGCTACGGCCACCCGGCCGGCGACCGGGTGCTCAAGGCCGTCGGCGAGGCGATGCTGCGGTCGGTGCGGGCCGAGGACTCGGTGTTTCGCTACGGGGGCGAGGAGTTCTGCATCCTCGTGCGCTCCACCAACGCCGCGGGCCTGATGGTGCTCGCCGAGCGAATCCGGACGGTGGTCGACGGGCTCTCGCTCATCGAGCGCGAGGAGCGTCTCCCGGTGTCGATCTCCGTGGGAGCTGCCCTGCTCGACGGCCAGGAGGAGGGGGACCAGCACACCCTGGTGGTCCGCGCCGATCAGGCCCTCTACCGCGCCAAGAACGAGGGGCGGAACCGCAGCATGCTCTTCTCACCCGACTGGGCCCCCAGCGGCGAGTTCACCGCCGACGGCGATCTGCGTCAGACCGTCGAGTAGCCCGTCAGATCTGGACCGGCCAGCGGGACCGGGGTCGGTCCCGGTAGAAGTCCTGCCACAGGTCCAGATAGATCCGCTGCAGGGTGTCGGCGCTCATCCGGTGGGGGCGGAAGACCACGTTGGCGTCGTTGAACTCTCGCCACGGACGCCCCAGCAGCCGGTCCTGCTGCACCACCCGCTTCCAGGCCGGGGAGCCCGGGTAGGGCGTGGCCACCGCGAACTCGGCAACCCGGATGTCGCCCAGGCGGCAGAGCTCGAGGACCCGGTCGCCCACGCTGTCGTCCTCCTGTTCGTGGCCGATCGAGAAGCTGCCGTAGACCTCCAGGCCGAAGTCCTGGATCCGCTTGACCGAGTCCACCGCGGCCTGCACCGCGGCTGGAGTGGCGTCGTGGGCGGTGGCCGCCCGGGACGTGGGCCCGAATCCGAACATCAGGTAGATCTGCAACACGCCCAGCGATTGCAGACCGCGGAAGAACTCGTCCGAGGCGTAGCGAACGAAGTGGGGACTGGAGCCGAAGTACGAGATGGTCAGGTCCAGGTCCGCACAGGCCTCGACGACCTGGGACCAGTGCTCGTGGATCCGCCGGGACGGCAGCATGCTGACGTCCTCGATCAAGGTCGCCCCGCGCCAGTCGCCCAGGGAGAGCAGCTGCTCGAATCCCGCTCGCACCTTCTCCGCCGGCACGTACCGGATCTTGGGGCCCAGGTAGTAGGGGACCACGCAGTGGTCGCAGGCCCGCGGGCAGCCGCGGCTGATCTGCACGGGGAAGTCCAGGTCGGGGTAGTCCAGTCGCCGGGTCTGACGCATGGCGTCGACCCAGGGAAGGTACAGGTCGTAGCGCGGCGGGGGGATGGCCCCCAGGTCCACGTCGTTGGTCGCCTGGTAGCGGGGCTGCAGGGTGCCGGCCTGCAGATCCTCGAGCATCTGCGGCCACACCCCCTCGCCCTCGCCGATGCACAGGGAGTCCACGTGGGGCGCGATCACGTCGGGCATCAGCGAGGTGAAGATGCCGCCGGCCACCACCGGTACGCCGAGCTCCCGGTACTGGTCCGCGAGTTCCATGCCGCGGTCGGCCGACGGAGTGAAGATCGGCATCGCGATCAGGTCGGCGTCCCGTTCCGGGACCACGGGCGCAACACGATCGTCGTGGAAGCTGACGCTGTGCTCGTCCGGTGTGACCGCCGCCAGCGAGGCGGCCGCCAGCGAGGGGGTCCCGATGTACGGGCTGGCGTTTACGTCGGCAAGCTCCGGATGGCACTCGCTGGGCCGGTCCCAGCTCGGGTAGACGAACTTGACGTGCATACGGCCCAGTCCTTTGCCACGGCGAAGGGGAAGCGCGCATCTTAGCCGTGCCGACGCTCCCCGACCACCCCCAACTGAATCGGGCTCACCGCCCCCGGTTACCCCGGTATGCGGTAACCCCAAGGTAGTTGGGCAGGCGGCGCGGCGCCACTACGCTGGACGCTGGAGGTTGTGCCATGACCCACTCGATGCGGCGATTCCTCGTTTCGGCGACGTTCCTCTCCCTGACCTGCGCGTGTGTGCTCTCCGCGTCGCCGGCGGCGGCCAAGGGCGGTGGCGGATTCGCGATCAAGCCCGGTTTCGTACCCCGCTTCTCGGTGATCGACGTGCCCACCGGCGAGCCGGTGACCTTCGCCCTGGGCGGCAGGGGCGTGAAGTACATCGGCCCCTTCTTCCGGATGGGGGGTGAGGGTTTCTACGACTTCCAGGCTCGCATCGGTTCCGGCGGCTTCTTGGCCGAAGCCGTCCTCCCCCTTCCGGGCCCCGTGGAGATCGACCTGGGCGGCGTGATCGGGGGCGGGAGCCACGGACTCTACGTGGAACCGGGACTGACCCTGCAGGTGGGCAAGGGCCCCTTCGCCGTGGACTTCCGGCTCTCCTACCAGTGGCACCCCATGCGCAGCTCCGAGGACACTGTCCGCTTCCACCGCGGCCTGACGTACGTCACCGTGGCCTTCATGTTCGGCTCCTTCTAGACCGGAACTGGCACCCGCCCCAGCTCCCGCTCCCGCCCCCGATCTCCCCTTGCGGATCCCCCCCCCACCGCGCATAGTGCGGTAGCCCCTGGATTGGCGGGATCCGACCATGAGAAGAGCTACATTCCTCCTTCTCCTCCCCCTGTTCGCAGCCGCCTGCGCCGACACCTCTCCCGCGGGTGAGGACCTGCTCGGCCAGGCGACGGCGGTGCTCATCGCCCCGGACGACCTGGCCGAGGATCTCCAGGTACTCGCGGACTGGCGCTGCCAGACCGGCCTGCCCACCGAGCTGGTGCGGCTGGAAGACGCCCTGGACGCGGGCAGCGGAGACGACGACGCGGCCAAGCTGAGGGACTACCTGGTGGGTCGCTACGAGGACGGCGGGCTCGAACACGTGATCCTCGGCGGCGACGCGGACGTGATGCCCTACCGCAAGATCTGGGCCACGGTGCAGGTGGATGCCGAGCAGGTCTACGAGGAGACCTATGTCACCTCGGACCTCTACTTCGCCGATCTGGACGGGGACTGGGACCCGGACGGCGACGGGGAGTACGGCGAGCTGGACGACCCGGCCGACCTGCTGCCCGACGTCTCCCTCGGCCGCCTCCCGGTAGAGACCGGATCCGAGGTCCGGGACTACCTGGACAAGCTGATGGCCTACGAGTGCAGCAGCCACCTGGACTACCAGGACAAGGTACTGCTGTCGGCCAGCTACGCGGGAATGGGGGTCTACGCCAGCGCGGGGATCGAGCTGATCGTGGTCCCGGAGCTCCCCGAACACCTGCAGCTGACCCGGCTCTACGAGGACTGGCAGGACCACGACGACGCGGTGGAACTCACCGCCGACTCCTTCGAGAAGGCCCTGGAGGAGGGACACAACGTCACCTTCCAGATGGGCCACGGCAACGAGAAGACCATGGGGCCGCTGCTGGGCGCCAACGCCATCGAGGGCGTGGACAACGACACCCGGCCGAACATCTTCGTCACCACCGAGTGCCTGGGCGGTCGCTTCGACTACGGCTCCTCGGACAGCTCGGGCGAGGTGTTCGTGCTGGGCGAGACCGGCGGCGTCGCCTACCTGGGCAGCACCCACCTGGGGATCGGCTTCCCCAGCTTCTCGCTGATCATGCAGGACCTGGCGGGCTCCCTGTTCGGCGACCGAGACGGCGGGCCGACCCGCCTGGGGCCCACCGTGGTCGACACCCTGCGGACCTACAGCACCGAGGAGGCCCTGCACACCGAGGCCAACGTGGACCGCTGGACCAACCTGGTGACCGTGCTGCTGGGCGACCCGACGATCCCGGTGTGGTCCGCGCGGCCTCGGCCCCTGGAGCTGGCCGTGGACCCCGTGGGGCGGTGCCTGGGCGCCGAGGTCACGGTCACCACCCGGGACGGCGCGCCCGCCGCGGGTGCCGTGGTCACCGCGTACGTGCCCGGGGAGCTGATGATGCGGGCGACCACCGACGGCGAGGGGGTGGCGCGGTTGGTGGCGGACGAGTGCCTGTTCGAGGACGCCGTGATCACCGCATCCGGGGCCGACTACGTGCCGGTCCACGTGGACTTCGAGGCGAACTGAATCTGGGCTCCCCACCGCAGATCGTGACGGTCCTCCCCCCCATCGACGACAAGCGCGAGCCCTTCGCGGAGCGGCTCCTGGTCTGGTTCCAGGACCACCGTCGCGACCTGCCCTGGCGACGCACGGACGACCCCTACCGGATCTGGGTCTCCGAGGTGATGCTCCAGCAGACACGCGTCTCCACCGTCGTGCCGTACTACGAGCGCTTCACACGCCGCTTCCCGGATCTGCCTTCGCTGGCGGAGGCGGACATGGACGACGTGCTCAAGGCCTGGGAGGGGCTCGGCTACTACCGACGGGCACGCAACCTCAAGGCTGCGGCCGAGACCGTGGTCCGCGACGGCGGACACCAGCTGCCCACGGACTACGACACCCTGCTCGCCTTGCCCGGGATCGGCCGCTACACCGCGGGGGCCGTGCTCAGTCTCGCCCACGGCGAGCCCAGACCGATCCTCGACGGCAACGTCCGACGGGTCCTGAGCCGGGTCTGGGCCGTCGACGCCGATCCCCGCGCCGCGGCCACCGATCGCTGGCTGTGGCGAGCCGCGGAAGGGCTGATCCCCGAGGACGAGGCCGGCCTGTTCAACGAGGCGATGATGGAGCTCGGGGCCACGGTGTGCACGCCCCGCAAACCCCGCTGCGCCAGCTGTCCGCTGGTCGGGATCTGCGACGGTTTCGCCGCCGGAGCCCCCACCGACTACCCCTTCCGCCCCCCCCGCAAGTCCATCCCCCACGTGGACGTGACCGCCGGCGTCATCCGCCGGGGTCGACGGATCCTGCTGGCCCAGCGCCGGCCCGAGGCGATGCTCGGCGGCCTCTGGGAGTTCCCCGGCGGCAAGCTGGAACCCGGCGAGACCCTGGAGCAGTGCCTGAGGCGAGAGATCCGCGAGGAACTCGACATCGAGATCCGCATCGAACGGCACCTCGTGGACGTGGACCACGCCTATTCCCACTTCCGGATCACCCTGCACACCTTCCTGTGCCGGCACAGCCGCGGGAGGGTCAAGGACCTGGGCTGCGCCGACCACCGCTGGGTCACCGTGGACCAGCTGGACGACTTCGCCCTCTCCAAGGCCGATCGGGTGGTACGGGACGTGCTGAAGGACGGCGCGACCTGAATCAGCGCTCTCGGGGCAGGAACATCACCCGCTGGATCAGCCCATCGACCACCTCGTACACGGCCACGGCGCGGATGGCGTCGCCGCCGCGGGCGCCGGTCACGAACTCGTGGTCGATCACCACCGAGTCGCTGATGGTCCGCTGCAGGATGTGGCAGTGGAGTTCGGGGCTGGCGTCGAAGAGCTTCTGGTAGCCCTCGCGCATGGATCCGCGGTTCTCGTGGAGCACCTTGCCCTCCGGCAGGCGCTCGATGAGCACGTCCTCGGCGTAGAAGGACAGGAAGGCCTCGATGTCCCGGGCGTTGTAGGCGTCGACCTGGCCCTGGACCGCGTCCTCGGGTCGCATCGGGATGAGCTGCCGGGGGTCGATCAGCCGCCCACCGAGCACCACGCGATGGATCTGCTGGAGATTCGCCACGTCCGCCAGGGGATCGGCGTCCAGGACCAGCAGGTCGGCGAGCTTGCCGGCCTCCACGGTGCCGAACTCCGGCTCCGCGGCAAACACCTTCGCCGCCTCGCGGGTCGCCGCCACCAGGGTCTGCTCGGGGGTCATCCCGGCCTCGATCCACAGCTGGAACTCCCGGTGCACCGACGGCCCGTGCAGGGTGCCGATGTTGCCCGCGTCGGTGCCGGCGTTGACCGACACGCCGGCCTCGACCAGGGCGCGGAGGTTGGCGAACGTGGTCTCCCGGCGCGAGAGCATCTTCTCCACCCGGGCGGCGGTCTTCTCCGGCGGCACGGCGTCCAGGAGTTGCGGGGCGTCCAGCTCACTCCAGCTCCGGATCGCGATCGGATCGCCCAGCCGTTCCTCGATGGGCAGGAGCACCACGTCGCGGCCCAGGACCTCGGCGTAACCCTCGTAGACCACCAGGGTGCTGGTCAGCAGGACGTCGTCCTCGAGCATGGCGTCGATCAGCGCCTGGTCCACCGGTTCGTCGTCGATGCTGTGGACCAGGATGTCGGCGCCGGCTCCCACCGCGGCCCGTGCGGTCCGCAGCTGGGTCGCGTGGACCGCCACCCGTACCCCCTTGCGGTGGGCCCGCTTGATCACCTCCCGGACGATGGGGAGGTTCTCGGAGGGATCGCCGCTCTCGGGCAGGATGAACCAGATCTTGACGAGATCCGGATCGTGCTTGAGCTGGGCCTTGACCAGCTTCCTGGCCTCCCTCCGGGAGCTGGCCTTGATGATGGGCGGATCGCCCAGATCGAGCTGCGGCCGGTCGACCGTGGAGATCAGGGGGCCAGCGACCGCGACCCGGGGGGCCAGCTCGGCCGCGCGGGCCTGCTCCCGCACGTCGAAGTTCCACATCGGGCCGCCCACGTCGACCACGGCGGTGACGCCGCTGGCCAGGGTGCGCCGGAAGGTCTCGTCCATCCGCACCCGGATCCCCTCCTGCTCGCTCTCGTAGGAACGGACATGGCGCAGGTCCACGATGTCGGGGCGGGTGTAGAGGCCGCCGGACTGGAAGAAGTGGATATGGGGGTCGACCAGCCCCGGCACGATGAACCGGCCGGACATGTCCAGGACCTCGGTGCCCTCGGGGATCTCCACCTGATCCCGGGGGCCCACCGCGACGATCCGCTCGTCGTCGATGAGCACCACCGCGTCGGGTATCGGTGCTGCGCCGGTGGCGTCGATCACAGTGGCGCCCACCAGGGCGGTCGGGGCGGCCGCGGCGGGTGAGGCGACCAGCCACAGCAGCGTGACGAGGCAGAGGACCGGAGACGAGGCTCGCATGGTGTTCTCCAGGGGCGGTCGCGGTTGAGCGCCTCCCCGGAAGGGGGATATCGTGCGGTCGGGCGGTCCGTCAAGCGCGGCCGTCCCTGAGTGTGCGGAGGCGCACGTGCGGCGGGCCGGCTTGAGAAACCCCCGTGATTCCGGGGATACTACGCCCGGGATCCGGGCTGTAGAGGCACGCTCGCGGTGGAGGACACGCGGTCCCGGACGACCCCTCGACCCCCGCGAGCACGGTCATGGAAGGAGCCACAATGCGAGGGAGAACGACGCTGGCCCTGGTCGGGCTTGGCGGACTGATGCTGGGGACGGTGCTCGCGGCCGTACCCGCCCAGGCGACACCTGCACGAGCGCAGGCCCTGGGCGGCTACGATCTCAGCTACCCCAACTCCATCGACACGTTCGTCTACTTCGAGGACGACGTGAACATCTTCGTCAACCCGGCGCTGATCTACCGCTACCGGGACATGATCACCACCAGCCTCGGTTTCAAGGCCGGGAGCGAGTCGGGGATGGGGATCGCGCCCTACGGCGGCTTCCTGCTCGAACCCCTGGACAGTCGGGTCGTGTTCGGGCTGTTCATCAACCGCGATCCCATGCTCTGGGGCGAGGGGGCCGCGATCCAGCCGGTGCTCAATGGGCTGATCCCGGGTGGCTTCGGAGGCAACTTCGACACGAGCTCCCAGGGCGGCCTGGGCATGGGCTCCGTGGCTCCGGTCTTCCCCCTGGACCTGTTCGTCGGCGGCAACATCGGGCTGATCTCCATCGGGATGAACGCCTACGTGATGGGTGGCGGCAAGACCTACCACGACGAACAGCTGATCGCCGACGAACCGCCGGTCTTCGCCGTGACCGACGACAAGACCAAGAGCTTCTACGGCGGGGTTCGGGCCGGCTTCCTGTACGACGGTGAGCTGGTCCAGCCCGAGGTGTACCTGGGCTACACGGGCGTTGCGGCCTGGGCCTCGACCTTCACCTACGACACCGAGAACGGCCAGGGCCTACCGGCGGTGAGCCATACCGAGGGGATCAAGGGCGTGGGCCGCTTCCTCGGCGGCGCGAGGGTGCACATCCGCACCAACTACACCACGATCTCCCCCCACATCGGCTACGCCACCGCCTGGGGCAAGACCTTCTCCGACGAGAACATGGGCGACCAGACCACGGTGGAGAACCTGCAGAACAACGAGAACCGCTACACCGCCATGGACATCAACGGCGGCCTGGGTGTGACCTACGAGCCCGAGGATCCGCTGCGGGTGATCTGGACCGCGTCGGTGCAGGTACGACGCCTGCGCCACCGGACCGACGACCACGTGGGCGACCTGGACCTGGACCCGCCCACGGACGCCTCGTCGACCCAGACCGACGACATCGGCACCTGGTTCGCGGGTCCGGTGGCCTCGGTCGCGGCCGAGTACGAAGCCTGGCGTCATCTGACGCTGCGGGCTGGAGTGCGGGCCAACGTGCTGTGGGGCAAGGAGTACTCCAGCTCCACGGCGTTCTACGGTACCCAGCTGACGGGGACCTCCAACGGGGGCATGGACTCCAGCCCCACGCCGTCCCTGTCCGCCACCGCGGGGATCTCGATCCCGGTGGGTCCGGTGGACCTGGACGCGGCCTTCGGCGGGCTCGTGATGGGCAGCGCCGACATGCAGTTCTTCTCTCGACTCGACATGCGGATCTATCTTCCCTGACAGGGGTACGTAGGAGGTGAAAGCCATGAACGCACGCATCCTCACCCCGGTGGCGCTGCTGGCGCTGCTGCTCGGCCTCGGGCTCGCGGTGCTCGCCTGTCCGCCCCAGACCTACCCCGACGTGTACGACAACCCCGCCGGGGACGACGACGACGACGACAGCGCGGGGGACGACGACACCGGGCCGGACGACGACGCCACCGGCGACGACGACGACGACGTGCCCTGGAACTGCACGGACCTGTGCAACAGCGGCCAGGCCCAGTGCGTCGACTGGGAGGTCACGCTGGGATTCACCTGCGACGACTTCTGCGCAGCCAACCTGCAGTACACCCACCTGCAGTGCGTCAAGGACTGCCCCGAGCCGCCGCCGCAGACCGTCTGCATCTGCACCACCGACTGCCTGGCCGAGTTCCTGCCCGTGGAGTAGCGTCCCTGTCACGACGCCCGCCGGCCTCGCATCTCCCCATCGCCGCCCTCGCCTGCGCCGCGTGGTTACTGCCGCTGGCTGCCTGCCAGGAAATCCCGGTGGACGCGACCCTCGCCGAAGACGTGCCGACGGTGGTGGTCGTTCGCTGGGATCCGGGCGTCGGCGAGGCGGATCGGGCGTGGGTCCGCTACGGACGGGACCGGGATCTGGGGAGAGAGGCGCCCGCGTGGCCGGGGGAGGACGGGGGCTTCGAGGCCTGGCTCGTGGGGCTGCCCCCCGAGACCGACGTCTGGCTGGAACCCGTGATCGACACCGGCGGACGGGAAACAACGGCCGCCCTGACCCGGGTCGAGACCGGCCCCGCACCCCCCGAACTCCCGGACACCGAGGTGATCGCCGACGACCTGTCCGCCGTGGATCAGGGGTTCCTGGTGACCACCGTGGTGTTCACCCCGCCCGCCGCGGTGATCCTCGACCGGGAGGGGAACTACGTCTGGTGGCACATCCTCGAGCGGGAGGATGTCGGCACCACCCGGGCCTACCTCTCCCTCGACCGCCGCGCCGTGGTGCTGCGCCACAACCACAACGACGGGCCGACTCTGGGGCTGGTCCGGATCTCCCTGGACGGCAGCGAGGTCGAGGAGATCCCCCTGGACAACGAGCACCACGACTTCGTCGAGCTGCCCGATGAACGCTACGCCCTGCTGGCCCAGGACGTGCGGGAGGTGGAGGGCGAGGAGATCACCGGCGACAAGGTGGTCGAGCTCGGCCCCGACGGCTCGCTGACCGACCTGTGGAGCGCCTGGGACCACCTGGACGTGGGACCGGACACCGGCGTGGATCCCCAGTGGGGCTTCTCCCACGCCAACGCCATCGACCACGATCCGTCCGACGACTCCCTGCTCGTCTCCTGCCGGCGCCTGAACACGATCTTCAAGATCGACCGCGCCACCGGCGACCCCCTGTGGCAGCTCGGCGGCAAGGACTCCACCTTCACCCTGCCCGACGACTCCACCGCCTTCTTCGACCGCCAGCACCAGTTCCACGCCTTCGACGGCGGGATCGTCGTGTTCGACAACGGCTCCTTCGAGCAGATGGAATCGATGGCCGTCGAGTACGGCCTGGACGAGGACACGGGCGAGGCCCACGAGACCTGGCGCTACACCTCCGACCCGGCCCTCTACATCTACGCCCTCGGCGACACCGGCCGCCTCCCGTCGGGAAACACCCTGGTCGGCTACTCCATCGCCGGCCAGGTCGACCTCGTCACCCCAGACAACGACCGCATCTGGCGCCTTCGCCTCTCCCTCGGCGGCGCCCTCGGCTACTCCACCTGGGAGGACTCACTCTACCCGGACTGGCAGACCCGCTGATCCCCGCAGCCCCAACGAAGCGATGACGCTCCTCCTCCTCATCCACTTGTTTTTCTTGAATTCTTCATCGTAGTCGTAGGGATTGTGGACCCTGTGGGGGGGGGGGGGGGGGGCGCCCCCCCCCCCCCCCCCCCCGGGGGGGGGGGGGCGGGGGGGGC
>CAZITQ010000251.1:0-13056 GCA_964542165.1 uncultured Rickettsiales bacterium
CACCACCGGAGACGACGACACCACCGGAGACGACGACTCCGCGGGCGACGACGACACCACGGGCGACGACGACTCCGCGGGCGACGACGACACCGGAGACGACGATTCCGCGGCGGATGACGACACCCCGGGCGGCGACGACGACATCGCCGACGACGACGCGTCCGCGGAGCCCCCCCTCGACGGCATCCGCGGCGGCGGATGCCGCTGCACGGTCCCGCCCCGCCCCCCCCCATCGCCGGGATCGCTCTCGTCCCTCGCCACCCGTGCCGCCGCGGTCGGGGGCGTGCGCGCCTGCGGGCTTCGCCGACGCGGGCGCACGCCCAGGTAACGCTTGACAGCGGGCTTCGCCGGTTCAACCATCGCCTCGTGGATCTCCTAGGCGGATTGTCTCCCACGGCCAGCGCGCTCTTCGGGGGGCACCGGGCCCTGCTCTGGCTCGGCATCGTCGTCCTCCAGGCCGTCTTCGTGGGATTGCTGTTGATCGACCCGGCGTGGGCCGTGGCCCTCGTGGGGGGCCTACTGGTCTTCACCCTCGCCCTGCGCTACCCGTACGCCGCCGTGGCCGTGGCCGTGGTGGCCCGCCTGACGGCGACCAATGCCCTGTCGATCCGCTTCGGACCGGTGTACCTCTCCGCCTTCGAGCCCCTGTTCGTGCTGGCCTTCGCCGCCCTGTTCCTGCGTTCGGTCCAGCAGAGGCAGTCCCAGCTCCGCGACTTCCCGATGTCCAAGGTGATGTTGGCCTTCCTGATCTGGGTCGCGATCACCCTGGTCTGGTCGCCGGACCGGGGCGAAGGCGTGATGCTGATACTTCGCCTCATCATCGCCTTTGGCATCGTCTGGCTGGTCGCCAGCGTCGCCCGCACGCCGGACCGCTTCCACGGCATGCTCTGGGCCTGGCTCCTGGGGTCCTGCGCCATCGGCACGGTCGGGCTGATCGTCGGCACCTACGAGAGCACCGTCTACGGCGACATCGCCTTCAAGTCCATGAGCGGTGGTGGACGCATCGGCGGCCTGGGCCAGCACCCCAACTGGTTCGCCATGGCCATGGCCTTCGGGATCAACCCCGCCTTCGTGCTGGCCTACACCGAGAAGAACCGCGCGAAGCGGGTGCTGCTGGTGGCGGCCGCCCTGTGGCTGCTGCTGGTCGCCGTGAGCACCGGCAGCCGGGGCGCGGTCTGGGGTACGGGCCTGGGGAGCGTCTTCCTGGCCCTGCACAACCTGCGCCTCCGGCGTTTCCTGTACCGCTACTGGTTCCTGATCGCCGGCTCCTTCGCCCTCGCCCTGCTGGTGGGCTTCGGCTCGCTGACCTCGGCGTTCTACCGGGTCGCCACCCGGGGCATCGGCACGTTCTGGCAAGGCGACGTCCGCTTCGCCAACTGGCGGGTCTGTTACGAGATGATGGTGGAGTCCCTGGGACTCGGGGTGGGCGCGGGTGGCTACGAGGTCCTCCTGCCCGAGTTCAACGACCGCCTCTCGCTGAGCATGTACGCCTACCCCCACGGGGTGTTGTGGGACGTGATGGCCCACTACGGGCTGATCGGTCTCCTGCTGTGGGGGGCGCTGTGCTGGCTCCTCGTTCGCCACTACCGCCAGGCCCGCAAGGCGGTCGCCGGCACGCGGGTCGAGCTGTGGCTGACCGGGATGATGGCCGGCGTCGTGGGCTACTGGGCCCACTCCCTGGTGGAGTTCCACCTGGAGGACAAACCCTACTGGACCTTCCTGGGGGTGTTCCTGGGGCTGATCGTGGCGGCGAAGAAGCTCGGGGACGATCCCGAGAGGCTGGAGACCTACCGCCGCGACGAGGAGCCCAAGCCCACCCGGGCCAAGCCGCTCAGCCGTCCCCCCGCCACGCCGCCCACACCCGCTGGGGCGTGATCGGCAGCGCCCGCACCCTCGCACCGAGGGCGTCGGCCACCGCGTTGGCGATGGCGGGCGCCGTGGCGACCATGGCCGGTTCGCCGATGCCCCGGGCTCCGTAGGGCCCGCTGGCGTCCGGCTCCTCGACGATCAGGGGCACCACCGGTGGCATGTCCCCCGGTGCCGGGATCCGGTAGGTGTCGAGGTTGCGGGTGACCGGGTAGCCCTCCTCGATCTTGTGGGCCTCGAGCAGCGCGAAGCCCAGGCCCATGCAGGTCCCACCGACGATCTGCCCCTCGACGGCCGCCGGGTTGATCGCCCGCCCGACGTCGTGGGCCGCCACGATCCGGTCCACGGTCACCGCGCCGGTGACCGTGTCCACGGACACGTCCGCCACCTGGCAGCCGAAGGCGTAGGTGCCGTACGCGTCCCCCTGGCCGTCGTCCAGGTCCAGGCGTCCGCTGCGCAGCCGATAGCGGGACTGGCGGAAGGGGCGGGCTCCCCAGGCCTCCAGCCGCTCGTGGACCTGGTCCCAGGGCAGGGCCAGCTCGCCAGCGGCGAGCACTCCGCGGTCGTCCAGGTCCAGCGCGCCGGAGTCCAGCTCCAGTCCCGCGGCCGCCTGGTCCAGCAGGTGGGTCCGGAAGGCCCGGGCCGCCTTGTCCACCGCCGACCCACTGACCACGGTCTGGCGCGACGCCACGGTCGATCCCGAATCCGGCGTGGCGTGGGTGTCCCCCGTGCGCACGGCGATCCGGGTGGCACCGACCCCCAGCACCTCCCCCACGATCTGCTGGAACAGCGTCCGCGCCCCCTGGCCGTAGTCCACCGCGCCGCAGCGGACCTCCACCCGGCCGTCGGGCAGCACCCCCACCACCGCGGAGCCGATGTCGGGGATCGCGTTGCCGTAGCCGATGCCGTACAGGAAGCTGGCGATCCCCCGTCCCCGCCGGACCGTCCCCTCCCCGGTCGCGGGCGCCGGGCCCGCCTCGTCCATGGCGCGTCGGAAGCACACCTCCAGCCCCGCCCCGTCGACCTGCTGTCCGGTGGCGGTCCGATGCCCGACCTTCAGATGATTGCGGGCCAGGAACTCCCCGTGGGCCAGGCCCGCCTCCCGCGCGAGCTCGGCGGCGAAGCTCGCGTAGCCGAAGGTCACCTGGGTTGCGCCGAAGCCCCTGAAGGCGCCGGAGACGCCGTTGTTGGTGTAGGCCAGGCGCACGTCCACCCGCAGGTCGTCCACGGCGAAGGGCCCCGCCGCGTGGACCAGGGCCTTGCGCGCGATGTTGGGTCCCCACGAGGCGTACGCCCCCGTGTCCGCCAGCACCTCCACCGCCAGCCCCCGGATCCGCCCGTCGGCGTCCAGCCCCGCCCGGTAGCGCAGGGTCGTGGGATGGCGCTTGGTGGTCACGACCTGGGACTCCTCCCGGGACCAGACCAGCCTCACCGGGCGACCCGTCCGCAGGACCGCCAGGGCGGCGTGGGTCTGGGCGTAGATGTCCTCGCGGCCGCCAAAGGCGGCGCCGGTGGGCTGCTGGATCACCCGCACCCGGTCCCGGGGCAGGTCCAGGGCGCGGCAGACGTGCAACCGGTCGAAGAACACGTTCTGGGACGGACAGCGCAGCACCACACCGCCCTCACCGTCGGGCTCGGCCAGGGCGGCCTCGGTCTCCAGGCAGGCATGCTCCTGCCACGTGGTGGTGTAGCTGCGCTCGACCACGCGTTCGGCGCCCTCGAAGGCCGCCGCCAGGTCCCCGCGGGCCAGCTGGAGGTGGCACAGCAGGTTGCCGTCCTCCCGGTCCGGGTGGATCCGTGTTGCGTCCGGGAGGAGGGCCGCAGCCGGGTCGGTGACCGCCGGGAGTTCGCGGTAGACCGGACGGATCCGGTCACGACCCCGGCGGGCCGCCTCGGGGGTCTCGCCGACCACGACCGCGAGGGCCTCGCCCACGAACCGGACCCGCCGATCGGCCAGCACCGGCTGATCGACCACGGCGTTGCCGTACAGGGCCTCTCCGGGGATCTCCCGGTGGCCGAAGACGTCGACCACCCCGGCCTCGCTCCGGGCGGCCTCGAGGTCGAGCTCGAGAACCTCGGCGTGGGCCACGCGGGACCGGCACACGACCGCGTGTAGCGTGCCAGGGGGCAGGGGAAGATCGGCGGTGTAGCGGGTCTCGCCGGCGACCTTGCCCGCGCCATCCTCCCGCCACGTCCGGGAGCCGACCCGCGGAGCCGCCGGCTCGGGGATCTCCCCCCGCGCCGCCATCCGGACGCCCTCGATCAGCTGCTGGTACCCGCTGCAGCGGCAGAGGTGGGCCGACAGGGCTTCCCGGATGGAGTCGTCGGAGGGATCGGGGTCCCGCTCCAGGAGCGCCACGGCCGCCATCACCATCCCCGGGGTGCAGTAGCCGCACTGCACGGCCCCGGTGGCCAGGAACGCCCGCTGCACCCGGTGGAGGGCCCCGCGGGAGCCGCCGATTCCCTCGACGGTGGTGATCTCCCGGTCCTGGACGTCTCCGGCACGGAGCAGGCAGGAACAGGTCGGTTCGCCGTCCAGGTGCACGGTGCACGCGCCGCACTCGCCGCAGCCGCACCCCTCCTTGGCGCCGGTCAGGCCCAGGTCGTCCCGCAGGACGTCGAGCAGGCGCCGGTCCGCGGAAGCGGCCACGGACCGCCTGCGCCCGTTGACGACGAGGGTGAGGGGGTCGGGGCGGTCCGCCGGGGCGCGTGGGTCGGTCATGATGGCTCGCGGTACGGTCTGTGACCGCTCTAGGGCCGGCGGGCCGGTGAGGCTAGCCCGCGGGGGCGAACTCGATGTCGTTGACCTGGATCTTGACGTGCTCTGCGTCGGCCTTCCAGGCCTTGTTGGCGGTGGAGTCGCCGATCATGTACTCGAACAGCCGCTCCTCCAGCGGAGCCATCGGCAGCTTGAGGCGCTCGGGGATCGGGATGCCCATCGGGTGGGACGGGGTGGCCACGAACTCGAGCTTGTGATCGACGCTCGCGTTGTCCTCGCCCAGGAAGTCGATGCGGACCTTCATCACCTTGACCGAGCGCTCCCCGCCATTCTTGAACTTGGCGCGGATCGCGTACCCGTTGGCATCGCCGCGGCGCTCGCCGCTGATGTTGACCCGCTCGACCACCAGCTCGGTGATCTCCACGCTCTGGGCGTAGCGCAGGATCTCCAGCTTCTTGTCTGCCCAGACGTCCGTGGCGGTCTTGCCGCCCTCGGTGCCGTACTTGGTCTTGAACTCCACCATCGCCTCGACGGAGTTGGCCTTCTCCGCGGCGTCCCGGGCCAGCTTCTCGGCCTCGGTGCCCGCGTTGTCGGCGAAGCGCCCCTCGGGGTGCTTGGTCAGGTAGGCCTCGTACGCCTCCACGGTGGCGGTGTTCTCCGCCGCCTCGAAGTCCTTGAGGTCCAGCCGATGCCTGACGTCCGAGGCGCTCATCCCGTCAGGGTGCTCGGCCAGGTAGGCCTCGTACGCCGCGGCTGTGTCGGCCGCACAGGCCTCCTTGTACGCGGTGCTCTCTCCACTGCAGGCCATCAGCGCGGCGCCCATCAGCGCCAGTGTCGACGCGGTCACGATCCAACGCATCATCGGCTTCCCTCCAGTCCGGCGTTGTGCGCCCCCGGGGCGCTCTCGACTGCAGAACCTACCGGCAACGCGCCCGCAAGTCCACGCACACCCGCTACGCGGCGCGCACGCCGCACGCGCCGTTGACGGCCGCTGCGGCAGGAGTAGGATAGGCGGTCCCATCCAGGAGGAATACGATGGCAACCGAGATGGACCTCAAGGAAGCGCTGGTGGAGCTGATCCGCCTGGCCTCCACGACGCTGCCCCCCGACCAGATCGCCGCCCTGCAGAAGGCCGCCGAGCTGGAGCCCGAGGGCAGCATGTCGCGAGAGACCTTCGAGATGATGCTCAAGAACGCGGCGACCGCCGCCGATACGTCCACGCCCACGTGCCAGGACACCGGCTCGCTGCTGTTCTACGTCCACTACGGCCCCGAGTACCGCCAGGCGTTCCTGCGCGAGCAGATCGCCGCCGCGGCCGGTGAGGCCACCCGGCGCAGCTTCCTGCGCCCCAACGCCGTGGACTCCAACACCGGCAAGAACAGCGGGGACAACACCGGGATCGGCTCCCCGTACCTCCACTTCGACGAGCAGGACGAGCCCGGCCTCGTAGTCAAGCTGATGCTCAAGGGCGGCGGCAGCGAGAACATGGGCCGCCAGTACACCGTGCCCGACTCGTCCATTGGTGCCGGCCGCGACCTCGAGGGTGTTCGCAAGTGCGTCATCGACGCGGCGTTCAAGGCCCAGGGGTACGGTTGCGCGCCGGGCGTGCTCGGCGTGGGGGTGGGCGGCGACCGGATGTCGTCGTTCATGGCCTCCAAGGAGGGCCTGTTCCGCAAGGTCGACGACGTGAACCCCGACCCGGAGATCGCGGCCTTCGAGGCGCGCCTGCTCGAGGACTGCAACTCCCTGGGCATCGGGCCGATGGGCTTCGGCGGCAAGACCTCGATCCTGGGGGTCAAGGTCGGCTTCAAGCACCGGGTGCCCGCGAGCTACTTCGTGTCGGTCTCGTACATGTGCTGGGCCAACCGCAAGGCCTACCTGAGCTACAACGACGGCGCTGCCGAGTTCACCCAGTAGGGGAGGAGCGAGAAATGGCCATCAAGAAGATCAATCTCCCCGCCACCGAAGAGGACATGCGCGCCTTGCACTGCGGCGACGTGGTGGAGGTCACCGGCCTGATGGTGACCGGGCGGGACAACGTCCACAAGTACCTGGTCGAGAACGACGACCAGCAGGCCCGCGAGCTGATCGACGGCACCTTCATCTACCACTGCGGCCCGGTCGTCCGGCAAGACGAGACCGGCGAGTGGCACTTCGTGGCCGCCGGTCCCACCACCTCCATCCGCGAGGAGCCCTACCAGGGCGAGGTGTTCAAGCGCTACGGCGTCCGCGCCGCCATCGGCAAGGGCGGCATGGGCCCCAAGACCCTGGCCGCCTGCCAGGAGTTCGGTGCCTGCTACCTGCACGCCATCGGCGGCCTGGCGGTCCTGCTGGCCAAGTCGGTCACCAAGGTCCGCGAGGTGCGCTGGCTGGAGGAGTTCGGCTCCCCCGAGGCGATGTGGGTCCTGGACGTGGTCGACTTCCCGGTGATCGTGACCATGGACTCCCACGGCGTCAGCCTCCACGCGGACGTGCTGGCCAAGTCCGAGGCGCGGTACAAGGAACTGCTGGGACTCTGACCCGCCGATGAGCGACACCCCCACCCCCTCCACCGGGCTCGTCTACGACCCGGTCTTCCTGGATCACGACGCCGGCTGGGGGCACCCCGAACGGGCCCAGCGGCTGACCGCGATCCACCACCGGCTCGAGCAATCCGGCCTGCTCGACGACCTCGTTCGGATCGACGCGCCCAAGGTGGACCCGAGGTGGCTCGCCGAGGTGCACCACGAGGCCTACCCGGCCCTGGTGGACAAGGTCTGCGCCAGCGGCGCCAGCATGCTCCCCACCGGCGACACCAACGTCTGCCCCGACTCCTACCGCATCGCGCTCCAGGCCGCCGGCGGCATGCTGGCCGCCTGCGACGCGGTGATGGACGGCTCGGTCCGCAACGCGTTCTGCGCCGTCCGCCCCCCCGGGCACCACGCCACCTTCCGCGGGGGGATGGGGTTCTGCGTCTTCAACAACGTCGCGGTGGCCGCTCGCTACCTCCAGCGCCACCACGGGCTGGAGAAGATCGCGATCCTGGACTGGGACGTGCACCACGGCAACGGGACCCAGGACATCTTCTACGAGGACCCCAGCGTGCTGTTCCTGAGCACCCACCTGTGGCCGTTCTACCCGGGGACGGGCCAGGCCACCGAGACGGGGGCAGGGGACGGGATCGGGTTCACGGTCAACATCCCGATGGACGTCGGCGACGGCGACCGGGCGATGCTCGACGCCTTCGACCGGGTGTTCCGCGACCAGCTCGACGAGTTCGAACCCGACTTCGTGCTGCTCTCGGCCGGCTACGACGCCCACCGCCAGGACCTGCTGGGGCAGATGAACGTGAGCGACGAGGGCTTCCAGCGGCTGTCCTCCATCGTCCGCGAGTTCGCCGACACCCACTGCGAGGGCCGACTCGTGGCCACCCTCGAGGGCGGCTACACCGTCGAGGCGCTGGCGCGGAACGTGTGGGACACCCTCGACATCTTCCATCGCTGAGCCCCGACGGCAGGGGTCAGCCCCCATCTTTGACTTATCCTGAGAGGCGCCACGAAAGGCGCTCGCGTCCCCCCTCACCGTAAGTACATAGTTGAGACCCGACACCCTGGTTCCAGTTGCCCGAACGGTCCGGATCCGCCACAATGGCCCGAATTCAGGGTCGTTTTCGCCTTTTCACGAGGCTACCCAGGAGTCGCGAATGGCCACGGACACCGACGCCAAATTCGAGCTGCGGACCTTCATCTTCATCGACAGCATGCAGCCACAGCTCGCCCAGTTCATCGCCAAGGACAACCGGGTCTACGACCCCAACGAGTACGACGCCTCGATCCTGCTCGAGCTCGCACCGGCGATGGAGATCCACCGGATGATCGATCTGGCGCTGAAGGCCACCCGGGTACGCCTGGGATCGGTGGTCACCGAGCGCCACTTCGGGCTGATGCAGATCCAGCACCCCGAGCAGGGCGAGGTGATCGCGGCCGGAGAGTCGGTCCTGGACGCCACCGGGCTGACGGTCTACGACCGGGCCCGGGTCAAGATCCTGACCAAGAAGATCATCCGCGGGATCGAACAGGATCACGCGATCTACTTCACCGGGACGTCCAAGGGCTACATGGTCCTGGCGGGCGACTCGGTGTTCATCTTCGAGGTCACACCGGCGGCCTACCTGGCCCTGGCGTGCAACGAGGCGCTCAAGGCGGCCAACGTCAAGCTGATCAGCCTGCGCCCCTTCGGCGCCACCGGCCGCCTGGTGCTGGCCGGTCCGGAGTCGGAGATCGACTCGGCGGCGGAGGCCGCGGCCTCGGTGCTGGAGAAGCTCAACCGCGAGCTGGACGACCACGGTGGCGAGACCGACGCCCACGACCAAAGCCAGTTCGCCCGCTAGAGCGAAAAGAAGGCGTCAGGCGTCAGGCGTCAGGCGTCGGGAAGAACAACGAGAGATTCGGGATGGATGTCGAGCGACGGCGAGACGACCACCGCCCGAAGCCTGAAGCCGATGCCTCTCTGAGGGAGACGAGCTGAGAGCCAACCCGACCACGGTTCGCACCCCCATCGTCGCGGGGAACTGGAAGATGCACCTGTCGCCGGCGGCGGCGGTGCCCCTGGTGCGGGATATGCGCGACGCCCTCAACCGGTTGCGCCGGATCGAGACCGTGCTCTGCCCGGCCTTCCCGGCGCTGGTACCGGTGGCCGACCTGCTCCGTCCCTCGCGGATCGAGGTGGGAGCCCAGAACTGCCACTGGGAGGACAAGGGAGCCCACACCGGCGAGGTGTCGGCGGGCATGCTGGTGGGCACCTGCCGCTACGTGATCGTCGGCCACTCCGAGCGCCGGGCGATGTACGGGGACGGCGACGACGTGGTCCGTCGCAAGCTGGAGGCGGTGCTGCGGGCCAACCTGATCCCGATCCTGTGCGTGGGCGAGGACATCGGGGAGTTCGAGACCGGCCGCACCGCCGAGGTGGTGGCCCGGCAGGTGGCGACCGCGCTGGCGGGATTGCCCCTGTCGCCCGAGCGACTGGTGATCGCCTACGAACCGGTCTGGGCCATCGGGTCGGGCAAGGCCTGCGATCCCACGACCGCAGGCACCGTCATCGGCCGCGTCATCCGGGGCGTGCTGACCGAGACCTTCGGGGACGCCATGGCCCGGGGGGTGCGGGTGCAGTACGGGGGCAGCGTCACGGACCGCAACGCCGCCGAGTACTTCGCCCAGCCGGACATCGACGGCGCCCTGGTCGGGGGCGCGGCGCTGAAGGCCGCGACCTTCGTGGGCATCGCCCGGGCCGCGGAGGCGTCCGTCCCGGCGGGCCCCGGCCGGGGTCCGAGACGACGGGAGTTCTGAGGGAGAGCCGATGCCGCAGCTGATCCTCTTCGGTCTGCCCCCGACCCTACCCGACGAGGTGGGCCCCGATCTGGCCCGGGAGTTCGGCGAGCTGATGGCCGAGCGCCTCGGCGCTCCGGTGGACGTGCGCATCTGCGCCCACTACAGCGAGCTGGCGGATCGACTCGCCGAGGGACAGCTGGACTTCGCGTGGCTCCCGCCCCTACCTGCGGCCGGCCTCCGCCGGCACTGTGGGATCTCGGTGCTGGCCCACGCCGTACGCTCGGGTATGCACGCGTACTACAGCGTGGTGTTCGCGCGCGGGGACTCGCCCATCCGCGAGCCCGCGGATCTCGCGGGGCGGCGCATGGGCTACGTGCACCGCCGCAGCGCCTCGGGCTTCCTGGTCGCCGCGGCGGCGATCCGCGAGCTGGGCGTGGTTCCCGCGGCACCGCCCCAGTTCCTGCGATCCCACGCCCGGGTGGTCGACGCCGTGCAGCAGGGGGCGGTGGAGGCCGGGGCGACCTTCTGCAGCTTCGAGGGGGACCCCTCGGATGGCGTGGTGGTCCACGCCGGCTACAAGCAGGAGGGGGTCGACCTGCCGATGCGGATCGTGCTCACCACCCATGAGATCCCGGCGGACGTGATCTGCGCCTGGCCCGGCACCAGCCAGGCCGACCGCGCGAAGATGACCGAGGTCCTGGTCGGGCTCGCCGACGACGGGGCCGGACGCTCGATCCTCGACGCCGTGTTCGGCGCGGAGCGCTTCGACGTGACCGACGTGGCCGGTCTCGACCGGCTGGACCACGCCCTGGATGCCCCACAGGTCCGGCTGATGGGCGACGAGGAGGGCGAATGAGCAACGCACCGGACCGGGGCCAGATCGCCGAGCTGGTGCGCCAGTCCCTGCAGCGGGCGCTGGCGGGCGGCGCACCGGTGGGAGCCCCCGCCGCTTCGGCCCCCGCGCCGGCGCCGACGCAGGCCGGGGAGAGCGAGCCGGCGGTGACGCGGGCCTCCACCGACGGAGCACTCACCGAGAGCCACCTGATCGACTCGCCCATCGGCGGCACGGTCCTGGTTCCCGCGGGGACGCTGGTGACGCCGGCGGCGCGGGAGTGGGCGCTGTTCCGACGCATCGAGCTGGTGGAGGAGTCCGCCCCGGGTGGCGCGCTTCCGGCTCCTTCGGTCCATCCCCCGCCCGGCGGGATGATCGTCGCGCCGGCGAGGCGGGTGGCCCTCGGCGCCGACCACGGCGGGTTCGCGATGAAAGAGGCGCTTCGGCCCCACATCCAGTCACTGGGCTTCACGGTGGAGGACTGCGGGCCCGGCTCTGCGGACGCGGTGGACTACCCCGACTACGCCCGCGCCGTGGCCCAGCGGATCGCAGACGGCGCCTGTGGCTGGGGGGTGATGATCGACGGCGCCGGCATCGGCTCGTGCATGGCGGCCAACAAGGTCCCCGGCGTGCTGGCGGCCCACTGCTACGACCTGTCGACAGCGGTCAACGCGCGCGAGCACAACGACGCCAACTACCTGACCCTCGGCGCCGGGCTGACGGGTCTCAATCTGGCGAAACAGATCGTCAAGACCTTCCTGCGAACGGCCCACGGGGGCGGTCGCCACGCCAAGCGGGTGGACAAGATCCGCGGCCTGGACGCCAGCCTCCCGGGATCGAGGCGATGAGGCGAGACGTGGACGCGAACCATCTCGAGAGTCTGGTCGAGCAGATCACCGCGGAGGTGATCGCCACGCTGGCCGCCGGCGACGGCAGCTGCTCGGTCTCCTGCGGCGGCTCGTGCAGCTCGTGCACCCTGTGTGTGCAGCTGACGCCCGACCGGGTGCGGCAAGTCCTGGACGCCGGCGCCTCGCGGCTGTCCGCGGCCCCCGGTGTGCGGGTGGATTCGGGGGTGGCCGGGATGATCGACCACACCCTGCTCAAGCCCACGGCCACCCGGGACCAGGTCGCCCAGCTGTGCGACGAGGCCAGGGAGTTCCACTTCATCTCGGTGTGCGTGAATCCGATCTGGGTCGACTTCTGCGCCCAGCGTCTGGCCGGCTCCGGGGTCAAGGTCTGCGCGGTGATCGGATTCCCGCTGGGGGCGACCACCCCGGAGAGCAAGGTCTACGAATCCGAGCAGTGCCTGCTGCGGGGGGCCACCGAGCTGGACATGGTGGTCAACATCGGGGCGCTCAAGGGCCGGGAGGACGAGCTGGTCGAGCGGGACATCCGGGGGGTGGCCGACGCCTGCCGCCGGGCCGGGGCCCTGAGCAAGGTGATCATCGAGACCGGCCTGCTCGAAGGTGACGAGAAGGTGCGGGCGTGCCAGCTGTCCCGGGCGGCGGGCGCGGACTACGTGAAGACCTCCACCGGGTTCGGCGCCGGCGGCGCCACCGTGGAGGACGTGGCCTTGATGCGTCAGGCCGTGGGCCCCTTGATGGGGGTCAAGGCCTCGGGCGGAGTCGGCAACGCCCAGGACGCCCAGAACATGATCGCTGCCGGTGCGACGCGAATCGGCGCCAGCGCCGGGATCAAGATCGTGCGTGGAAACGCATAGGAACGTGACGTGAACCGGACGGCCGCCGGTGTGTCGGTCGGTCGTCGAGTCGTAGATTGGGAGAAGGCAGATGGCTGAAGCGCTTGGAATGATCGAGTGCCGTAACTTCCCCGCCGTGGTCGAGGCCGCGGACGCGATGGTCAAGGCGGCCAAGGTGGAGCTGGTCTCGTACGAGAAGACCGGCGGCGGGCAGGTGACGGCGGTGGTGCGCGGCGACGTGGCGGCGGTCAAGGCCGCGGTCGAGGCCGGCGTGCGCGGCGCCGAGAAGGTCGGTGAGGTCGCCGCGATCCACGTGATCGCCCGCCCGCACCCGAACATCGATCTCGTGCTGCCGCTGGGCAGAGCCGTGGAGGTGCGCGAGGAGATGGCCAAGCTGGGTAAGAAGAGGTAGTCGACGGCGCGCGGATGGGGCGGCACACACCGCCCCATCGAGTGGACGGGTCGATCCGGCCGCCCTCCCGTCGGGGGGTGGCCGGGTCGGTCCATCGTACGCGCATGGGAGGCAGAACGATGCTCCTGGGCAAGATCGTCGGAACGCTGGTCTGCAACCGCAAGGACCCCAAGATGGAGGGGTTCCGCTTCATGGTCGTCAAGCAGATCGACCTGGAGG
>CAZITQ010000252.1:0-13002 GCA_964542165.1 uncultured Rickettsiales bacterium
CCTGGCAGGCGTTGTAGCCGTCCCCGTCCAGGTCCTCGTCCACGTCCTCGTCCACCTGGTTGTCGCAGTCGTTGTCCACACCGTCGCACTGCTCGGGGGCGCCGGGGTAGGTCAGCGGATCCTGGTCGTCGCAGTCGAACTCGCAGAGCATGAAGTCGTCGCCATCCAGGTCGTCCTCGTCCGGGGGCACGAGGCCGTCTCAGTCGTTGTCCACACCGTCGCAGGCCTCGGGGGCCCCGGGGTAGACGTCGTCGTTCCCGTCGTCGCAGTCACCGTCGCAGATGGTCCAGACGTCGCCGTCCCCGTCCGCGTCCTCCACGGTGGTCGGGTCGCAGTCGTCGTCCACGCCGCCGTTGCAGATCTCGTCGGCGCCGGGGTTGACGTCCGGATCCTCGTCGTCGCAATCGTCGTCGCAGATGGAGTAGCCGTCCCCGTCCAGATCCGCGTTCTCGTCGGTGGCCGGGTCGCAGTCGTCGTCCACGCCGTTGCAGATCTCCTCGGCGCCGGGATTGATGGCCGGGTCGGCGTCGTCGCAGTCTCCCGGCAGCTCCACGTACCCCTGGGGCGCGTCGCAGGCCACCGCGGTGTCGGCGGTTTCCCCGTACCCGTCCCCATCGGCGTCGCCGTACCAGGTGAAGGCGTCCAGGGCGTCGTCCTCGTCGGTGAGCCCATCGCAGTCGTTGTCCACGCCATCGCAGACCTCGTCCGCCAGGGGATTCACATCCGCGTCGGCGTCGTCGCAGTCGCCCGCATCGAGCACGTGGTCCACCGGCTGGTCGCAGGCGAGCTCGTAGACGGCCGGATCGCCGAACCCGTCCCCGTCGTCGTCCAGGTACCAGTCGACCACGTCCAGGGCGTCGTCCTCGTCGGTGAGCCCGTCGCAGTCGTCGTCCACGCCGTTGCACAGCTCGTCCGCGTCCGGATTCACGGCGGGATCCGTGTCGTCGCAGTCCAGGGCGTTGCCCACGTGGTCCGCGGGCGCCTGGCAGGCCTGGGTCGCCGCGTCCGGGTCGCCGAAGTGGTCCCCGTCCAGGTCGGCGTACCAGTCCGACGCGTTCACCGCGTCGTCCTCGTCCACCTCACCGTCGCAGTCGTCGTCCTGGCCGTTGCAGTACTCGTTCGCTCCCGGGTGGACCACGGCCAGGGTGTCGTCGCAGTCCTCGTCGTTGTCCACGAAACCCTGGGGCGCATCGCAGTCCACGTCCACCACCGCCGGGTTGCCGTAGCCGTCACCGTCCTGGTCCGGGTACCAGTTCTGCACGTCCAGCGCGTCGTCCTCGTCCACGGTGCCGTCGCAGTCGTCGTCGATCCCGTTGCAGTACTCGTCCGCGCCGGGGAAGACGGTCGGATCGCCGTCGTCGCAGTCACCGGTCACGTCCACGTGGTTCGCCGGCGCCGCACAGTCCTGGGTCGGCGTGACGCCCTCGGCGCCGAACCCGTCCAGGTCCGCGTCCGGGTACCAGTCCACGACCGCCACGCCCTCGTCCACGAGGCCGTCGCAGTCGTTGTCGATGTCGTCGCACAGCTCGGTCATGCCCGGGTTCACCTGGGGCAGGATGTCGTTGCAGTCGGTGTCGTTGTCCACGAACCCCTGGGGCTGGTCGCAGGTGGTCACGCTCACCGCCGGCGTGCCGTAGCCGTCCCCGTCCCCGTCCTCGTACCAGGTGGTCACGTCCACGGCGTTGGCCTCGTCCACCGCGCCGTCGCAGTCGTCGTCGATCCCGTTGCAGTACTCGTCCGCGTCCGGGTTGACGCCGGGGTCGCCGTCGTCGCAGTCGTCGGCGTTGTCCACGTAGTCGTTGGGCTGCAGGCAGCCGATGTCGCTGACCGATGCGTCGCCGAATCCGTCCGCGTCCGCGTCCAGATACCAGGTGAGCGCGTCCACGGCGTCGTCCTCGTCCACCGTCCCGTCGCAGTCGTCGTCCTCGCCGTTGCAGTACTCGTCCGCGCCGGGGAACTGGTTCGCATCCGCGTCATCGCAGTCGCTGTCGTCGTCCACGTACCCCTGGGGCTGGTCGCAGGCCGGGGTGGTGACGGCCACATCCCCGAACCCGTCGCCATCGAAGTCCGCGTACCAGATGCTCCCATCCACGGCGCCGGCCTCGTCCACCTCGCCGTCACAGTTGTCGTCCACGCCGTTGCAGTACTCGTCCGCACCCGGGTGGATGTTGGCATCCCAGTCGTCGCAGTCGTCGGCGTTGTCCACGTAGTTGGTGGGCGGGTCGCACGCCACCTCGGTGTACGCGGCGTCGCCGTAGCCGTCGCCGTCACCGTCCCAGTACCAGGTGAGCACGTCCACGGCGTCGTCCTCGTCCACCGTCCCGTCGCAGTCGTCGTCGATGCCGTTGCAGTACTCGTCCGCACCCGGGTTGACCGCGGCGTCCGCGTCGTCGCAGTCGTCGCCACCACAGTTGACGTCGTTGTAGCCATCCCCGTCCGCGTCCACACAGGTCGCGTCGCCGGCCCACAGCAGGGCGTTCTCGAAGATCTGATGGAAGTCGCCGCTGCAGCCCCCGTAGTTGGGGTAGTCCGGGAACACGGAGACCCCGACCATCCGCCCGTCGTAGTTCTCGCTGTAGGCGATCACCGGATCGTCGGTGCCCTCGTCGTTGGGCGTCGTCCACAGGGCCACCGCCACGCCGCCATTGGCGGTCTTGGTGCCGCCGCGGTAGGAGCTGCAGGACAGGGACGAGACCCCGTCGGTGAGGTCGTGGGTCACGATGGAGTTGGCGTCCAGGCTGTCCGAGTCGTACTCGCAGCCCCGATCCGCCGGATCCAGGGGCACGATGCCGTCCAGCGATCCCCAGCCGGAGCCGTACCCGGGCTCCTGCCAGTAGAAGGTCCCCAGGACCAGGCCGCGGTTGCCGGTCATGTACCAGTCGTAGATCGCCTCGCCGGTGTTGTTGGAGTTGGCGAAGTGGCCGTTCTCGAACAGCAGGATGCAGTCGTAGCCGTCCAGCAAGGCGTCGCTGGGCGTGCTGTCCGCGTCCCAGGAGTCGAACGAGATGTCCGGCATGTTGGAGCCGAAGTCGGCCGCGACCGAATCGTGCCCGGAGTTGCTGATGACCAGGCACTCCAGCTCCTGGGCCTGGGCCGGAGTCACGAGCAAGACCGCCAGGCCCAGGGCGGCGATGAGGCGCCCCCAGCTCGGGTTGATGGATCCCCCCTGGACGTCGGTCTGGGTCGACATGGCTGTACTACCTCCCCGGTCGGGCCGAAATTTGCTCCAGAGTCGTTGTATCACGGCAAAGCGCGACCGTCGCCTGGCTCGGCACGTTCCCCCCCCGGAGATCTACGCCGGGAAGAGCCCCGACCGGGCGGGTCCCCCCGTCAGTCCTCGAAGACCAGCACGGCGTGGGTCGGGCACTTTCTGGCCGCCTCCCGGACATCCCGGCGCAGCCGGGGCGAGACCACCTCCACGACGACCTCGCCCTTCTTGCTCCCCTCCCGAAAACGGAAGACGTCCGGGACGATCTGCACGCAGATCCCCGCGCCATTGCACAGGTTCTGATTGATGCCGACCTTCATCGCTCCACCTTCCCCGGCCGGGGCTGGACGTGCGAGCCGTCACTCCTCGTGAGGGCGGATGAGCCAGTTGTCCAGCTCGGTCCCCTGGCCGTCCTGACAGTCATAGGACCCGGATCCGCTCTGGGCCACCGTGATCAGGACGTCGTACCCGTCGATGAGCGCCTCGGTGCCCTGGTTGAGCTCGTAGGGATCGGGCAGCTCGTGGGTCAGGAAGACGGGGCGGTTGTGGACGAACTCGTTGCAGCCCTCGTCGCCCGTGGGTCGCGCGATGCACGAGGCGGTGTTCGACGGACTGTTGAGGGTCCAGCCGGCCACGTGGGCCGACGAGGTGGAGCCGACCAGCAGCCGCAGCTCCTCGGTGTCCCCCACCTGCTCGTACACGTACAGCACGCTGTCCCTGGGGGAGTCTCCGCCGCAGTCCCCGTCGTCGCCGAACTCCTGGATCAGCGAGAGCTCGAAATCGGCCAGGTCGGGCAGGAGCACGAAGGAGGTGATCTCACCGTCGAGCTGGAAGTCGTAGGGGGTGCCGTCGGTGGTGACGAACTCCACGGTGCCGAGCTCCCAGGTGGTGAATCGGCCGGTGTGGATCACCCCCAGGGGGAGGGTGGGCGAGCAGACGTGGATCTGGGGCAGCGGATCCGCGCAACAGGGGTCCGTCGGATCGGCGCCGTCGCAGGGATCGTCCACCGTGTCGTCGTCCCCCGAGCCGTCGTCGTCGTCGTCGTCGTCATCGTCATCATCGTCACCCGCGCTGTCGTCGTCACCCGAGCTCCACTCGTCGCAGGCGACCACGGGGAGCAGGGCGGCGAGCAGCAGGGCGAGGAAGGCGCGGCGGGTCATGGCCGATCTCCTAATCCGCGGGCAACGGTGTCGGCGCCTCGAGCTCCGAACCGCGGACGAAGGTGTACCCCAGGGCCTCGATGCCGTCGATCAGCCGGCGCAGGGGCTCCGGCCCGCCGGCGCCGATCACGTCGGGTCGGATGATCAGCTGGGGGTGATAGTAGAAGCTGGCGAAGGCACAGCGGTTGACCCGGTTGGCCTCGGCGGCCGCCAGGACGTCGTCCACGTTGCGGACGTCGAGCTCGCCGACGGCCCAGGTCTGCGGTGTGAGGTTGCCCAGGTTCTCGGGCACGATCCGCTGGCCGTACACGTCCTGCTCGATCAGGTAGGGGAAGAACTGGGTGCCGAAGGAGGCGGACACGCTGACCACCGACGCGTCGCGCCAGCGGATGGCATCCGGCGCCGCCTGTACGTCCTCGAAGGTCACCCGGTCGTTCAGGAGGTCCACGGCGTAGGGCTCGTAGAACACCCGCTGGTAGGTGGTGTCGAAGAAGCGGGGGAAGGCCAGGTAGTCCAGGGTAGAGGCCCGGTAGTGGGGAGGCTCGAAGGCCCAGGCGTGCCAGCGCTGCTTCGCCAGCAGCTCGACCGCGGCGTCCAGCCGCTGCTCCACGAACTCGTACGAGTCCTCGGGGATGTAGGTGTCGTTGACCGCGTCCCAGAACTCGAAGTCCGCCCCGCTGACCCCGTTCACGGCATTGGGCGCGGTGCCGTACTGGTGGGTGCAACCGTGCAGCACCAGCTCGGCGCCCTGGTCCATGGCCCGCTCCATCTCCAGGTGCCAGGCCTTGACCTTGTTGCTGCCCACGCTCACCCCCTCGGGGGCGCCGCCGTTGTACACGCCCAGCGGGTCGCGGTAGGCCGGGATGAGCGCGATGTTCCAGGGTCGGGATCGGCCGCGGTTCAGCTCGTCGGTGACCGCCCGGATCGACGTCGGATCCACCCGCGGGTGCACGTCCTCGAGCCGGAACAGGGCCTGGCGCGACGGAGCGTGATCGATCCCCACGAAGTCGTGGAGCAGGTCGGCGAAGGCCAGGTAGGGCGAGGTCTCGTGGATGAAGTTGAAGGGGTTGTCCGCGACGACGGTCAGGTTGCCCGACCGCAGCACCCAGGGGATCACCTCACCGTTGCCGCTGTGGCGGATGTTGGCCAGGATCTCGACCTGGTCCGGATCGTGGACCGCGAGCACCGAGACGATGGGATCGGCCATGAAGGAGCACTCGGCGCCGTTCCACCACTCGAACTTGTCCAGGACCTGTCCCTTGTAGGCCACGTCCCGGTAGAAGGTGGTGTTGCGGCCCTCGCCGGTGCCCTCGTCGGTCTCCCGGTAGGAGAAGCCATAGCGGGAGGCGAACCGCTCTTCGTCGGAGCCGCTGAGCTGCCACAGATTGGCGCCGATCCAGATCACCGGCCGGTCGGTGGCCCAGAACTCCTCGAACAGGGCCGGCGCGATCTCCGAGTCCCACTGGCTCCCGAAGTAGAACACGACCTCCTCGTTGAGGAGGCCGCCCGCCTGGTAGTCGGCCGCCGCCTCGGAGCGCGCACGCACCTCGGGGAAGTGTCCGAGCAGGTTGATCAGATAGTAGGCGTAGGTCTGACCGTACCCGCCCAGCTCACCGCTGGCGTCGAAGAGCACCAGCACGTCGAGTCGGCCGTCGCCGTTGGCGTCGTACTCGCCGGCCACCGCCGCGTCCGCGGAGGGCGCCAGGGCCAGGACCAGGGTCACCAGCGCGGCCATCACCGCGCGCCGTGGTGTCATCGCTTCCTCCTCCACACCCCGCGCCCGCGTCCGGCGAGCGCGGCGACCGTCAGCGCCACGAGCGCCACCGGTCCCTTCTGCGGACCGCCCGTGCCGCTGCACGAGCAGTCGTCGTCCCAGGTGGGATCGTGATTTCCCGGGCCCGGCTCACCGCCGGTGTCGTCGTCTCCGGGGTCGACGGTGTCGTCGTCCCCCGGATCCACCGTGTCGTCGTCGTCCCCCGGCGCCTCCTGGGTGGTGAACCCGACCCGGAGGCGAAACGCGTCGACCCAGGCGTCCGAATCCCGGGCACCGCCCGGATGATCGTGCAGGGTCACGTACGCCTTGAGGGTCTCCACGGTGGTCCAGGTCCACTCCTCCCGATCCCCGGTCACGTCGACCATGTCCCATTCCTGGGCCACGTGGGAATAGGTGGTCTGGGCGGCCCCGCCCCCGTCGAGGGCCAGGATCAGGGCGTACTCGCCTGACTCGTACTGCATCCGCGAGAGCGCCTCCAGCCGGACCCAGTCGAAGGTCTCGCCACCGGAGGGATCGCAGACGTCCCAGCCACCCGCCGCGAGGGACTCCCCCTCGTCGACGTTGGGGCTGTGTGCCTCGGCGCCATCGGCATCGCCCGTGGCCAGGTGCTCGTCCTCCCAGCCCGATCCGCTGGCCGACAGGGCGGGCCACACCAGCTCGTGCTGCTGTCCGGCCGCGAACTCCTGTTCGCACTCGGGGGGCGGTGGAGGGGGCTCGCTGTCCACCAGCACGAAGCGCATGGCGTTGGCCTCGTCCGAGTGGTCGTCGTCCGTGCCGTCGAGGACCACGACACACCCACCGAATCCAGCCTCGCACCAGTACTCGCCCAGATCGAGCCAGCCGCTGGCGCCGTCACCGGTCTGGTCCACGACGATGTGGGTCTCGCCGCCATAGGCGTCGTAGATGAAGTGATCGGCGTCGTCGGTGCGGTTCTCGGTCCGCCGGAACCAGGTCTCGATGCGGTAGGTGCCCGTCTCCGGGAGCGTGGGGCTCCAGGTGGCCGTGCCGCGGCGGTCGTCCCCGCCGAGGGTGTGGGACAGGTAGTGGTAGCTGGTGTCGCCGGCGTCGTAGCCGTAGCCGTTGGTGCCCCAGGTGGTCCAGTCGTCACCGGTGAGGGTGAAGGCCGGCTCGCCCAGCTGGTCGTCGACGACGACCTCGTTGCGCGATCCCAGGTCCAGCGTCTCGAGGGGGTAGCCCCCCACGTCCGGACACCCCCCGACGAGAACCAGGCCCGTCGCCAGCGCGGCGATCGGGATCCGTGGTGTCCGCGGTTCGGTGGGTTCCATCGCGCCTCGTCCCCGGCTGCCGCGGTGGGCGGCATGGCCCAGTATGCCACCGCGGGAGGCTGGAGCCGAGCGCGAGTGCCCACGCACGGGCGCGCTGGGAGGCGAGGCGGCGAGCTACCAGACGCTGGCGCCGTCGTTGTGGTCGTCCACCATGCGGGGGATGAAGATCAGGTCGATGATCTGGCCGATGAAGAACAGCCCGCCGGTCAGCAGCCAGATCAGGCCGCTGACGGGTCGCCCGAGATAGAAGCGGTGAATCCCGCAGAAGCCCACGAGACCCAGACACCACAGAAGATAGGAAGTGCCGACACTGCGCATCGAATCGTCCTTTCGCATCGACCCGGGCCCGGGGGCCGCGGTCGCTCTTGTCTACGCGCCGCCGGGTGGGCTTATTTCGCGGAGGGCTCGGAGTCCCAGCCCTCGGCGGGTGCCGGGGTGGCGCCGGTGGTGGGGATAGCCGGGGTGTCCGTGGTCCGCGAGGGCGCCTCGCAGCCCGTGGGTGGACCGCAGGTCCCGGCAGCGAGGACCTCGGCCATGGGCTCCCGCGCCAGGCCCAGCACGCCCGCCCGGGGAGCGAGCCAGTCCGCGCAGGAGTCGGGCGCTCCCGGCTCGGCTCCTGCGCCCCAGCAGTCGGCGGTGCGGGCGGACTCCGCCGAGGTGTCCCGGCCCGATCCGCATCCGCTCCAGGGGAGCAGGAATGCGCCGGCGAGGATGGCGCCGGCGAGGCCAGCGGACAGCCCTGGGGGCAGCGACGGCCACCTCACGGTCCTTCCCCCATCCCCCCGAACAGGGCACAGTCGGCGGCCGTGCGCGCCTGCCGGCGCCCGACGGAGCCCAGCGTCCGCCACAGCGGATCGTCTTGATCCAACCGCCCGGGGGCGGCCCAGGTTCGCAGGGCCTCGAGGCCGGCGCATCCCAGCTGCTGCCCCGAGCCGATGGCCGCCAGGGCCTGCTGCAGGCGGTTGCGCGCCGGGGTGGCGTGGCCGTCGGTGGCGAGGATCAGCGAGAGGACGAGCTCCCGCTCGGCGTTGGATCGCGTCCGCAATACCTGGACGTCCGCGCACACCTCCCGGGAGTCGGCGCCCACCAGCAGACAGGCCACCCCCAGGCCGCGGCGGGCGTCGTCGGCTCCATCGGCGCAGTCGGGATCGCCGAGGACGCGGCGATAGTCGGCGGCCGCGTCGGCGTAGAGCCCGCCGGGATCCGCGAGCCGGTCGATGCCGGCGGCGAGCAGGTACGCCTCGCAGCGAAGCGGCGCCTCCAGCTCCGCGGGATCCCCGAGCCAGAACCGGGCCGCCTCGTGGTGGCCCGCCAGCGCTGCGTTGCTGGCCAGCATCAGCCGGGCCGCGCCGGTCTCCGCCAGGGCCGGGTCCAGGGCGTCGACGACCGCGCGAGCGGCTTCCGAGTCCCCCCGCGCCACGGCCGCGAGGAAGCGTTCCCTGGCCTGTTCGGCGTCCCGCTCGCGACCCCCGCGTAGGAGGCCCAGACCGATCGCGGCGACTGCGGCCAGGACGACCACGCCCAGGGCTCCGACGATGAGCGCCTTGCGATTCACGCCACCTCCCGGTTCGAGCGCTCGGCGGATCCTAGCAGCCCTGGCAGAAAGCCCGGAGCGGGGTGGTACAGTGGGGTGGCGCGTCCCCCGGAGGCCCCATGTCTCGACGAGTCCTCTCTACGCTGATGCCGCTCGCGGCACTGATCCTCGTCCTTCCCGCCCTCGCCTGGTCGTCCATGACCGTGCGCAACGGGTCGGGCTCGTCCATCGGCCGGATCGACGCCGACGGGACGGTGCGCAACAGCTCCGGCTCGTCCATCGGCAAGATCGAGGACGGCGGGACCGTACGCAACGGGTCGGGCTCGTCCATCGGCCGGGTGGACGGGGATGGGACGATCCGCAACTCGTCGGGATCGTCGGTGGGCCGGGTGGACAGCGACGGCACCCTGCGCAACGGCTCGGGCTCGTCCGTGGGCCGGCTCGACGACTGCACGGTGCGCAACAGCTCGGGGAGCTCCCGCGGGCGCTTCGACGGCTGCGTACCCGCGGATCGGCACGCGATGGCGGCGTATCTGTTCTTCTTCGAGCCGCTCCACAACCACTGAGCCCGGACCGGGCGAGCGGCGGGGTGGGGCTACTCGTCGTCCGCGGTGGCGGCCTTCTTGTCCTTCATCATGAAGATGATCCCCACGACGAGGATGAGTCCCGAGAGGACACACAGCGGCCCCGAGGCGTAGCTCGCGAATATCCCGGGGCCGATGTCCAGGACGCTGTAGAGTACGCCGCCTGCGATGGCCAGGATGAACGCGGTCAGACAACCGCACCCGCCACAACCCAGCAGTCCCTTGGTCTTGCCTTGCATCTGCCCCTCCACGAAATGGGGTGGAAACGGGATTGTACCCTGAGTGGAGAAACTTGTTGTGGAGAGTGTGCGGGGCAGACGCCGGGCGTCCATCGGATGACCGAAATCGCTCGGTTCGCCGGTTCGACGCCCGACGTCACCGGTCCCTAGGGAGCCCCCAGCGACCCCAACCACACGTTGGTGGTCACGAACGCCCGGGGCAGGTCGGCGATCCCCAGGGGGCAGGATCCCAACCCACCGCAGACCTGCTGGGCCACGATCCCGGCGATCTCGGCGGCAAGGTCCGAGGTACCGAGGGGACAGCTGCCCAGTCCGCCGCAGATCTCGAGGGACAGCGGCGTGTTGTCCGGGTCGGCCACGATGTGCCCCAGGGGGCTGCTGCCGAGGCCACCACAGACCTGGACCACCGACTTGGGGTCGACCGGTCCGCCGTCGATGCCCAGGGGGCTGGTGGCCAGACCTCCGTGGACCCGCACGTGCAGCTCCAGCTCCGGCGCGTCCGGGTTCGGCTGGGCCAACCCCAGCGGGCTGGTGGCGATCCCGCCGTGGATCCGCACGAAGAGGTCCAGGCTGGTGTCGGCCACCGACGGCTCGAATCCGTCGGCGCGGGCGATCACCGGGTGGCCGGCGTAGCAGCCGGGTCCCCCCTGGCAGGTGGCGTCGGCGATCATCACCGCCGACCGGGCCTGCCCGGCGCCCACCACCAGCACCATGCAGCCGTCGACGGCGTGGGCCGCGCCCGGGCCTCGGCAACCGCGGAAGGCGATCAGATCGTCGCCGGCGTCTGCGGCGATGCTGGCGGCGAGCGGCCCCGACAGGGGTGCCCCGTCGAAGCGGACCTCACCGGCCCTCGCCTCGCCGAGGCCGCCGATCCCCAGCAGCGCCACCATCAGGGTTGGAATCAAGGGGTTCCATCTCATCGTTCCTACCTCCCACCGGGATCCGTCCCGGTTGTTGGGGGTGCGAACCGGGCCTCCGCTCGGGTGGGCTCAACATTCGGCGCGGCCGGTGCCCGCGGCGCGACGCTCGCGTACAATCGCCCAGTAGCTACGCCAGCCGCGCGGACGCGGGGACGGACGGACGATGGCCAAGACGAGGAAGCCGAAGGTCCTGATCGTGTACACGGGGGGTACCATCGGGATGGCCGCCTCGGAACCGGGCAACCCCGCCAGCCCCCTGACCCCCCAGCCCTTCGGCGAGCTCGAGCGCTACGCGCCCGCCCTGCAGCAGCTGGCCGCGCGGGTGGAGCTGTCGGAGGTCAGCCCCTTCGACCCGCCGCTGGACTCCTCCAACGTCACGTCGGACCACTGGGTCACCATGGCCCGGACGATCCGGGCGGCCTACGACGACCACGACGGCTTCGTCGTCCTCCACGGCACCGACACCCTGGCCTACACCGCCTCCGCGCTGGCGTTCATGTTCCGCAACCTGGCCAAACCGGTGGTGCTCACCGGCTCCCAGCTGCCCATCTCGGACATTCGCACCGACGCCACCGGTAACCTGATCTCGGCGATCCACCTGGCGGGCTACCGGGCCTTCGACCTGCCACGCATCCCCGAGGTCGTGGTCTGCTTCGGCGACGCGGTACTCCGGGGCTGCCGGGCCACCAAGTCCAGCGCCAGCCAGTTCGACGGCTTCGACTCCCCCAACTTCCCGCCACTGGGGACCATCGGCGAGCGGATCGTGATCCACGAGGAGCTGCTGATGCCGGCCCCGCGCGGCGACGCCGAGCTGATCCTGCAGACCGACCTGGTGACCGACGTGATGAGCGTGGTGGTCTTTCCGGGCATCCGCGGGGGCCACCTGGAACGGGCGATCCTGGCGCCCGACGTCCAGGGGGTGATCATCCACACCTTCGGCACCGGCAACGCGCCCACCCGGCCCGGCCTGCTGGACGTGGTGGAGCGGGCGGTGGACAGCGGCCGCACCGTGCTCAACGTCACCCAGTGCCAGCAGGGCACGGTGGAGATGGGGCTGTACGAGGCGGGCAGCGCGCTGCTGGAGAAGGGGGTGGTCAGCGGCCTGGACATGACCGAGGAGGCGGCGCTGACCAAGCTCATGTGGACGCTGGGGACCCAGTACGGCTCCGGCATCGCGTCCCAGCTGCAGATCAACCAGCGGGGGGAACAGAGCGAGAACCTGTTCGAGCTGACCTACGGGGAGGCTGCGGGGCGGGTGGCCAGCCGCCACATCGCGTCCGAGATGCCCGACGGCAGGCTCCGGCGCGACCGGCTGTCCAAGGCCCATGTGCGGCTGGTGGACGTGGGGGTGGTGGGCGCCGAGCTGGGCGACACCGTGCGCCTCAACCTGTTCGCCCACAAGCCCCGGGCGACCCACCGCACGCCGGTCACCGATCCCATGTGCCTGGGCACCATCGAGTTCGCCTGGACCGGGGAGCCCCGCTTCCTGGTGATCGACGTGACTCGCGCGCTGAAGCCGGTGATCGGCAAGGGGGAGATCCCCCTGAGCGTCGTCTCGGCGGACCGCGACGTCCGCTTCCACTTCAGCGGGCTCTACCTGTCGCTGTTCTCCCGGGCCCGGGATCGCAAGACCTGAGGCCGTAGGCGACGGCCCGCGAGCAGGGCGAGCAGCCCGAGCAGTGCCCATCCCGAGGGACCCGCCCGTTCCCCGTCCACGTCACAGGAACAGTCGTCGTCGTCGTCGCCCACGTCGACCACGCAGTCGTCGTCGTACTGGTCCGCGATGCCGTCGCAGTCGTCGTCGAAGCCGTTCTCGCAGTCCTCGACCTGCTCCGGGTGAACCTCGGCGTCGTTGTCGTTGCAGTCGCTGCCGTAGGGTCCGCCGTCGAAGCCGTCGCCGTCGATGTCGGTGAGGTCGGCGCCGTCGCAGTCCTGGTCCACGCCGTCGTAGGGCACCTCGGGGGCGCCGGGGTAGACGCTGGCGTTGTTGTCGTTGCAGTCGTCGCCGCCGCAGCCGGACCAGCCGTCGTAGTCGTAGTCCAGCTCGTCGTCCACCAGACCGTTGCAGTCGTTGTCGGCCCCGTCGCAGACCTCGTCCGCGCCCGGGTAGGCCGTGTCGTTGAGGTCGTCGCAGTCCCCCTGGCAGATGTTGAAGCCGTCCAGGTCGATGTCCGCCAGCTCGTCGGTGGCCGGGTTGCAGTCGTCGTCCTTGAGGCCGTTGCACAGCTCCGGCGCGCCGGGATTCACGCTGCCGTCCTCGTCGTCGCAGTCCCCGCCGCACTCGGAGTAGCCGTCCG
>CAZITQ010000253.1:0-12946 GCA_964542165.1 uncultured Rickettsiales bacterium
CACCGGGGACGACGACAGCACCGGCGACGACGACAGCACCGGGGACGACGACAGCACCGGAGACGATGACGATTCCACCGGGAGTCCCACCATCGACGGGACCCTCGAGATCGGTCTGGTCACCCCGGCCAGCCCGCCGCCGTGGGAGATGGGCTGGTATCTCTACGACCCCGCCAACTTCGACCCCACGCTGGGGCCCACCGGTCCCCCGCTGGACGGCAACATCTTCTCGGTCAACAGCCTGCCGGCCCCGTTCCTGATCTCGACCGCCACGGGGCAGCCCGTGTACGTGACGATCTTCGTCGACGACAACGGGTCTGGACTGCAGTTCGGCCCGGACCCCGGGGATGTCTACGGATTCCACCCCTCGCCGGTCACCGCCCCGGCGACCGGCATCACGATCTCCCTGGATCACAGCCTGTAGTCCTCCACGAATCCGCTTCGCGTATCCGCTCCATCCGGCGATATACTGGCCGCAAATCCACCACCTCGATGGAGGGATTCGATGCCGCATACGCTGCTGTTCCTGCTCGCTTTCCTGTTCGCGGTCTCGGGCTGTCCCGCGGACGACGACGACGTCACGGGTGACGACGACAGCGCCGACGACGACACCGGTGACGACGACACGGGTGACGACGACACCGGTGACGACGACACGGGTGACGACGACACCGGCGACGATGACACCGTGCCCGAGGGGATCACGATCACGGGCCCCGAGGGATGTGAGCCCATCGAGTCGATGATCTACACCTACTGGGCCGAGGGGGGCCCGCCGTCGGTGACGGCTCGGCTCTCGACCGTGCCGGACTACTGTCAGGTGTACGGCGCGGATTGGGAGATCTTCGCCGGCAACTTCGCCGAGTACGAGACCTACCTGCTGGCCGTCACCGAGGAGAGGGGCCCCGACGCCTGCAACGCCCTGCGTACCTTCCTGGTGGCCTACCAGCCCACCTTCGAGGACCTGGCGCCACCCGGCTCGTGCACCATCACCATCGAGATCCCTTCGTACAACGGCGCCGGGACCTACACGACCTACAACGAACCCGAGGAGAACTTCGTCGCCTGGGGGACCGTGGCCCTCGCCGGGGAGTCCCTCGTCGGGGAGGTGCTCGCCGCTCTCGGAGACTGCTCGCAGATCGTGGACTGGGACGATTGGGCCGCCCTCACCACCACGATCGAGGTCGACAAATGGCGTGAGAACGACATCTGGGGGCTCCAGGAGGGGGAGATCGACTTCGTCGGGGAGTCCGGGAGCGCCCTTCACATGGAAGGCGGGGGGATGGACCTGTTCCACCCGGAGGGATCGGGGAACCTCAGCGTCAACATCGACGTGGATCCCTGCGGCCTCACCGCCTCGCCCCCCGGCTGGTAGGTCCCCTGCCCGTCCTGGAGCGCATGCTGACGACTGCCATCGCGGGGGGCCGTGAGGGTTTGGTGCGCGGTGAGAGGCGCACGACGGAGGGGTGTTGACGTTCGCCCGGATCCCGACCTCGATCCCTGCCACGGGGATGCGTGCAGGGCTCTGTGGCGCCTCCCTGGCCGCCGGATTGGCCATCGCGATCGGTGCCGTACCCCGGGCCGAAGCCTCGGACCCCACCCAGGTGATCGAGTTCCAGGTCGCCGCTCCATCCTCGGTGGTGTTCGAGGACGTGGTGATCGTCTTCGACCGGCTCGGCGAGGAGGTGGAGGTCGTCCTCACCGACGACGGTCGCGACTGGTTCGATCTGGCCCACGACGGGGTGTTCCTGGGGCGCCACGAGGGTGAGTACGCCCGCTACCTCTCGATCCAGATCCACGCGAACCTGCGGGATGGGACCTCGGCCGAGCTGTTCTCGGGGATGGTGCGCACGGGAGACCGCAGCCGCGTCGAGCTCGGCTGGGTCGTGTTGACCGGGCAGGACAGCAGCCTGAAGGCCATGCGCGCGGCGACCGCCTACCCGGGCAATCGGGTCTGGCACCAGGACGTCGTCCAGCTGGTGGCCGGCGCCGCCTGGGCGGTGTTCCTCGTGTACTACGTCAGTCGCCTGGTCTGGCTACGGAGGAAGGAGCGTGCGGGATGTCCTCCGCCCAACGTTCCCTCCTGACGGTCGCATTCTTCTCCGCCGTCGCCGCCCTATCGACATGGCCGCTGATCACCGCGCCCCACGAACTGCTGCTCTCGCCCCACTTCGACGTCTACACCATGGCGTGGCTCGTCACGGCCGCACCGACGGTCTCCGGCGCCGGGACGACGACCCTCTCCGCGTGGCCCGCGGGCGAGAGCCTGTTGCTGCTGGACAGCGCCCTGCTGTTCGGCCTCGCCCGCTTCATCGGGCGGACGATGGATCCGGTATGGATCGTGTCGGCCCTCACCCTGCTGGGACCGGTGCTGTCGGCCTGGGCGGCCGAGCGGGCGGCGTTTCACTGCCTGGGGGCACGCTGGCCCTGGTCCCTGATCGCCGGGCTGGCCTATGGGTTCTCCGGGATCGCCACGACGTCGCTGCTCGAGGGGCACGTCTACTTCCTGTTCAATCCCTGGCTGCCACTGCTGGCGTGGTCGTGGTTCCTGGCGGTGGGGGAGCGGGGACGCTGGTTCCACGGCGCCGCGGCCGGACTTTTCTGGATCCTGGCCCTGGCCACCAGCGCCTACGTGGGGATATGTGCCTCGCTGCTGGTGCTGGTCTGGCTGGCCGGCGGTGGGCTCCGGCGCACCCTGCGGCCCGTGCCCCTGGCCGCCGCTGCAGCCGTCGCCCTCCCACCGGCGATCGCCTTCCTGGCCTTCCTCGCCAGCTCGTCCCACGGTGCCCCTTTCCCCGCGGTCGAGGCCATCACCCCCGACTCCCTGTGGCGGGCCGGAGCGACGAACCTCGCGGCGCTCCTGGCCTGGTCGCCGTCGGTGGACCTGTCCTCCCACTCCAACGCGCCGATCCTGGCTCTGACGGCATTGGCCCTGTGCCTGTTCGCCCCCAAGGTGCTGGCCGCCCGCGGCTGGTGGATGGAATGCCTCGTCCTGGGCGGGGGTGCGACCCTGCTCGCCCTGGGCAGCACCTTCCAGCTCGGTCCCTACGACGTGCCCGGTCCGTTGCGCCCGCTGGCCACCGAGGAGATCACGACCTGGTTCCGCTTCCCTGCCCGGTTGATGTGGTTGTCGGGCCTGGGGCTGGGGCTGGTGGCTTCGGCAGTGGCGAGCCGGCTCGCGCGCCGTCGCTGGACCTGGGCGCTGCCGCTGCTCGCCTTCGCCACGGCCGACGCCACCGTGTTCACCGGCACGGCGTTCCGCACCGAGGAGATCCCCGCGGCCAGCCCGTCGGCGTACGGCGCCGTGGAACGTCCAGGAGCCGTGCTGGAGCTGCTTCCCGACTTCCACGGCCGGGCCTGGGACGAACACATCTACACCCGGAACCTGGTCTGCTATCACCAGCGGGCCCACGGATCGCCCCTGGTCAACGGCTGCCTGCTACGCAGCCAGTTCAGCGGTGCCGAGAATCCGGTCGTGGGCCAGCTGGAGCACGAGCTGCTGGCCTTCGAGCCGGATCGGGAGACCCTTCGCTCCCTCCTCGCCGGACTGGACGTCGCCTACGTGGCGGTGCGCCCGGACCTCTACCCGAAGAGCAGCCGGGTGTTCGTACAAGAAGCGCTCGGGGACGCCTTCGGGGAGCCGGTGGCGGTGAGCCGGGACGCCGGCGAGTACCTGGTGCTCTACGACACGGCGGGAGGTGGATCATGATCCGCGGGATCGTCGTCTGGCTGCTGTTCCTGCCCTCGATGGCCAGTGCCCAGGGCTACGGGTTCCTGCTGAAGGTCCAGGACCCCTCGGGTTTCCTCGACGGCGAGGCGCAGGTGGAGCTCACCGGTCCCGAGGGGAGCACCGAGATAACCGTCCGCGACGACGGCACGATGCCAGACGCCATCGAGGGGGACGGTGCGTACTCGGTGTCCGTCTCGGCCCGCCTGGGAACGCCGATGACCGCCGTCATCACCAGCGGCGACTCCACCTGGACGGGGGAGGCAGAGCTCGACCTGGACTCCGACAAGCCCGAGGTCCACCTGCTGCTGAAGGCATCCGGGGTCGCCGAGAACGCCGAGTCCGATCTCTTCCTCTCCCCGGTGGCGCACGGGGATCACGACGACTCTCCCGCACCGCCGGGCGCGGCCCCGGGGGTCGGCCTCTGGATCTGGGGATTCCTGATGCTGGGGGTCGGTGTGGGGGCCGGGGTGGCCCTGGTGCGGCTGGGGCGCCGCCCGGCGACAGCGAGCCCGCTGGCGCGGGAGGGTGAGGCGCACGAATCCCCCAGGTGCATCGATCCCGGTGACCTGTCCGCGGCCCTTGCGGGACCGCTGGTGGAGGTCCGGCTGGTCGTGCTTGGCGAGCTGGCCCAGCCTCCGGCGAACGTCTTCCCTTGCCAGGAGCGAGCGCCACTCCCCGTCGAACTCGTGCGGGCGGTCGAGCGTCTCGCGGTGGAGCCGGGACCACCGGTGGCCCTGCTGCTGACGGCACCGGATCTGCTGGACACACCCGGCCCCGGCGATCCGCTGGTCGATCTGGTTCGTGAGGTCGGCGGCCGGTTCCCGCTGTGGGTCGTCGGCGCCCCCACTGGCTGGGCGCGCTGGACTCCGGAAGACCGCTGACGCCCGGCGGTTCCGCGGCTATCCGCCCGTGAGCGGATAGATTCGCAGCGGTCCCCGGGACTCGTATTCGCTGCCCAGCATCCGTTCGACGCAGGTGAGGTACGCCTGGACGCTGGTCTGGTCCAGCGGTTCCAGCTCGTGCTGGCCGACCAGTGCGGCCTCCTCGACGTAGACCTCGCTCAGGCCGATGTCGCGCAGATCCTGGCGGGCCTTCTCCGGGGCGACGGTCAGGGCCGTCTCCGCGTCAGCCTCGCACAGCACCAGGTGTGCCAGGCCCGGACGCTGGAACAGGCGCTGGTAGGGCGACGGCGCCATGGCCTCGGTCGGTGGCATCATGCTCGAGACCATCGGGCGCTCGTGCACCGGCTGGTCCAGCAGCGAGGCCATGTTGCGGCGCAGCTCGCCCGAGGGGATGGGGAGCAGCAGGAGCGGTCCCTCGCGTTCGGCCAGCACCCGGGCCACCTCGGTGGGCCGATTGCTCGACGTCTCCACCGGCAGCTGCCTCTGGAGCAGGAACGCCTCGGCCAGCAGCAAGGCCGCCAGGACCACCGCGACGGCGTGGGCGCGAGACGGCCTCGGGAGGCGGATCGCCCCCCCGGCGACGAGCAGCGCCAGGGCCGGAGAGGCGATGTAGAGGATCCGGTTCGGCCACCAGTAGCGGTTGAGCATCGGCAGATGATCGAGGAGGTGGAACGGCCCGGGCAGCGGCACTCCTCCGGGGAGTTCGAGCCACAGGCCGGTGGCCAGCCAGCAGGACAGCGCGATCCAACCCAGGGGCGCGGCCCAGCGGCGGGCCCGCATGCCGATCCCCCCCAGCAGCACCAGCGCCATGGCCAGCGGACCCGGGCGGAAGTGGCCCTGGATCATCGAGCTGAGGGTCAGCGCCCGGAATTCGATCACGTCGGCGACCCGCATCAGCTGTCCTCCGATGCGGATATCCGAGCCCGTCGACACGTTGATGGCCGGGAGGATCGATGCGCCCAGGAAGGTGTAGCCCAGGGGGAGACCCGCCACCAGCAGCGTGCCCAGCAGCGTCAGGGACAGGGGGCGCAGGACCGGTCGCCGCTCCACGAGCGCCAGCAGCACCAGCACACCCAGGGCCAGGGCCACGAAGAAGCCGAAGAACCAGTAGGCCAGCGCAGCGAAACCCATGCAGGCGCCGCCGGCCACCGCCTCCCAGGCCCGCCCCCGCACGAGCCCGCGGGCGAACAGGCCCAGGGAGAGCGGGATGAACGCCGCGCCCACGACCTCCATGAACCTACCCTCGGACATCCCCCAGGTGATCACCGGCGCGCACTGGTAGACCACCCCGGCGACCAGGCCCGCCGGGTGGGAGCGCCACCAGCGGGAGGCCAGCCACGCCATGGCGCAGCCGGCGGCCCACAGGGAGGTGATCTGCCAGAGGGTGAAGCCGGCGGACCGGCCGAACACCGCCACGAAGGGCCAGGCGGTGTAGACATCCAGGGGAAAGCCGAGCAGCACCACGAAGTCGATGCTGCACGGGTACATCTGCATCCGGTTGTGGGTGGCCGCCTCCAGGCCCCGGGTCTGGATCATCCAGTGGTGGGCGACGTTGCCCGGCAGGTCCGGCGTGCCCCCCGCGTACAGCTCCCAGGGAGCGATGCTGGCGGGCCAGAGCACGATCCCGGCGGTGAAGCCGAGGACGATGGGGACCCACCAGCCCCCGGGGCCGGGGGAGCCCAGGCGTGGGAGGAGGACGGGGGGGCGGAGGACGGTGTCGCCGCGAGGTTCGCCGGACGGAAAGACCCTCCGCCAGCCTCGCTGGCCGCGAGCGAGCATCGCTCGGATGGGTTCGGGGAGGGACGCGCGCCCCTGCGCCGGGGTTGGGGGATCCACCCCGCCATGGTACCGCCTCGGCGTGGGCGGTGGGACTATCCGCGCACGGAGACGGCTGTGCGCAGCTGCTCCAGGATGACCTCGGGCTGGACGTTCTCGGACTTGATCGTGGTCAGGTTCTTGTACAGGTACTCCCGCTGCGGATCGTTCAGCAGCTCCATCAGCGCGGCCTCGATCCCCAGCCGGGCCTGCGCCTCGCCGGGCTCGAAACGTTGCGCCATGTGCTTCTCGAAGAGCTCCAGACCGGCGGTCAGGGAGTCGGGGCTCAGAGCGAGGTCCGTGCCCTCCATCCGGACGATGGCTGCGGCGACCTCCACGTCGCCGACCCGGTACGCCACCTCCGGCAGGTTCTCACCGACCAGGGCGCGGAACTCGGCGGGGACCTCGATCCCCGAGGGCAGCGCTTCCCCCGTGATCGGGATGCCGCCCTCCGCGGCCGGGGCGCCATCGGGGTCCTGGCCTCCGCCCACGGGTAGACCGCCCATGCCCCCCAGTGCGCCGGGGGTAGACTCCTCCAGCTCGGCGAGCTTGCGCGCCGTGCGGAACTGACCCAGGGCCAGGACGACGAGTCCGGCGACGATCACCAGGCCGGCGACGACGGTCACGACACGGTAGATTCGCCTGGATGGACGGGGCCCTTCGGCGTCGTTTCCCATTCGGGGTCTCCTCGTGCGCCAGCCATAGTAAACAGGTGGCCCCGCCGTGACAACGGTCCACCGCCTGGGTAAAGACGCGGACGGGACGGAATCGGGGACAGACAATTGCCATGGGGCAGAAACGCGGAAGCCCTGGCCTGGCATGACGAGGCCGCATCCACCACGTCTTGCCCCCCTGGACCGGTGGTCCTATGCTGATCCTCAGCCTGCTCCACGACGAGGGATGCCGGCGCAGAGTGAGGGCTGCGACGGTACGGGAGTGACAGCTGTGCACTGGAAACGAGATCTCGCCTGGGCGGCGGGTGCGATCCTGGTGATCCTGGCGGTCACCGCGATGCTCCTGCTGAGCTGTCCCTCCGAGAAACGACTCCCTCAGGTGTACGACGTCCTGTGATCATGATCGGGAATCTCCGCCCACGCGCGACCCCCGCGGTTTCGATCGTCGCCGTTCTGGGAGCGCTGGCGGTCATGGTCGCCGTGTTCGTGCAGCGACAGCGTCTGCAGGTGCTCTCCGAGGAGATCCTCCCACCGGAAGCGCTGGGCGACGAGCCACGGATGGAGCTGTTGCCCGACCTGGATCGCTCCCTGATCGTGGTACCGGACCGTCCCCACAACCCGGACGAGCTGCTACCGGGCGCGCTGGATCGGGTCACACGGCGGCGAGAATTCACGATCTCCACCAACAGCCGCGGACTCCGCGGTCCGGAGGTGCAGATCCCGGCGCCCGGGTACCGTGTGCTCTGTGTGGGCGATTCGGTCACCCTGGGCTGGGGTGTCGCCTACGAGGAGAGCTGGCCGGCGCGGCTGGCCGAGACGCAGGAACTGGAGACGGTGATCGCCGCGGTCCCCGGGGCGCTTCCCGACGTCATGCTCCCCTGGATCCGGCAGGAATCGGCTGGGCTCGACGCCGATCTGGTCCTCTTCACCTGGGCCCCCCTGTTCGAGGGGGAGCCGCTGGACGAGCTGGTGGCCGATCTGGAGACCACCGCCAGGGAGATCGCCCCGATCCGGATGGGCTGGGTCCTCCCGCCGACGAGCACCTTCGACGTCCATGGCCACCGGGTGGCCCAGCATCTCCATCCGCGGCTGCAGGCGCGGGTCCCGGGGATTCCCGTCCTGGACCTCGGGGCCGCCTTTCGCAGGCAATCGCCCCACAAGGGCGTGATCGGCCAGCTTCGAGACGATGGGCAGCTCATGCTCCGCCTGCCGGACCTGGCGGTGGTCGCCGAGGGACCCCAGCCCCCCCCGGGGTCCCCCTCGCGTACGAGATCACCGCCGCGTTCGAGGCCGATCCCACACTACGGGAGCCGCTGTTCTTCGACCAGGGACACCCGGACGCGGGCGGACTGCAGCTGATGGCGGAGGTCATCGGCGCCTGGATCGGGGAACAGGGGTGGCTCTCGGCGAAGGGGGATCCTCCGAGCTCAACGTCGGATCACGATCCCTGAGCTGGAGTCGGCCGCGTTCCGGGGCTCACGGACTCGGCTGGTAGGACATCTCCACGTTGCGGATGACGTCCTGGGTGGTCACGTGGACCGCCACCGGGGTGGTCTCGTAGTCCGTGGGGTTCGGCAGGTCGGTGGGGAAGATGCCGACCTTGAGGAACGACGTGGTGTACGGCGGAACCCAGAGCGAGTAGGGAATCGCGTCGCCCATGGCCGCCACCGAGTTGATCTGGGCGAAGCCCCAGAGGTACCCCTGCTGGAGCAGTTCCAGCGGCTCGAGGGCCGGCACGTTGTAGCTCTTGTTGGCGCCGACGAACAGGCCGTTGGAGGGGTCGAGATCCGCGAACTCGAAGGAGCCGTCCGTGGTGACCACGCCCGAGATCTTGACGTAGCCCGCCGGCATCGGGATGACCGTGTCGTCGTAGGGGACCTGGACGTCCATGTCGGGGATGTCCACGGTCTCGAAGGCCCACGGGTTGTTGTCTTCCCCCAGACCGTTGACCGTGACGCCCCAGTCGTCGCCCGGTTCGAACAGGCCGTTGTTGTTCCAGTCCCAGGCGCCCCGCATGTTGCCCTCGAAGCTGCAGTAGATGTCGAGGTTCCATGGGGTGTCGACGTCCTGGGCTGCGCCGTCGAGGATGCCGGGGAAGACGAACCAGTAGGGCCCTTGCAGCGTCTCGTCGTACACGGCCACGAGTGAGTTGCCCGACGAGGAGGTGTGGGCCGAGTCGTGGAGATAGATGTCGCCGCCGATGCTCAGCGGGCAGTTTGGATCACCGGGAAAGCCGCCGCCGTCGTCGTCATCGTCGTCGTCGTCGTCTCCGTTGTCGTCGTCGTCGTCGTCGTCGTCGTCACCACCGTTGTCGTCGTCATCTCCGCCACCACCGCCGCCGCCGCCGCCACCGCCACCCCCACCGCAGCACCCGCCCCAGTGGTGACCGGGGACCCAGGAGTGGCCATTCCAGACGAACTCCATGTCCATGAAGATGTCGGCGTCCTCGACGGGCGCTCCGGTGGTGTCGACGGTGTCTACGTGGAAGGCCTTGCTGTCCCAGGGGCTGATGATGGCGTCGTACCAGGTGTCGGCGATGGCCATCACCGCCACCTGCTCCAGGGGCCAGGTGCCTGGTTCGAAGAGATAGTGGGTCGGGTCGTTCTTGGGATCCGCCGGGACCGGGCCGGAGACGAAGTGCAACATGGGCGTCGATTCGTCCTCGAAGTCCTCGACGACGCCCACGTAGACCAGCCCGTACTGATATCCGTTCGGGTCGATCTCCGACCACTCCATCTCGACGCGCGTCCAGATGCCGTCCACCTCCAGGTCGTAGTGCACCGGGACGATGTAGACGTCTCCGGCGAGGGAGAACGGCGTGGGCGCGACGGTGTCGTCGTCGCCCTGGGTGTCGTCATCCGCCACGTCGTCGTCGCCGGTGACATCGTTGTCGTCGTCGTCGCCGGTGACATCGTTGTCGTCGTCGTCGTCCCCCGGACACGAACAGTTCTCCGGGGCGCTGGCGGCGATCAGGAAGAGCAGGCATACCATCAGAGGAGTACCGAGCCAGTTCTTCCGCTTCCTGTCCTCGAACGACGACATGGGGTCCATCCCTTCCGGCCGTGCGCCAGCGCAGATCTCGCCCGGCGCCACTTCTCCAGATGACAGAATCCTCCCCCTGGAGCCACCCCCCGGTCAAGAACCAAATAGGCAGGGCTATTTCACGTATTTCTTGTTTTTATGGTTCTTCTGGAAAACAGGGTAATCCGCGCCATGGCGGGGACTCGGGGTGCGGGAGCGTGGGAAGGGTACAGGTAGGCGGGACGGAAAGAGGGAGTCGCGCTACGGCGCCTGGTAGGTCATCTCGATGTTGCGGACCACGTTCTGATCCAACACATGCACGGCCGTCGGAATCGTCTCGTACAGGGTCGGGTCCGGCAGGTCGGTGGGGTAGATACCGGCCTTGAGGAACACGGTGGTGTATCGAGGCACCCAGATCTCGTAGGGGATCGCGTCTCCCCCGGCGGCGACGTTCATGATCTGGTCGTAACCCCAGAGGTAACCCTGCGCCAGCAGGTCCTCGGGATCGAGCTCCGGGGCGTTGAAGGTCTTGTTCGCACCGATGAACAGGCCGTTGTCCGGGCCCAGGTCGCCGAACTCGAAGGTCCCGTCGGTCATCACCACGCCGGAGACCGTCACGTAGGGATCGGGGAGCAGGACAGCTGCACCGTCCAGCGGCACCTGGACGTCCATGCCCGAGATGTCGGCGTCGCCGAAGGACCAGGGATTGATCTGGTCGCCCAGCTCATCCACGGTCGCGCCCCAGTCGTCGCCGGGCTCGAACAGGCCGTTGTTGTTCCAGTCCCAGGCACCGCGGATCTGAGCGGTGAACGGAGCGCCGACGTTCATCTCCCAAGGCGACCGAACCTCCTGCGCGCCGCCGTCGAGCATCCCCGGGAAGGTGAACCAGTAGGGACCCTCGTTGGAGTTGCTGTACACCGCGACCATCGAGTTGCCCGTGGAGGCCACGTGGGCCGAATCCTGGAGGTACACGTCGCCGGAGATGTCGATGTCCCAGTAGCACTCGGGGCAGGGCGTGCCACCGCCACCGCCGCCGCCACCGCCATAGCCGTGGTGGCCGATGACCCAGCCGTAGCCGTTCCACACGTGCTCCACGTCGATGAAGATATCGGCGTCGAGGACCGGCTCGCCGGTGGTGTCCACGGCGTCCGCGTGGAAGTTCATGTTGTCCCACGGACTGATGATTGTGTCGTACCAGGTGTCCGCGATGGCCATCACGTGCACCTCGTCCAGCGGCCAGGTGGCCGGGTCGAATTCGTAGTGGGTCGGATCATTCTTGGGGTCGGCCGGCACCGTGGGGGCGGTGTAGTGCAGCAGCGGATTGCCGGCATCCTCGAAGGTCTCGGTGATCCCGACGTAGATCTTGCCGTAGGGGTACCCCGCGGCGTTGACCTCGGTCCACTCGAGCTCCATCCGGACCCAGATCTCGTCCACGTCCTGCTCGTAGTAGACCGGGACCAGGTAGACATCTCCCTCGAGACTGAAGGGCTCGACGGCATCGTCGTCCCCGGTGTCGTTGTCGTCGTCGTCCGCGGTGTCGTCGTCGTCGTCGTCCGCGGTGTCGTCGTCACCCGTGGCGTCGTTGTCGTCATCGTCGTCCGGCGGGCACCCAGCACCGCCGGTGAACACCGAGAACGCCAGGATGAGCACCGTGGAGAAGAGAAGGGTGAGCCAGGTCGGTAGCCGCTGGATTCGAGTCATGTCCGTCCCCTTTCGCGCAGGAGGCGCGCTGCTGCATCACGCGCGTACACCTATCGCTTCGGTTGTCATCACACCACTACCCCTGGACACAGTCAACTCTTTAAAAATATTAGACTTTTTGCTTTTATGGTTTTTCGTTCTTCTGCGCGGCCAACCGGGTGTATCGGGGGCCGGACAGACGGGATGATTCCTTAAATTCCACAGTAGTCATATATTCCCAGGCTCGACCAGAGCTGGGAACGGAAACGACCTCCTCCCAGCACCCCTCTCCGGAGGGTGGGCGGGCGGGGGCGGGCGGAGGGATGGGCGGTAGCGGGGGTGTGGCGGAAGCCCCTACTTCTTGCCCTGGTACCAGGGGGCCTTGTCGTAGAAGTCGGCGGGGAGGTTGGTGAGGGTTCGGAAGTGCTCGAGCATGAACTTGGGGGCCAGGGGGGTGCCGGCCACCGGGTCGATCTGCTGCTCCAGCTCGCGGTTCCAGCGGACGATGATCTTCTTGCCGTCCCGCTCTTCGATCTTGATGCAATCCACGGGGCAGACGTAGACGCAGGCACCGCAGCCGATGCAGGTCTCGGCCACCCCGAAGGGAGGCTCCACGGTCTTCTGATCACCGCGCTTGCTGAAGGTGATGGCCTCGACGCCCACCACCTCGCGGCAGACCCGCTCGCACAGGCCGCAGAGGATGCAGGCGTTCTCCTCCTTGGGGAACCGGACCTGGTCGACCTCCACGCCGTGGGCCGCGGCCAGCTCCTGCAGCTCCGGCGACTCGGGGCACATCGACAGGGTCAGCTCGAGCACCATCTTGCGATTGCGCACGACCTTCTCGCTGTCCACGAACACCTCGATGCCGTCGGCCACCGGGTAGTTGCACGCGGTGGTCAGCTTGCGCTTGCCCCTTTTTTCCACCTCCACCAGGCACAGCCGGCAGGCGCCGTAGGCGCTGACCGCCTCGTGGTAGCACATGTGGGGCACTTCGTAGCCGTTGTCGATCAGCGTCTGCAGAAGGCTCGCGCCCTCCTCGGCCTGGACCTCATGACCCCCGAACGTGGGGCTCGTGACCTTGATCGTCGCCATGCCGACCTCCTCAGGCGATGTCCACGGCCGCC
>CAZITQ010000254.1:0-12836 GCA_964542165.1 uncultured Rickettsiales bacterium
CCACGGCCTTCATCAGGCCGATGTTGCCCTCCTGGATCAGGTCCAGGAACTGCAGACCGCGGTTGGTGTACTTCTTGGCGATGGAGACCACCAGCCTCAGGTTGGCCTCCACCAGCTCGCTCTTGGCGCCGTCCGCCATGGCCTCGCCGCGGCGGATCTTGTGATCCAGGCGCAGCAGCTCCTCGACGTCCATGCCCAGGCGGCCGGTGATCCGCTTCTGCTCCGCCTCGGAGTGCTGGATGATGCGCTCGAGCTCCATGAAGTCCTCGGCGGACTGGATCGCGGCCGCGTCCCCCTTCTTGCGCAGCTTGCGGATCTTGGCCAGCGTCTTGACCAGATCTTCGCAGCTCATGCCCGCGGTGGCGGCGCAGCGGTCGATTCGCTTGCGGGCGAGGCGGGCCGATTCCGATTCCACCTTGAGTTCGTGGGTCATCCGCAGCACCTGGCGGCGGGTGATCCTGAGCTCCTCGTTGGTCTGGAAGAGCTCCTCGTGGATCTCGTCGATCCTGGCCAGGCGGGCCTGATTCGCCTTGGAGGCCGGGTGCCGCGTCCGCGCGCTCTGGTCGCGCAGCTTGGTGAACTCCACGTCGAGCTTGCCGATCCGCTTGCACAGCTTGCGGAGCTTCTTCTCCAGCGCGGGCTCGAGGTTCTTGGGGCTGATCTCGTCCTTGACCGCGGCGTCGTTGCCGCAGATCTCCAGCAGCTTGCGTACGTCCAGCGGCGTGGTCAGCAGCGCCCGCCGGACCTCCAGCTCGCCCTCCTCGATCCGCTTGGCGATCTGGATCTCGCCGTCGCGGGAGAGCAGCGACACCGAGCCCATCTTTCGCAGGTACATGCGGACCGGATCGACGCTCCGACCGCCGGAGTCCTTGTCGTACTCCTCCTGGCGCCGCTCCTCGAAGAGCCGGTTGGTCTTGTCTGCAAGCTGCTTCTGGACGGCGAGCTTGGCCTTGCTCGCGCCATCGATGACGCGAATGTCCATCTCGCCGAACATGATCATCACGTCATCCATCTGCTCGGACGTGAGCATGTTCCGCGGCAACATGTCGTTGACCTCGTCGTAGGTCAGGTAGCCGCGCTCACGTCCCAGATCGATGAGCTTGCCGATCTCCTTGCTCGTTCTGCTCGCCATGGACCACCTTCGTCTTGCCCAACCGTGCGCGCACCACACCGCGGCAAGCCTGAATTCGTCCTATACCCTGCCCGCCGCGTTTCCGCCTCAGTGCAGGGTCTTGTCGCTCGCGATCCGGTGCAGCTCCTGCTTGAGTCGGATCGCCTCGGCTGCGGCCACCTGCTGCTCCTCGATGTCCTCGGCTGTGCGCGATCTGCGCTTCGCCTCGTCTAGAAGCCGTTTCAGGTATGCGCGACGGACGCTGAGTACCAGCTGGTCCCGCAGCCGTTCGATATCCTCGTCGGGGACCATCCCCTCCGAGTGGGTCATCTCGGTCAACATGCGGCGCAGTCCCGGATCGTCGGTGCGATCCAGCAACCGCCCCACGTCCGGCCCGTGGCCCGCCTGGGCCTCCTCCAGGGCGACCCGGGCCAGATCCGCCAGGGGGCGGGAACGCATCATCTCGGGCACCCGGTGATGGGCGATCTCCCGGGCGCAGCGTTCGGGCTGCTGCAACAGCAGCGCCAGCAGGGCCCATTCCTCCCGGGGGAAGGAGCCCTGTGAAGAGGCATGGATCGGCTGACGAGGGGCTTCCTGCCGCGCGGCCGGGGCCCGCCGCAGCGAGCGCACGTGGGCCATCATCATCCGCTCGTCGATCCGCAGCTGGTCCGCGAGCCAGGCCCAGTAGGGCTGGGCGGTCACGGGCTTGAGACGGGACAGGATCGGTGCCACCTCCTCCAGAACACGCTCGGAGGCCCGGGGGCTTCCCCTGTGCCTGGCGATCACGTCCTGAAGCAGGCGATCCAGCAGCGGCTCGGCCCGCCCGAGCAGGGTCCGGAAGGCATCGGGACCCTGGTGGCGGACCACGTCGTCGGGATCTTGCCCCTCGGGTAGACCCACGAAGGTCGGCCACACGTCCTGGTCCAGGAGCACCTCCAGGCTGCGGAACGCCGCCTTCAGCCCTGCCTGGTCGCCGTCGAGGACCATGGTCACGTCGGAGGTGTGGCGGCGGATCAGGCGCACCTGCCCCGGCGTCAGTGCGGTGCCGCAGATGGCCACGACGTTCTCGAATCCGGCGGCCACCAGGGCCAGGCAGTCGAAGTACCCCTCGACCACCAGCGCCCGGTCTGCGCGGCGGATGGAGGCTGCGACCTGGCCCAGTCCATAGAGCGTGCCGCTCTTGTCGTAGACGGTCGACTCGGGCGAGTTGAGGTACTTGGGCTCGGCGTCGCCCATCGCCCGTCCGCCGAAGGCGACCACCTTCCCCCGGGCATCCATGATCGGGATCATCAGGCGGTCGCGCATGAGGTCGTAGTGCCCCCCGCGCTTGCCCCGGCGCAGGAGCCCGACCTGCTCTCCGGTGCTGGGGTCGAACCGCTGCCGGCCCAGCTCCTGGGTCAGGGACTCCCAGGCGTCGGGTGCGTACCCGAGGCGGAAGCGCTCGGCCAGATCCGCGGGGATGCCCCGGCGCTCGAGGTAGGCGCGCGCGTGGGCGCCGTCGGGGCCCATCAGCGTCCGGCGGTAGAAGCCGGCGGCGAGTTCGTTGACGTCCAGCAGCGAGGTCCTGCGGCGGGCGGCGCGCTCCTCCTCGGGGGACAGGCGGTCCCGGGGCAGCTCCACGCCGGCTCGGCGGGCCACGTCCTCCAGGGCCTCGCGGAAGGTCAGTCCGTCGACCTTCATCAGGAAGTCGTACACGTCCCCACCCTCACCACATCCGAAGCAGTGGAAGGTCTGACGATCGGGCCGCACGTGGAATGACGGGGTCTTCTCGTCGTGGAAGGGGCAGCAGGCCCAGAAGCCCGCACCTCTCTTCTTGATGTCCGCGACCCTCTCCGCGACCACCTCGACGATGTTGACCCGGTCGGCGATTTCCCGGATCCGTTCACGGGGAATACGCCCGCCGCCACCTGACGTCCGATCCACCGCGCCAATCCCAACCGTTCTGTCCGTACAGGCCACCACGTGTTAGATGCCACAAAATCACTGTGATATCGGGTAGTTGGAGCCTAACTTACGGAATTGTGAAATATAGGCATGCTGGATCCGGAAAGTCAAGCGATCCCGGGCAGATGGGCCGATATCTGCCCGCCTCGCGAGGCGTGCAACAGGCGTGCCAGGATCAGTCGCTGACGCGCTCGATTCTCGCGCCGAGGGCGCCGAGCTTTCCGACGATGTTCGCGTAGCCCCGATCGATGTGGTAGACGCGCAACACTTCCGACTGACCGCGGGCCGCCAGGGCCGCGATGAGCAGCGAAGCGCTGGCCCGCAGGTCCGTGGCCATCACGCTGGCCCCCATCAGCTTGTCCACGCCGGTGATGAACGCGGAGCTGCCCTCCAGGCGGACGTCTGCGCCCATCCGGCGGAGCTCCTGGACGTGCATGTAGCGGTTCTCGAAGATGCGCTCGGTGACCACGGAGCGGCCGTCGGCCACGGTCATCAGGGCCATGATCTGGGCCTGCATGTCCGTGGGGAAGCCGGGGTAGGGCTGGGTATTGATGTCCACCGAGTGCAGCTCGCCGTGGTGCTGGACCCGGATGCCGTCGCCGGCCCTGCGCACCTCGACCCCGGCCGCGGTGAGCTTGAGCACCACCGCGTCGAGCTGGTCCATGCGGGCGCCGCGGATCAGGACGTTGCCCCGGGTGATGGCGGCGGCGGCCATGAAGGTCCCACACTCGATCCGGTCGGGGATCACCCGGTGGTTCAGCGAGCCCAGCTCCTCGACCCCCTCGATGCTGATGGTGGGCGTGCCCGCGCCTTCGATGCGCGCGCCCATGCGCGTGAGGGCGTCGCACAGGTCCACCACCTCGGGTTCGCAGGCGGCGTTGTACAGCACCGAGGTGCCCTCGGCGAGCACGGCGGCCATGAGCACGTTCTCGGTGCCCCCGACGGTGCGGATGTCGAAGTGGATCTGCGCCCCCTTCAGGTGTTCGCAGCGGGCCTCGATGTACCCGTGCTCCAGATCGATCTCCGCCCCCATGGCCTCGAAGCCCTTGAGGTGCTGATCGATGGGCCGTTCGCCGATGGCGCAGCCGCCGGGCAGAGAGACCCGGGCCTTGCCCAGCCGCGCCAGCAGGGGCCCCAGGGTCAGCACGCTCGCCCGCATCTTGCGCACCAGGTCGTAGGGGGCCTCGTACTCGGGGATGTTCGAGGCGTCGATGTGGACCTCGGTCCCGTCGGCCTCCACTGCGACCCCCAGGGTCTCGAGCAGGGAGCAGGTCGTGCGGATGTCCTGCAGCTCGGGCACGTTCTCGACGATGCTCTTGCCCCGGTGCAGCAGGGTGGCGAAGAGCACCGGGAGCGCCGCGTTCTTGGCCCCGCTCACCTGGATCTCGCCGCAAAGCGGCACGCCACCTTCGACCACGAACCTGTCCAGAGCCATGGGACCTCCGTTCCGACCTGCCGCCTGGAACCCGCACGCTGCCGCCTCTGTTCCGACCTGTCAAGGGGAGGCATCAGGCATCAGGCTTCAGGCTTCATACGAGAACGAAGAGGCGCATTTCTGCACTGTCCACCTGACGCCTGACGCCTGACGCCTGACGCCTCGCTCCCATCCTTGACAGCCCCCGCTCCGCCGTCGCACCATCGCCGGGCGCGGCGTGGCGCCCGCACCTTTTTTGGGAGTGAACATGACCCCCCAGACCATCTTCGGAGAGCTGCTGCCCCAGCGACTGGCCGACAATCCCGAGCGCGTGGAGGGCGTGCAGGCGGTGTACCTGTTCGACCTGACCGGCGACGCTCCGGGCAAGTGGACGATGACCTGTGACGGCAAGGCGGTCACGATCGTCGAGGGCGAAGAGGGCGAGGTCCAGTGCACGATCTCGATGGACTCCGGCGACTTCGTCGAGATGATCAAGGGCGACCTCAACCCGCAGATGGCGTTCATGACCGGCAAACTGCGGGTGGCCGGTGACATCGGCCTCGCGATCAAGATCCAGGCCATCATCGGCTGACCGCGGACAGGCTCCCTTGAGCTTCGTTCCCCTCCGCGGGGTCCGGATCCTGGATCTGACCCGGCTCCTGCCGGGACCCTTCTGCAGCTGGATCCTCCAGGGGCTCGGCGCCGAGGTGCTGCGCCTGGAGGACCCCCACGGCGGCGAGTACACCCGGCACATCCCACCCCTCGTCGGGCGCCACGGCGCCATGTTCCACGTGCTCAACCGGGGCAAGCGCTCCATCGTGGTCGACCTGCGGGCCGACGGCGGGGTGGATGTGGTGCGGGACCTGCTCGGTCGCCACGACGTGCTGTTGGAGGGCTTCCGACCGGGCACCCTGGCCCGGCTCGGGCTGGCCCCCGACGCCCTGCGGGAGGCCACTCCGGGGCTGATCGTCTGCTCCATCAGCGGGTACGGCCAGGACGGCCCGAGGGCTTCCCGGGCCGGCCACGACCTGAACTACCAGGCCCTCGCCGGGGTGCTGGCACTCAGCGGCGAGGAGGACGGCCCACCGCCGATGCCCGGGCTCCAGCTGGCGGACCTGACCGGCGCGATGCAGGCGGCCCTCGGCATCTCCGCGGCGCTGGTCCAGCGTGCGACCACGGGGGAGGGGGCCTGGATCGACGTGGCCATGGGCGAGTCGGTGGCGGCCCTGTCGGCGCCGGTCCGGGCGATGGACGGGTTCCCGGCCGGCGACGGGCGGGGCCGATCGATGCTCAACGGCGGACTGGCCTGTTACGGACTCTACCGGACCTCGGACGGGGGCTACCTCGCCATCGCGGCCCTGGAACCCAAGTTCTGGGCCGGGCTGTGCGTGGCCCTGGAACGACCGCAGTGGGCCTCACTCGCCCCGATCCCCGGACCGGACCAGGCCGAGGTACGCGGCCAGCTGGCCGCCGTGATCGAGGGCCGGAGCCGGGACGAGTGGGCGGAGTTCTTCGGCGGCCTGGACCTGTGCGTGGAGCCGGTGCTCTCGCCCGCCGAGGCGGCGGACGATTCGCACGCTGCTGCGCGCGGGCGAGTGGAGGGGGAGGGGCCCCAGCGCTGGTTCGCCCCGCCACTCGGCGCCCTGTCCGTCGGCGACTCGCCGTCGGCGGGGGAACATACCGACTCGGTGCTGGCCGAGATCGGATACAGTGGGGAACGCATCGCGGCCCTGCGCCGCGCGAGGGTGGTCGGTCGATGATCGCAGGCGACGTGACGTTCGAGTTCCGCTTGCCCGAGTTCGGGATCCTGCTCCTCGCGCTCTTCCTGATCTACGGCATCACCTGGGCCAAGGACGCCATCGAGGATTGGCTCCGCACTCGCACCCCCGCTGTCGCGGCCGCGGGCGCGGGAGAACCTCCGATATCGACGATGACCGACGCACCCGCTGCGGCGGAGCCAGACCCGGACGAATCGTCCCCCGACGATCCATCCGACGACCCTTGATCCCCACCGGTTCGTGTCTATGGTGGGGAAACCAACGACGGAGTAATCGTGAGTCGCGTACAGACACTACCGCTGCTGGCCATCCGAAACACGGTCATCTTCCCGGTGCTGGCGTTCCCCATCAACGTGGGGCGTGACAAGTCGCTCAAGAGCATCAACAAGGCCATGGACTCCGAGCGCTTGCTCGGGATCGTCGCGCAGAAGGACGGGAGCGTGGAGGATCCGGACACGGACGAGCTCTACGAAACCGGCACGATGGTCAAGATCCTCAAGTCCGTGAAGATGCCGGGCAACAAGCTCAACGTCATCATCCAGGGGCTCAACCGATTCCGCGTCCTCGAGTACACCCGCACCGACACCCACCTCGAGGCCCGCGTGGAGCTCATCGAGGAGGAGAACATCGCCGGCGTGGAGGTCGAGGCCCTGCTGCACAACCTGCGCGAGCAGGCCCAGAAGATCATCGAGCTCAGTCCCCACATCCCCACCGAGGCCAGCTTCCTGGTCCGGTCCATCGACAACCCCGGCATCCTGTCGGACATCGTCGCGTCCAACCTGGGCATCGGCGTGTCCGAGAAGCAGGACCTGCTGGAGACCCTCACCGTCCGGGAGCGCCTGGAGAAGGTCATCGCCCTGATCACCAAGGAGATCCACGTCCTGGAGCTCTCCAACAAGATCCAGAGCGAGGTGAAAGGCGAGATGGACAAGGCCCAGCGGGAGTACTTCCTGCGGGAGCAGATGAAGGCGATCCAGAAGGAGCTGGGCGAGGTCGACGAGCGCCAGGAGGAGTTCGAGGAGCTCAAGCGCGCCATCCGCAGCGCGCGCATGCCCAAGGAGGTCGAGAAGATCGCCATCAAGGAGTTCAAGCGGATGAGCCGCATGAGCCCCGGGGCGGCCGAGTACACGGTCTCTCGTACCTACCTGGACTGGCTCGTGGAGCTGCCCTGGGCCAAGAGCTCCAAGGACCAGCTGGACATCCAGCGGGCCGGCGAGATCCTCGACGAGGACCACTACGACCTGACCAAGGTCAAGCAGCGGATCCTGGAGTACCTGGCGGTCCGCAAGCTCAAGTCCGACATGAAGGGCCCGATCCTCTGCCTGGTGGGCCCCCCGGGTGTGGGCAAGACCTCGCTGGGGCGCAGCGTGGCCCGCGCGCTCGGGCGCAAGTTCATCCGGATCAGTCTCGGCGGCGTGCGGGACGAAGCGGAGATCCGCGGTCACCGCCGGACCTACATCGGCTCGCTGCCCGGCAAGATCATCAAGGGCATCAAGAAGGCCGGCACCAACAACCCGGTGTTCATGCTCGACGAGGTGGACAAGCTGGGGATGGACTACCGAGGTGATCCCTCCAGCGCCCTGCTCGAGGTGCTCGATCCGGAGCAGAACGACTCCTTCCAGGACCACTACCTGGACGTGCCCTTCGATCTGTCCGCCGTGATGTTCATCACCACCGCCAACCTGATGCAGCCGATCCCGCCGCCGCTGCTGGATCGCATGGAGGTGCTGGAGCTTCCCGGGTACACCGAGGAAGAGAAGATGCACATCGCCACCCAGTTCCTGATCCCCGAGAACCTCGAGGAGCACGGGCTGACCGACGATCACATCGAGATCCAGGACGACGCCATCGTCCGGATCATCGGCAGCTACACCCGGGAGGCCGGGGTCCGCAACCTCAAGCGGGAGCTGGCGTCGGTGTGTCGTTCGGTGGCCAAGGACGTGGCGTCGGGCGAGACCGGGAAGACGGTGGTCGGCCACGACGAGGTGGAGGAGATCCTGGGGCCGATCAAGTTCTTCCAGGAGGTGGCGGAGCGCACGTCGCACAGCGGCGTGGCGACCGGCCTGGCCTGGACGCCGGCGGGGGGCGACCTGCTGTTCATCGAGGCCACGCGGATGAAGGGTCGGGGCAAGATGATCCTCACGGGCCATCTGGGCGACGTGATGAAGGAATCGGCCCAGGCCGCCATGAGCTTCGTCCGCTCCCGCGCCGAGCAGCTGGGCATCCCGGACAAGGTGTTCGAGACCGAGGACATCCACATCCACGTACCGTCGGGCGCCATCCCCAAGGACGGCCCGTCCGCCGGCGTGACGATGATGACCGCCATCACGAGCCTGCTGACCGGGGTCAAGGTGGACCACGAGCTGGCCATGACCGGGGAGATCACCCTGCGCGGCAACGTGTTGCCCGTGGGCGGGATCAAGGAGAAGGTGCTGGCCGCCTCCCGCGCCGGCTGCAAGCGGGTCGTGCTCCCCGAGAAGTGCCGCAAGGACCTCCACGAGATCAGCGAGGACGTCAAGACCGACCTGGAGTTCGTCTTCGTCAGCGAGATGAACGAGGTGCTCCAGCACGCCCTGGGCGACGACATCCTCGATCGGGCCAAGAAGACCAAGAAGAAGACCCGCAAGGCTCCCGCCAAGAAGAGCCCCCGCAAGTCCTCCAAGGCCAAGGAGGCCGGCGCCGGGGCCTGATCCCGCTCCCGCACCCGCACGGGCCGCGCACCCGCCGCCGCTCCCGCACCCGCTCCCGCACACCGGGCGTACTGTGCCCTCGCCATCCACCAGCTATGATGACCGCCGATGTGCGCCGACGCCCACCGGTCCCTCCGCGACTACCGACGTGACCTGGGATTCCACCTCGCCCGGAAGCTGAACGCGCCCCTGGTCCGGCCCGACTGGGTCTCGTTCATGGCGACCCTGCGCTGCAACCTGCGCTGCCGGATGTGCCGCACCTGCTACGAGGTGGACGACGAGCTGGGCACCGACGAGGTCCGGGAGCTGATCGACCAGGTGGCGGACTGGGGGGTCCCGATCTTCAACGTGCTCGGTGGCGAGCCCTTCCTGCGCGACGACATCCTGGCGATCCTGGCCCACGCCCACTACCGGGGGCTGATCACCACGGTGACCACCAACGGAACCCTGCTGGACGACCGCGCCGTCGAGGCGCTGGCCCCCCTGTTCCGCGTACACCTCAACGTGTCGCTGGACGGTCTGGCCAGGACCAACGATCGGCTCCGGGGCCGGGGGGTGTTCGGCAAGGCCACCCGAGCCATCGGCGCCCTGGCGGAGGCCGACGCCCGCGAGTCGGAGCGCCGGGAGACCCGGGGCGAGGCCTGGTGGCCGCGGGAGATCACGGTCAACACCCTGGTCCACCGGGGGGACACCGACGAGCTGATCCCGTTGATCGAGCGGGTGCGGGGCCTGGGGGCGACCGGGATCCAGCTGCTGGCGCTGTTCGACTACGGCACCGACGTGCGGTCCTCGGACCTGTGGTTCCGCCCCGAGGATCTGCCCGCGCTGGACCGCGCGGTGGACGAGGTGATGGCCTGGTTCGCCGCCGATCCCCCCGATTTCCGGCTGATCAATCCCCCCGAGGACCTGGCCAACTTCAAACGCTACTACCGGGGTGAGCTCCAGCCCCTCGACGCCCCTTGCTACAACGGGTTCAAGGAGTTCTACGTCAACGCCGACGGGCAGGGCCTGATGTGTGACGGCAAGCTGGAGTTCCTGTCGGACAGCTTCGGCAACGTCCGCGAGGATCCGATCCGGCGGATGTGGGCCTCCCCCAAGGCCCGGGAGATGCGGGCCCGGGTGCTGACCTGTACCCACGCCTGCACCCAGGATTGTTACCGGCGCCGCGAGTCGGACAGCCTGACGGGGATCCTCGGGGGAGCGGCGGCAGAGGCCGCGCGCCGCCTGCGGGAGCGGGGTCGCCCGTGAGGCCCGTCGACCTCCCGGGGGCGTATCTGGTGCTGGACCTGGGCAACCGCTGCCCCCTGCGCTGCCGGCACTGCATCCAGAGCGAGCCCGAGCGTCACGATCACTTCCGCACCCACGGCGAGATGGACGTGGCGCTGGCCACGGGCCTGCTGGACGAGCTCGCGGACCGGGGCCGGCACTTCCATTCGCTGATCCTGTTCTGGCTCGGCGAGCCGCTGCAGCACCCGCAGTTCGCCGCGATCCACCGCAAGGCCGTCGACGTGGCCCGGACCGGAGTCTTCCGGCGGATCGAGGTCCACACCAACGCGGTGCTGCTCGAGCGGCGGGTCGCCCGCGAGGTCCTGAGCTCCGGTGGGGTGACCCAGCGGTGGCACTTCTCGCTGGACGCGGCCTCCCCCGCGACCTACGCCCGGGTCAAGGGAAGGGACCGCTACGGCGAGGCGCGGGCCCACGTCCTGGCCTTCCTGGAGGAGCGGGCCGAGGCCGGCGCGGCCCAGGTCTCCGCCATCTTCCAGTTCATCCCCCAGGCGGACAACGAGCACGAGGCCGGGGCCTTCGTGCGGACCTGGCGTCGGGCGGTGGAGCGCCACGGTCGGACCCTGTCGGTGGTGGGGCGATCGATCCCCGAGGACGCGGGTGACGCGGTGTTCTTCCGCCAGCTGGACGCCCTGGATCCCGGTGCGCAGGAGACGGAGAACCGGCGCTACCAGCGGGTGCTGTGGCGCACCGGGGTGGAACCCCGTCCCGCGCCGGGAGAGCGCATCCGGCGTCGCGCCGGTGCGATCCGTGGGGCGCTGGCGGCGCGCGCTGCCCGGGATCCGGAGCCGGGTGAACGCGGTCGGGTGACCTGCGCCTGCCCCTTCCTCTCCCCGGTGGTCCACTGGGACGGTCGGGTGACCGTGTGTACCCGGGACTCGTCCCTCAGCCTGTCCCCCGGTTCGCTGGCCGACGGGACGTTTCACGATCTGTGGTGGGAGGCCCCGGGACTCCGGGACCTGCGCGACGCCCACCTGCGCGGTGACGCGGGGGGGCTCTGCCGGGACTGTCCCATCCCGAGGTCGGCCAATTACACCGGTCTGCCGGGGGAGGAGGTGCGCCGCTTCCTCGCGGCCCGCGCCGATTCCCCCCGGCCGGTGGTGGAGGTGGAACCATGAGACGAGTGATGGTCGCGGTCGTGGTGGCGGTGCTGTCCGCCCCGACGGCGGGCTGGGCCGCGAACGCCCGGGTCTGCGTCCGAAACGACGGCGCCGGGGTGTTCCAGGGCAACCAGCTGACCTTCACCGCGGACACCACGCCGGACTCGGGGGACCAGACCGACTTCGGACCGGACACGACGGTGGCCCCCGGGCTGGGTACCTGCTTCCAGCTGACGGGGCTGACGGCCGCCAACCCCTATGGGCAGTTCCAGTACCAGTTCGAGATCGGTTTTTGGGACACCAACGGCTGGGTGACCTTCAACAGCCCGCCGGGCATCGCCCTGACCAACCAGGGCACCTGGTACGTGTCGGCCAACGGGGCCAGCCAGATCCAGCCACAGCTCAACAGCTACGTCGCGGTGGCCAACCAGGCGCCGCCCGCCTTCAACCTCAACTTCTGCTACCCCAACTACCCCGACTTCTCCTCCGAGTGCTACGTGGGCTGGAGCGGTACGCTGTTCAGCGACTGGCACCACACCGAGCTGCAGCGGGCGCTGTCGCCCAACGGCCCCTGGACCACGGTGGCCTCGTACTACTCGTGGGGGACCAGCCACTACGAGGACTCGGGGCTGACCCCCGGGACGACCTACTACTACCAGGTGCTGGCCTTCGACGAGTTCGACGCCGAGACCGCCAGCAACGTGGCCCTGTGCACGACCCAGGGGCTGGACGCCGACGGGGACGGATACGAACCGCCGGCGGACTGCGACGACTCGGATCCCACCGTCTACCCCGGCGCCACGGAGCTGTGCGACGGGCTGGACAACGACTGCGACGGGCTGGTGGGGCCGGGGGAGGGGGATCCGGACGGAGACGGGGTGGCCGCCTGCAACGGCGACTGCGACCCGGCCAGCGCCCTGGTCTACCCGGGGGCGCCCGAGCTGTGCGACGGGCTGGACAACGACTGTGACGGGGCACCCGGCGCGGACGAGGTGGACGGGGACGGGGACGGATTGGCGGGGTGCGAGGGGGACTGCGACGACGGGGATCCTGCGGTCCACCCGGGGGCGACGGAGGTGATCTGCACCGGCGTGGACGAGGACTGTGACCCGGGCACGCCCGACGAGCCGGACGGGGACGGGGACGGAACGCCGGTCTGCACCGACTGTGACGACGGGGATCCGGCGGTGTACCCGGGGGCGGCCGAGGTGCCCTGCAACGGCGTGGACGACGACTGCGATCCGGCGAGTGCGGACGAAGTGGACGACGATGGCGACGGGGATTCCGCCTGCGTCGACTGCGACGACGCCGATCCGGACCTGAACCTGGCGGACGGGGACGGGGACGGTTACTCCACCTGCGCCGACGACTGCGACGACGGGGACGCCCTGCTCACCCCCGCCGACGACGACGGCGACGGGGCGTCCACCTGCGACGGAGACTGCGACGACGGCGACGCCGGAGCCAACACCGACGACCTGGACGGGGACGGCCACGACACCTGTGGAGATCCCA
>CAZITQ010000255.1:0-12727 GCA_964542165.1 uncultured Rickettsiales bacterium
ACGACGACGACAACGACGACAACGGTGACGACGACACCGGCGACGACGACACCGGAGACGACGACACCGGCGACGACGACACCGGCGACGACGACACCGGAGACGACGACACCACCGGGGACGACGACACGACCGGGGACGACGACACCACCGGGGACGACGACGACAGCACACCCGCGGACACGATCCCCCAGGCCGCCGCAGGTGCGTCGCCGGTCAGCGGGATCGCCCCCCTGGACGTTCAGTTCACCGGGCTGGTGTCCGGCGGAGAGCCGCCGCTGACGTTCTCGTGGAGCTTCGGGGACGGCAACTCGTCCCAGCAGCAGAATCCGAGCCACACCTATGCGGTGCCCGGCACCTTCGACGCCCTCTTCGAGGTCACCGACTCCGACGGGGACTACGACAGCGACACGATCACGGTCGCGGTGGGATCCGACGACCCCGCGGACGCGGCCCCGGCCCTGAGCATCAGCGCCAACCCGGTCAGCGGTCAGATCCCCTTGACCGTGATCTTCGCCGCCGTGGCCGTGGGCGGGGACGCCCCGCTCACCTACTCGTGGGACTTCGACGACGGATCCACGTCGAACCAGCAGAACCCGAGTCACGAGTTCACCAGCCTCGGTACGCACCACGTGGAGTGCACCGTGACCGACGACACGGGGGACGAGGACACCCAGATGGTCACGGTCGTGACCTTCGATCCCAACGCACCGCCGACCGATCCGGACCTGACAGGCACGGTGATCGACGTGGAATGGGTGAACGTGCCCAGCAACCCCGCGGAGGTCTACGAGCCGAACAACCGGTCCCTGTGGGCCTACGACTTCGAGGTCAACGAGGGCCCGTCGTCGTGGTACAGCGCCACGGGCTGGCTCGATCCCACGGGAGAGCTGCGCTACACCGTCGCGGTGACCAACGAGGGGGCCACCACCACCAACCTGTTCTGGGTCGACCTGTTCGACGACCCCGGGTACGTACCCCAGCCATCGGATCCGGGCGTGGGTGATCAGTACGACTACATCTGGGGGCTCCCCAGCGGCTTCACCGAGGTGCTGACCTTCGTGTGGTCCAATCCGCCGTCGATCCAGACCTGGTACGAGTCGTACGTCGTCATCGACGCGGACGAGCAGGTCGTGGAGTTCGACGAGGGCAACAACGTGGTGGGCCCCATCGACGCGTACGCCGACGAGGACTGGGACTGGTACGAGGTGTACCTGTACGCGGGCGACCAGCTCGAGCTCGACGTGGAGGTCCCGGCCGACTGCAACCTGGACTACGACCTGGACCTCTACGGCCCCGACGCCCTGTTCGACGCGGTCTCCTACGAGCCGAACTGCACCGACGAGTACCTGCTGTTCACCGCCGACCAGGATGGCCCCTGGTGGATCCGGGTCTACTCCTACGACCCGGTGTTCAGCTCGGATCCCGCCGATGCGTACACCCTGCACGTGAATATCTATTGAACGGGACGGGAGGGCGCGGCCCGACTCAGGCGAGGTCGACGGCCGAGCCCTCGGGGCAGGCCTGGGAGCTCTCGTCTGTGAGGGCAAGGGCTCCCTCGAGCTCGATCCGCCGGTGCACCAGATCGTCGAGGGTGTAGCGGTCCAGCACGCGGATCAGGGCGCCGCTCATCTCACGGTACAGCTCGCGTGTCACGCAGACTTCGCTGCGGCTGCAGGTATCCGGATGGGCGACGCAGGGCACCAGGTCCAGAGAACCCTCGAGGGCCATCGCCACCTCTCCCAGGCGGATCTCGCCGGGCGGGCGGGTGAGGGACCACCCCCCACCGAGACCTCGGCGGCTGACGACGAGGCCCGCGACCTTCAGGGAGTTGAACAGGGTGTCCAGGTACTTGCGCGACAGCGCCTGGCTGTCCGCGATCCGCTGCATACTCGTGGTGCCTCGGCCGTGGTGGCTCGCCAGCTCCACGACGGCTCTCAGGCCATAGCGTGTTCGGGTCGATAGCTTCACGGTACCCCCTACCTCCCCCGACCATCGGGCGTTTCTTGGGCCTTCATAACACCAACCCTCGGGGCGGGTCCGGCACTTTGCGAAGCTGCAAGATCGGCCTTCTTCCGGGGCTCGCGGTGCAGCGGCGCCGCAACGGTGGACGGGCCAGGTCGATATCACTATCATGGCGCCCTCGCGAGACCATCTCGCGTACCAGGAGCCGATACGATGCAGGATGTCGCGCACCGGTGGAGCCGCGCGCTGGGCATCGGCCTGGCGGCGCTCCTGGGCGTCTGGACGAGCGGCGCAGCCGCCCAGCAGGCGCCCCCTCCCCCCGAGGAGGCCGCCCCCGTCGCCGAGGCGGAAGCCCCCAGCCAGCCTGAACCCAAGGTCGATCCCGAGGCCTTCGAAGACCATGTGGCCGATCTCGTCGTCGAACCCGGCGACGTGCACGCCATGGACTGGGAAGACTATCGGAATCTGCTGCGGAAGAACCCGGATTCGGCCCGCAAGCTTGCCCCGGAGATGCTGCTTGCGGACCCGGACGCCCCCGCCGAGTGGGCTTGCCTGGGATGCCACGAGGGCGAGATCGACGCCGGGGAGTGGGAGAATGCCCTCCACAAGGAGCGGGGCTTCACCTGCCGCCACTGCCACGAGCAGGCGGGCGAGCTGCCCCACCCCGAGGGTATGCCCACCCCCCAGTGCGAGCACTGCCACGACGGCATGGCGTCCATTCGTGCCGGAGCGAAGGAGAGCGCCCACGGGACCCACGGTCCGGGGGCGGCCAACAACTGCGCCGGCTGCCACGACCCCCACAGCATGGGTGAGTCGGGCGCCTCGGCCGAGGCCATGGTCTCGGCGGGTTGTCGGGACTGCCACGAGCAGAATGCGGACCTCGTGGGCCAGCACGAGGACTTCCTGTGCGCCACCGAGCTGCACCTGGCCAAGGTGGGCTGCATGTACTGCCACCTCGAGGGCGAGGACAGCGACGCGGTGCACAACGTGAAGTTCGGCGAGGCGGCCAAGGCGGTGGTCTGCACCGACTGTCACGGCAAGGACTCGGTGCTCGGTCTGGCGGACGACGTCGAGGAGGACGCCGGCCTGCTGAGGATCCAGAACCGCAAGCTGGAGCGCGAGAAGGGCTACCTGATCGGTGCCAACCGCATCGTGGGTCTGGACATCGCGATCATCCTGCTGGTGCTCGGGGCCTGCTGCTTCCCCATCGGCCACGGCGGTCTGAGGATTCTGTTCCGGAGGTCCCGATGAGCGCGCACGCCAAGGTCTACCTCCATCCGCTGATCGAGCGGATCTGGCACTGGGTCCATGCGGTCTGCATCTGCGGTCTGATCGTCACCGGAGTGGGCATCCACTGGCCCACCAGCCTGGCGATCATCGGAGGCCTGGACACCTCGGTCACCGTGCACAACTGGCTGGGCTGGATCACCATCGGCGACTTCCTGCTGTGGATCGCCTACAACATCGTGCTCAAGCGCCTGCATCACTACATCCCCACCCGAAAGGACCTCTGGCCAGGGACCCTGGTACAGGCGCTGTACTACGGGATGCACTGCTTCCTGGGGGCCGAGCACCCCTACCACCCGCAGCCGGACAACAAGTTCAATCCGCTGCAGAAGATCAGCTACCTGGTCGTGATGGCGGTGATCATGCCGCTGCTGTGCATCACCGGGCTGCTCTACCTGTACCCCATCGCATTCTCGGGTGTGATCGCGGCCCTGGGCGGTCTCAGCGTGATCGCCATCGTGCACTTCATCCTCGGCGGCGTCTGCACCGCCTTCCTGATCGCCCACGTCTACCTGTGCACCATGGGTTCCAGCGTGACCGAGGACTTCAAGCACATGATCTCGGGCTACGGCGAAGCCCACGATTCGCATCACTAGCCCCTCTACTCCCCGCTCCCGCTCCCGTTCCTCCTCGCGCCCCTGCCCCGGCCCTCAACCGCCGAGTCCAAGCACCGCCGAGCCGGGCTGGACGTGGGCGCCTGGGAGCCTCGAAGGGGGTTCCGTCGCTGTGGCCTCCCTCTCGTCCGTCCTGGACTCCGGGCGGCCGTCCCGTCTCCTCGGCCCGCGTCCGGCGGGCCTCGTCGCCTACGCTCCTTCACCCCCCTCTTCGACTCCTTGGCGGCGCCCACGTCCAGCCCGGCTCGGCTCGTCGCGACTCCCGGCATTTTTCCCGAGTGCCTGGCCCCCGGTTTGCAATGACTGGCACCCAAGCGCGGGAGTAGCCATGAATCACCGTTTTCCCCTTGTCCCCCTGATCGCCCTGCTCACCCTGAGCCTCACCGGAGGCGCCCTGGCCAACCCCATCGCCTGTGAGAAGCCCGGCGAGATCACCGCAGAGGGCGACACGATCCGGGCGACCTTCCTGGACCTGTGCGGGGCGCTGCAGATGACCGAGGGGGAGTTCGTCGTGCAGTGGAACGACGGGGGCTGGACGACACTGGAAGGTGACGGCTGGTCCAAGGACGGCACCGTGGATACCGAGGGAGGCAGCGGTGTGGAGACCTACGACGTGCTCGCCGAGGAGGTGGGCTGCCCCGCGCAAGGCGAGCTGAAGTTGAGGGTGGCCTACTCGGACACCGAGGACGGGGACGCCTGGGACCTGTTCGAGCAGAGCGCCACTTGCGGGGCCGTGGGCGACGACGACGATGACGACGACTCCCCTCCCCCGACCTGTGGCCTGATCACCGGCGCCGACGCGGCCGCCTTCGCGGGCCTCGGCCTGCTGGTGGGCGCCCTGGCCCTGATGCGCAAGCGCCGGTAAGTGCGAATCCGCTAGACTCTCCTCCGTGCACCCGAAGACGCCGATCTGCGCCCTCCTCGCCGGGCTGATCGCCCTCGCGGCGCCGAGCTGTTCCGGGCCCCGCGAGGTGGAGGAGACGATCCCGGAGACCCGGGGATCGCGGGTGCGGACGGCTCCCCCGATCGAGAGCGACTGGAGTCCGGCGACCGGGCGGGGGACGGTGCGGCTGAACATGGAGGACGGGGGGCGGGCCGAGATCCACCTGCACCAGGGCTTCGAGGGGTACACCGGCGGGCTGGTCCTGGGCTCGATGGACGGACCGGCGTACCGCTACTGGCCCCCCGGGGCCGAGGGCGACGAGGGGGCGGTGGCCCTCTGGTGCGCCCAGGACGAGTCCCTGGTGGTCGACGGCGCCGAATTGACCTACGGGTGGTCCGAGAACCTGGGGCGGGGCGCGGACGGGACGCCGCTGCGGTACCTGGGGGGAGAGCTGCTGGAGCAGACCCCCGGCCACCTGCTGTTGACCTCGACCCACGCGGGCGGGCCGCTGGCCGTCACCCGCTGGATGCAGATCCGGGCCGACGGGACCGTGCTGTCCCGGGTGGACGTGACCAACCTGCGGGAGAGCCCCCTCACCTTCGACCTGTGGAGTGGCGAGGACCCCTGGGTGGGGACCTACGGTTCGGCACGCGGAGACGTGGGCTGGATCCCGGGGGAGCTGGTGCGAAACGAGCGCTCGGTCCCCCCCGAGTCGGCCCCCTGTCTCGGCATCGTCGATCCCGACGAGCGGGCCGCGGGGCGGCCGGCGGCCAACGCTTTCTGCGTCTCTCCACAGGCGCCGGTCCCCGACCTGGTCCTGTTCGCCAACGGCTTCGCCCACGACGCCGCGGAGGTCGACCCCGCGCGGCCCCTGACCGGCGACACCCTCACCGCGTTCAACGTGGGCTGGACCGGCGTCTCGATCGATCCGGCCCAGAGCTGGACGACCACCTACGCCCTGGGCCCCGCGGGACCGGCCGCCGATGCATCCGTCGATGCCCCTCCCGCGAGCCCGGAGATTCCCGAGGCGGCGTGGAGGCGGATGGCGAACCAGAAGCCGCCGGAGCTTCCGGTGGCGCTGCGGGATCCCCTGCGCTTCGCGTCCGAGCGGGTGGAGTTCGAGGTCCTGCCCGGCGGGACCGAGGTGGAGATCCGCGGGACCTACCGCTTCATGAACGAGGGGGACGAGCCCCTGCGGCGGTCGATCTACTTCCCCTTCGCCATCGACGACGACCACCCCTACCCCCACGAGATCTCGGTCTCCACCGGGCGCCCTCGGAGGATCAAGGACGGGGTGGTGTTCGATCTGCAACTCGATGCGGGGGCCCGAGAGGCGGTGGAGATCCGCTATCGCCAGGCGGCTTCCGGGAACACGGCGACCTACGTGGTCACCAGCGCCCGGGGGTGGTTCGAACCGCTCGAGGAAGCCGAGCTGCTCGTCCACGCACCCGCCGACTGGGCCGCCCCCACCATCAGCTTCCCCATGACCCGCGGCGACGACGACAGCGGCCGCCAGGTCTGGTCCGCCACCATCCCGGACTTCGTCCCCGATCGTGAGTTCACGGTCTCCTGGGAGCCCTACTTGCCCAGGTGAACCACCAGCGACGGGATCACGGACAGGTCGTTCTTCTTCACGCCCTCCCGCGGTCGGGAGTCGAACTCGTCGGCCACGGTGATCCGCAGGGCCAGGACGTTGCGGGTGATCTTCAGCTCGGCGAAGGCCTCGCCGTGGAGGCGGAAGTCGCCGAAGTCGACGAACACGGGCGCGTAGCTGACGTCGATGCCCACCTTCATGAAGGGGGTGAAGGGGGCGGTGAGGGTGAGGCGCAGGGTGCCCCGGATCTGGGCCTCCCGCGCGCCGTCTTCCCACCACTCGTGCTCCGGAGTCACGCCGAAACTGACCAGGGAGGTCTGCATCGCCTGGGGGGCGAGGGAGTGGACGCACAGGCCCAGGCTGTTGGTCATCCGGTAGCGCAGGGTCAAGAAGCGGTTGCGGCCGTGGGTGGAGTAGACGAAGACGTTGAGGTGCTCGTGGACCGCCCAGGCCCACAGCAGCGAACCGGCCTGCTTGTCGAGCACCGGTTTGCCCGCGAACGCGCTGTAGATCGCGTCCGCCTCCACGAACAGCTCGTGGCGCTCGTGCAGCCGCAGCATGACGTCCAGCGAGCCGTTGAGCGCGAAGTGGTCCACGTTGCCTGCAAGCCGGGTGGCGCCGGCGGACAGGTCGATGCCGAACTTCTCCCGGCGCTGCCACTCCTCGGGCGCCTTGGGCCGGGTGTCGTCCGTGCGCGAGAAGGGGCCGTCGGCCCGGGCAGCCACGGGCCACAGGAGAAGGGTCGCCAGGAGTGCGGTCAGGAGCTTGCTCATCTCGTCCTCGCGGTCAGGGCTCGCAGGGGTCGCCGGCGCCGGCGCCCTCGGGCACGGCAGGCACTCCCGTCCGGTAGCTCTCGAGGAAACAGCGTATCTGGTACCGGGGCGCCTCGGTCTGGAACATCACCTCGTGTCCGTCCTGGATGCCGTCCTCGGCGTGCTGGACCACCAGCGCCGTGCGGACGCCGCCCAGATTGCCCCCGGCGGGCAGCTCGATCGGTCCGCGTCCGACGAGGCCGAGTACCTCCTCGGCGGGCCGGAAGTCGACCAGCTCGGGGTGGTCCCGGTCCAGGGCATCGCCACCCAGGTCCAGTCCCATCGACAGGGTGGTCGCGTTGGCCATCGGCGGAAGGATGTAGGTGTCGACGATGCCCTGGAGCACCAGGGTCTGGGGGCCGTTCTCACCCGACAGAGGCCAGGCGTAGGGTGGTGGATCCGCGGACTCACCCGCCCACTGCAACAGGGACAGCGCGGGATCGAAGTCCGTGAGCTGCCCCTCACCGTAGCCGAGGATCGCCTCGGCCATCGGGCGCACCTCCAGGGGGCTGAGCTTGTGCACGATGTTGTGGATCCAGCTGCCCCCGGCCCCGGAGAGCACGGTCGCCCCGAACCGGGGCTCGGCACGCAGGACCAGCGGCGCGATGGTGGCTCCCATGGAGTGCCCGAGGAGCGCCATGCCGTCGGGGGCGAAGGTCGCGGTCGGCGATGCACCGGGGCAGTCGCCGGTGTCGAAGGTCAAGGTCGAGAGTAGGTCGGGGACCAGGGCCAGCTCGGCGGCCGACTGCCGCAGGTTGTCCCGCATGGCCACCGGATTGGCGATGTTGAAGATCAGGAACTGCTCGTCCCCGCCGGTGACGTTGCGCAGACCCCCGTGGGGCCCGTCCACGCTGACCCCCGCGAATCCGGCCTGCGCCAGCTGACGGGCCAGACCGCCTCCCTCCTCGAGGGGAGTTCCCTCTGCGTCCTGCACCCCCCGGTCCACCAGGGGTCGCTCCCCTCCCCCGCCGGTGCGGATGAACAGCGCTACCGGCCACCCTCCCTCGGGGATCACCCCCCGGGGCACGGTCAGATCCAGGTTCGCGTCCTCGAAGGTCTGTAGCACCGGCGCGCCTCCGTCGCCCCAGGCGATGCCCCCACCGCCGGTGAGGAAGGGTGGGTCACCGGCCTGGAACACGGGCATCGGCACCGTGGTGCGGTAGACGCAGTACTCGTCGAACACGTCCGTGAGCTCCGGGGGTGCGTGGGGCTCGGGCGGGTATTCGGCAGCCTCCACGGCGAGGCGCAGGAGCTCGGCGGTCGGGTCCTGGGTCGTGAACACCGCCAGCCCGGCGATCTCGTCGCGGGGGGTCCCCTGGCCCACCAGCGCCTCGACGGCCAGGGGATACGGATGGGGCAAGCGGTCCAGGGGCGCCGGGCCGACGGGCTCCCCGTCCGCGTCACGAAGCTCGGTAAGGGCCACGGCGGCGTACATCGTCTCCGGTAACAGCGGCCGTCCCTGCAGCGGCAGCAGCGCGAGCAGGTTCGGCGCGCCGAAGGGCCCCGGGTCCTCCAGGAATCTCACGTCCACCGGGATGCGGACACCGAAGTCCTCCGAGCCCGGCTCGACCCCCACCAGGAACACCGCACTCGAGTCCTGGACGGTCTCGTGCACGGAGAGTTCGAGATCACCCTCGAGGGCGCCATCCAGGGGCAGGAAGATCGTCGATGTGGTCCCGAAACCCGCCAGTGCCCCGTCCACCAGGCCGATCAGCGTGTCCACGAACGGAACACCATCCGGGTTGGGGAATCCGCCCAGGTCCGCCGTCCCGTCCGGGTGGCGCCGGTGGTCCGACGGCAAGGGAGCACTCCAGAACTCCGCGGCCCCCTCGAACTCGAACCGAAATCGGGTCCCCGCGGCCGGCGCCTGCGGCTCCTCCACACACCCGACGGCCACCGCCAGCGCGATCAGGGGCACCAATCTGCGCATCAGGACCTCCCCCTCCACCGGCCACCGAACGCACGATCCAGCCATGGCTGCCCCACGACCGCGCGGGTGGCGAGGGCCGCCGGTCGCGTGGACAGCAGCATCGCCACCGCCACCGCCGCCGCCACCAGCGCGGCCTGGGCCCACGGCGGCGACAGGTCCAGCTCGAACAGCCCGCCTGCCACGGACGCCTTCACCAGCAATCCGTGAACCAGGTAGGCCCCCAGGCTCCGGGTGCCCCAGACCGAAAAGAACGTGCCGGACGCGGGCACCAGGCACAGAAACGCCCCCCCCGCGACCACGGCCGTCCCGTAGATCGCGAGCCGGACGACGCCACCGATCCCCACCCCACCGGTCATCATCGCCGCGTACGGCTGCCCCCCGTAGAACCAGTCCAGCTCGAGCCGCGGGTCCCACCACACGACCTCGACGAGCAGCGCCGCCAGCAACAGCCCTGCGGCGATGCGCAACTTCATGCCGCCCAGCCGCTGGAAGAACGCCCGCGGCACCCGCGCGCCGATCAGGAAGAACGGGAAGAACACCACGGTCCGCGACAGGCTCAACCGGTAGTCCACGAACTCCAGGTACCCCACCCCGACCCCCAGCGCGAAAGCGACGGGGATCGCCAGCGGGATTCGCTCGAACACCCGCGCCATCCAGCGCCAGCACAACAGGCTCACCAGGTACCAGGTCAGGTACGTGGGCGTGATCAGCGAGACGAAGAACGTTTCCCGGCCGCCTGCGTAGAAATCTGCGACCGAATACAGGACCTGGAACACGAGGTACGGGACGAGCAGTCCGGTGACGTCACGCAGCAGGCCCCGACGCGCTCGATCCGCGAAGTACCCCGACAGGAAGGCGAACAGCGGGATGTGGAAGCTGTAGATCGCGATGTGCAGGTGCCGCAGGAAATCGACCTGTCCCACGGCGGGTTCGACGGCGTGTCCCACCACGACCAGGCAGATCAGGAGGAATCGGGCGTTGTCGATGTAGGCGATACGCTGCGGCGGAGGACGGGAATTCACGGGCGGAGCATAGCAGACCGCCCTCGCCTGGCTCGCGGGTGTTCGTGCTCGGCTCGAGTGGGGAGGGGTGGGGGCGAGGGCAGGGGCTGGCGACGAATCGGGAGCGGGCGCTGGGGGAGAATTATCTGCGACAGGGCTAGACGCTGGCCTTGGGGTCGATGCCCATGGCGCGGGCGATGAGCGACATGGGGTGGATCGGCTCCTTGCCCGTGCCCTGCTGGATCTGGATCGAGCAGGTGCCGCAGGTGGTGCAGATCTCGTCCGCGTCGCTGGCCTTGAAGGTCTCGACCATCGGTTCGGCGATCTTCATCGACTTCTCGTAGTTCTTGTGCTTCATGCCGTAGGTGCCGGCCATGCCACAGCAGACGTCGTAGTTGGCCTTGACCTCGACCCCCGGGACCGCCTCGATCAGCTTCTGGGTGCTCCCGGAGACGCCGACCACGTTGGCGTGGCAGGGGCTCTTGATCGCCACGGTGGTCTTGAGCTCCTTGATGGCGCCGTTGACCTCCCCCGACGCGACCTTCTCGGCCAGGAAGTCGGTGGCCTCGCGGACCGCACCGGCCACCGCGCGGGTGGTCTCGTCGTCCACCAGATCCAGCATCTCCTCCTTGAGCATCAGGAAACACGACGTACAGGTCGTGATGGGCGTGTAGCCCTCGTCCATCGCGGCCTTGAGCTTGGCGGCGTTGTAGCGGATCGCCTCCTTGACCGCAGCGTAGTTGCCCAGGCCGATCTTGGGGATCGCACAGCACTTCTGGTCCGGGATGAGCACCTCGTAGCCCAGGTTGCGCATCACCTCGATGAACGCGTACCCGCCCTCGAACTTGTAGTAGTTCGCGTAGCAGCCGGTGAAGTAGGCCACCTTGCCCTTGAGCTCTCCCGCCGGCTCGATCCGGGCGGGCATCCGCGATCGCAGGGACCGCATGTCGAACGGCGGCATGTAGCGCTCGTCGGACACGCCGAGCACCGACTTCATGATCGACCGGGTGATCCCCAGGCTGACCCCGAAGTTGGACAGGGGGTTGAAGGTGACGCTGGCCTTGGCCAGCATCTCGGCATTGGACACCACGCTCTCACCGAGGGTCACACCCTTGTTCTCGAACCAGTGGTTGCGCAGGTGCTGGAGGATCAGTCCGGTGTCCACGTGGGTGGGGCACTGGAGCTTGCAGGTCTTGCAGTTGTAGCAGAGGTCCAGCATCTCCTTGAGGTCGTCCCGGCCCAGGTTCTCGCCGGGCGCCAGGTCGCCGTAGATCAGCGCCCGGGCCACGTTGACCTTGGCCCGCGGCAGCGCCTTCTCGTCCGCAACCGCCATGACCATCGGGCAGAAGGTCCGGCACTTGCCACAGCCGTGACACTTCTCCAGGTTGACCCGTACCTCCTCGTGGTCGACCATCGTGCCGGTCGCCTCCACGTGGTACTTGCCGGCGCCCATCCGGTGGTTCGTCACCAGGGGCGTCTCCTCGTGGTTGACCACCCGGTCGGGGTTCATGATCCGGTCCGGATCCCAGATCTTCTTCATCTGCTCCATGGCCGGCCACAGGGGACCGAACAGGTCGGGCAGGAACATGGCCCGCAGGCGGCCGTCGCCGTGCTCGCCCGAGTAGGTGGCGTTCAGCGACCGGGCCAGCTCGAACACGTCGGTGGCCAGGGGGATCAGCTTGTCCACGTCCTCCTTGGTCCGCAGGTTCATCAGCGGCCGCACGTGGATGTTGCCGTCACCGGCGTGGCCATAGGCCGTGGCCTCCACGCCGTGCTTGTCGAACAGTCCGAAGATGCCGTTGATGTACTCGGGCAGCTTGGCCGGCTGGATCGCGCAGTCCTCGATGAAGGTCACCGGGGTCTTCACACCGGGCCGGTTGTAGATGATCGGCAGGGCCGACTTGCGCATCGCCCACAGGGCGACCTGGTCCGACTCGTCGGTGGCGACCTTGGCCTCGAGCAGCAGGTTCATCGACTTGAGGTGGTCGACGCACTTGTTCATCTGCGCCGTCACCTCCTCGACGGACTGCCCCTCGAACTCCACCAGCAGCGCAGCGCTCACCTCGTCGGGCATGAAGGTCGCCACGTCGGGCCGGTCGTTCTTGACCAGGGTGATGAAGTCCGCGGCCATGATCTCGCAGCACGACGGTCCGAACTTGCGAATCTCGACGATGCCCTTGCCGCCGATCTCCAGGGACTCGAAGAAGAACATCGCCGACTGCTTGGCCTTGGGCACGTCGGCCAGCCCCAGGGTGGCCTCGGTGACCATGCAGAAGCCGCCCTCGGAACCCACGATGGCCTTGTTGATGTCGAAGACGCCGTCGATCAGGGTCTCCTTGAGGTTGTACCCGCAGCAGTTCTTGATGACGTCGGGCCAGTGATCCTCGATCAGCTGGGCGTTGTCCTTGCACAGGGCGTAGACCTCGCGGTTGATCCGACCCCACTCCGAGTCCTCCTTCAGCAGGGCCTGGAACTCGGGATCTTCCTCCTTGAACGCCTTGGTCTGCACCACGTCACCGTTGTGCAGCACGATCTGCATGGACAGCACGTACTGCTTGGTGGCGCCGTACTTGACCGACTTTCCACCCGAGGCGTTGTTGCCGATCATGCCGCCGATGGTGCAGTAGTCGGCCGACGAGGG
>CAZITQ010000256.1:0-12472 GCA_964542165.1 uncultured Rickettsiales bacterium
TGTGGGGGGGGGGGGGGGGGGGGCGGGGGATGGCCCCGGCCTGGGGGGGGCCCCGGGGGGGGGGCGGGCGGGGGGGGCGGGGCCCCGGGGCCCGGGGCGCCGGCGGCGCCCGGCCGGTCTCGCCGGCCGTACCATGGGTGAATGAACCTTCAGTCAGCGTGCAAGCATAGTCCCTTCGTCCACGGTTGAAAAGGGGTGAATGAATGCTCATTCATTTTCGACGGTCGGGGTGGGGATTCCGGGCGATCTCGATCGGTGGGGCTGCGCGTAGTAGCCTGCTCGCATGACCTCCGAGTCGACCCAGGCCGATCAGCGCAAGGTGCGTGGCCAGTTCTTCACGCCCCCCGACGTCGCCCGCTTCCTCGTGGAGCTGCTGACGGCGCTGGCCCCGGGCCTGAGGCGCGGACCGGCCACGGCGGTCATCGATCCTGCCTGCGGGCAGGGGGTCTTCCTCGATGCGGCTCGACAGGTGCTCGACCCGCCGCCAGGTCGGATGGTGGGGGTGGATCTCTACCCCAGGACGGACGGCGTCTGGCGCGATCCCGACGCCGGAACCGAGCAGGTGGTGGGGGACGGACTGCTGGAGCCCTCGGGCGAGGAGTTCTTCGACCTGGTGCTCGGCAATCCCCCCTTTCACAGTGACGCCCTGCACTGTCTCCGCTCCCTGGACGGGGGCGGCGACGTGGAGCAGGTGGGGCACGCGCGCCGGCTGCTCGGCGCGCTGGTGGACCGCTACGAGCTATGGCGGGAGTCCATCGCCTGGACGCCGGACCCGGGGATCCCGCAATTGGTCTTGCCCGGCACGGGGAGGCGGAGATCCCGGCCCCGTCCACCGCGCAAGGTCCTCGAGCAGCTGGCCCGCTATCCGGCGGAGCTGGCCTTCCTGGAGCGATTCGTCGAACTATGCCGCCCGGGCGGACACGTGGTGATCGTCCTGCCCGAGGGGGTGGTCGCGAATCGCCGACTTCAGTACGTGCGCGACTGGGTCCAGCGCCGGTGTCGCGTCCTGGCCGTGGTCGGACTCCCCCGGGGTACCTTCCGCAGATCGGGGACCGCAGCGGCGACCACCACGCTGCTGTTGCAGCGCAGGGTGCGCGAAGGGGAGGGGGCGGACGATCGGGTCCTGCTGCTCCAGGTGGAGCGGCTGGACCGCCTGGCCGGCATCCTGGACCGGGTCAGGGGTACGCTGACCGGGGAGGGGCCATGAACTCCGAACCCCTGCTGTGGGTGGGCCTCGGGGAGCTGCGCGGTCGGCGCTGGGACCCCGGGTACTGGGATCCGCGCCTGCGCCAACCGCTGGCGGGCTGCGCCCACCCCCTGGCCGAGCTGGGGGACTTCGTCCCCGCGGACGGCATCACCTACGGACGGATCCTCCCGGGGCGCCGTCCACCGGCGGGCGAAGGCCCCCTCTACCTGACCCAGAAGGCGGTGCGGCCCACCGGAGTGGACCCCACGCTGTGTGCACGCATCGAGGAGGGCTGTGACTGGGACACCCCCCGCGCGCGGGTTCGGCTCGGGGATCTGCTGATCCCTCGCTCCGGGGTCGCGACCCTGGCCCGGGGGGTGATGTCGGTCTACCTCGATGAGGAGCCGGCGGTCGTCGACTGTTTCACCGACAGGGTGACCCTGGAGGGGTACGCCTCGCCGGTGGCGACCCTCTTCCTGCGCAGCGCGCCCGGGTGGCTGCAGATCCACCGCCTGATCAACGGCGTGGGCCCGCCGAACCTCTCCTTCGACGAGATTCGCGGCCTGAAGGTCCCCGTGTTCCCCGACGACATGATGCTGGCGCACGCGGCGGCCTACGGTCGCGTGCACCGGGCGCACAGTGCCTGGGTTGCCCGCCGGGGCGCCGTGAATTCGGGGGGCGGTGAGCTGGAGGGGGACGGGCACGCCGCCGAGCTGTTGCGGGCGGCCCAGCGTGCCCTGCGCCGAGCCGTCGCGGCCGTGGAGCGCAGCGTGTTCGAGCCGTGATTCCCGGCCGGGCGCCACGGCGGGCTCGTCCCCCCGTGTTCCCCCTGCGCCTCCCGTCGACCCCTGCTTGCCAGTCCCCCGCGCGTGTGGTCCGATGGGCCGTCCGAAAAGAACCACGCAGGAGACACCGATGACCGCTGTCCGCTGGCAACCCGACGAGGAGACCCCGCGCACCTACGCCCGCCTGTCCGGGGACCACAACCCGGTCCACCTGGAGCCGGAGGTGGCCCAGGCCGCAGGATTCCCGGGTGTGGTGGTCCACGGCATGTGTGCGCTGGGTGCCGTGGCGCGGGCGGCCGCCGTCTCCGCGCCGGGCAAGGTCCTGCGCAAGCTCGACATTCGATTCGCCGGTCCGGTGTTCCCGGGGCAGAACGTGCTCATGGAGCCGAATCCGAGGGAGCTCCCCGACGGGATGATCCGGGTCCAGATGAAGGTCTCGGTGCCCGACGAGACCCCCTCGCTGATGGCGCCTGCGAGCTTCGTGTTCGGCGCTCCGGACGGTTCGGATGTACCGGACTTCCCCGGCAGCCTGCTCGCGCGCGTGCACCAGGATCCGCGCGACGACGACGTGGTGGCCGAGGAGTACACCTTCGGCGACGGCGACGTGGCCGACTACCTGTCGTTGACCACCGGCGACGGCGTGGGCGCCGAGGGCGAGCCGCCGATGCTGATGGGTACCCTGGGGCTCACCGACGCCCTGTGGTACGCCTTCGCGGGCGAGAAGCCCGAGGAACCCGGGAACTGGGTCCACCTGCGGCAGTCGGGGATCTTCGTGCGACCCATCCGGACCGGCGTGTCGTACCGATGCAGGGTCCAGGCCGGACTCACGTCGGTGATCCGGTCGAAGCAGGGGGCGATGGTCTCCATCCCCTTCGTGGTCCAGGAGTCCGAGGGCGGTCAGCTGGTCCAGGCCGGGACGGTCACCCTGCTGTACGTACTCGAAGGGTAGGGGGAGCCCATGCTCTGGTTGTGGATCGGCCTGGCGGTCCTGCTGGTCGCCGTGATCGTGTGTCTGCGCGTCTTCGCGATGTATCCGACCCCGGAACGGGAGCTTCGCCACCTGCGACCGTGGTCGGTGTCCTTCGTCACGGCCGCCGGGGAGACCCTGTTCCCCGCCGGCGGCGCGCTGGAGCCGTCGGCCGAGGACGTGGACGTGGTGGGGTACCTGGACGGGTGGCTCGATCGGCTTCCGCGGCAACAGCGGAACCTGATCAAGCTGCTCTTCCTGCTGCTCGAGCAGGCGCCACTGCTGGGCCTTTCACCCCGGAGGTTCTCCGGGCTGGATGCGGAGGGGCGGCAGGGGATCTTCCAGGCCTGGGAGAACAGCGGGATCTACTACCGCCGGAGCATCCTGGCGTCGCTGCGGACCGTGTTCAGCTTCGCCTACCTGGATCACCCCAAGGTCCACGAGGCGCTGGGCATCGCCGATCGCAAGGCGTGCAAGCCGGTGCCCACCACCCACCTCACCCCCGAGGAGATGGGGGAGGGCAAGCTCCTGGATCTCGGGGATCACGATCCCGAGGTGTCCGAGGAATGCGACGTGGTCGTGGTCGGGACCGGGGCAGGGGGGGCGGTGGCGGCCCAGGTGCTCGCGGAGGCCGGGCTGGACGTGGTGATCCTCGAGGAGGGCCCGCTGATCCGACCCGAGGAGGTGGACCGCAACTGCGGGTTGGGCATGACCCAGATCCTGCACGAGGGTGGCCTGCGGACGATGATCGGGCCCACGGCCACCCCGACGATCCAGGGGCGCTGCGTGGGCGGCTCGACCCTGCCCAACTCGGCGATCCTCTTCCGCTTCCCCGATGTCGTGCTGGACCGCTGGCGTGACGAGTTCGACGTCGAGGGCATCGACAACCGGGTGCTCGCGGCGTCCTACGAGCGGGTGGAGAAGGCGACCGCCAAGGCGCCGGCCCGGCCGGAACAGCTGGGGCCCAAGAACCTGCTGTTCGCCAAGGGAGCCGAGGCCATGGGGATCGAGGCCGAGCCCTTCCACCTGGCCAAGGCGGGGTGCAAGGGATGCGGCGAGTGTATGCCCTCCTGTCCCATCGGGGCCAAGCGGTCCACGGACATCTCCCACGTCCCGGCGGCGGTGAAGGCGGGGGCGCGGCTGTACGTGAACTGCCGCTGTGACGAGGTCCTGGCCGGCGAGGGGGGCGTCCGGGGTGCGATCGGGTCGTTCTTCGACGCCGATGGCAAGAAGGCGGGCCGGATCCGGATCCGGTCCCGGGCCGCGGTGCTCGGCGGCGGCGTGTTCGGCACGCCGATCGTGCTCAAGCGAAGCGGGCTGGCCAACAGCTCGGGTCTGGTGGGGCGGAACCTGCGGGCCCACCCCGGCGGCGCGCTGTTCGGCCTGTTCGACGAGCCGGTCAATCCCTGGATCGGATCGACGCAGGGGTACGGCGCCTTCTTGGACGAGCACACCAAGATCGAGGTCCTGTGGTCTCCGCTGTCGGTGATGGCGGTGCGGATGCCCGGATTCGGCCACGCGCTGAAGGAGAATCTGGCGCAGTTCCGCCACACGGCGGTCTGGGACGCGGTGGTGTGGGGCGAGTCGGTGGGAAGGATCCTCACCTACTCGGGCTCCAATCCCACGGTCTGGTACCACTTCAACCAGACCGACACCGACCGGATGATCGGGGGGCTGCGGGTGGTGGCCGAGATGTTCTTCGAGGCCGGGGCGCACAGCATCTTGCCCGGGATCCACGGCCTGCCTGAGCGGCTCACGAGCCGCGAGCAGCTGGACCTGCTCGAGCCGGGGACCATCAAGCCCAAGCAGCTGGTGGTGGCGGCGACCCACCTCTTCGGTACCTGTCGCATGGGCAACGATCGACGCAGCTCGGTGGTGAACTGCCGCGGCGAGAGCCACGACGTGCGCAACCTCTTCGTGGTGGACTCGTCGGTGATGCCCTTTGGAACCAAGGTCAACCCCCACGAGCCGATCATGGCCCTGGCCGATCTCTTCGCCCACGGCATCGTGGATCGACTGAAACGGGATGCCTGACGTCCAACCCCGAGGAGGCGACATGAGATACACGATTCCGGTGCTCCTGTTCGCAATGGCGCTCGGATGGACCGCCACGGCCGCCGCCAACGACACGCTGGACGGGACGTACGTCCTCGATCCGAAGGCCAGCGACGATCCCTCGCCGATCATGAAGGTCCTGGGCATGAACGCGGTGATGCGGGCCGTCGCGAGGAAGATGAAGACCCAGCTGACCATCGATGGGGAAGCCGGTCAGGTGACCATCGGCCTGGAGTCCTCGGTGGGGAGCAACACGTCCGTGCTGCAGACCGACGGCACGCCCGTCACCGCCGAGGGTGGCGAGTTCGGAAGCGGCACCATGACCGTGCGCTGGAGCGACGACGGTACGGCCCTGATCGCCGTCTCCGACACGGTCCTCGGCGACGGGCGCACGGTCCACAACGTGACCACTCGGAAGCTGATCGACGCCGAAACGCTGCTGCAGCAGTTCGATGTGACCATCGAGGGCGAGGATCCCACGACGTTGAAGCGGATCTTTCGGCGGGTGACAGCCGACTGAACCCTCTACTGTTCCTCGCCTTGCCCCACCCCGGCCCAGACGCTCAGTGGGCCAGCCAGAACTCGTAGAAGATCGACTCGTCGAACGTGTGGTCCGCGATGTGCCCCTGGCCTTCGAAGATCACGAACTGGGACTCGATCCCCAGGCCCACGAGGCCGTCGTGCGTGGCCTCCACGGCGGGCAACCAGCCGGTGTCGTACTCGCCCACGCCGTTGAACACGGCCTTGCCGGCCAGTGCTGCCTCGACGGCCTGGGTGTCGAAGTTGATGAACGCCCCGGGCGCCCCCAGCAGCGTGGCAAAGATGTCCGGGGCTTCGAGGATCAGGGCGTAGGCTCCGATGCCCCCGTTGGAGGTTCCGGCGAGGTGCACGTGATCCGGGTCGCCGCCGTAGCACAGCAGCAGCTCCTCGACCACGTCGACGCTGCGGTCGTACTCGTCGGTCAGGTCCCCGTCGGCGGAGAAGGGGAGGGCGACGCGGAACTGGTCCACACCGGTCCCGTTGGAGAGCCAGTGGCCCCAGCTACCCTGGGCTGCGGAACGTTGACCGCCACCTCCGGGGAGGAAGATCACGGACGGGACGTCCAGGGCCTCGGTGTCCGGATGGTGCACGAAATAGGGGGACGCGGGAGTGGACAATATCTCCTGGAGCTCGCCGTGGACCGCCGGTTCGCAATACTCGGGGGGATCCAGGGGAGTGGTGTCGTCGTCGCCCGCGTCGTCGTCGTCCGTGGCAGAGTCGTCGTCCCCGGCGGAGTCGTCGTCGTCATCGTCGGCCAGGGTCCCTCCGCCCGGGCAACCGGGGAGCCACAGAAAGCACGCGGCCAGCATCAGCCAGGGCGATCTCACGGCAGCACCGCCGGATCCGGGGAACCGCCGCCCGGTTCCAGAAGCAGGTCGGAGAGCGTGAATCCGGTGAAGGGATTCTGGGGAACCACAACGCCCCCGTCGGCCACATAGAGGGCGCCCTCCGCCGGAAGGAAGATCATGGCCTGGATCGCGCCGTTGTTGGCCAGCGAACCGCCACCGTCCTCCAGGTCGGGATCGTGGGTCTCACCGGTCACCGGGTTGTGGGTGTCCCGGAGGATCGCGACCGCGGCTTGCCGATCGAGGGTGCCGTGCCGGGAGTCGTCGCCCGAGGGCTCCAGCAGGTCCGCGAGCCGCTGGTAGCGGGACGAGCTGTCCTCACCCGGGACCTTGTGCAGCGCCGCCATGTCCGGATCGATGAAGTGATTGGTGGCGTACAGGATCCCGTCTTCGACCAGGGCGCGTTCGGCCAGGTCGTCCCCCGCCATCTCGAACACCGAAGCCTCACCGGTGTTGCCGTCCGACACCACCACCAGCTCGGTGGAGATGTGGTCCTCGGCCTCGTAGAAGGCCCTGACCTCGTCCAGGGAGTGGGCCTCCTGGAGCAGCTGGCGGGTCATCTGGGTGTGGCTGCGTCCCTCCCGGTCCGGGTAGTCGCGGCCGTGGGCCTCGTTGGAGGCCAACGCCACACCGGCGGCGTTCATGCCCGAGTAGGGGGAGACGTTGCCCGGGAAGCCGAAGGTCACGTTCGCGACGCCGTCGGTGGGGAAGCGGACGATCAAGGTCGGGTGGTCGATGATGTGGTCGACCTTCATCCAGTCCAGGTTGCGGGCGTGGATCAGGGATCCGTCCACGGTCGCCGGATCCTCGACCACGAACTGAGAGCACCCCATCTCGTGGGCCATCACCTCCAGCACGACGTCCCCGTAGGCCACCAGCAGGCAGCGCTCCATGGACCACAGGTCGTCTTCCATGGCGTCCACGATGCCCTGGCACTCGTCGATCACGTCCGGGTAGGAGTTGGCCCACGCCTCGTCCAGCAGCCCGTAGTAGTCGGCCAGTGGCTCGAGCAGTCCCAGCTCCGAGTTCTCGATCCACTCGGCTCCGTCGAGCAGCTCGTCGCGCAACAGGGTGCCGTGCTGGAATCCCATCTCGTACGGCGTGCCCCCGACCCGGAGAACGGCGATGTCGCCGCGGTACTCGAGGCTGGGTTCGAACTCCTCGGCCGGGACGGCGCTGTCGTCGTCGTCGGGGCCCTCACAGGCGCCGAACAGCAGCGCGGTGAGCACCCAGACGGGGGCGTGGATCCGGATCACGGGGGCCTCCCTGTCAGGGGTGTAGCGGAGGCGTGCGGGAGCTGCAACTAGAACGTCTGGTCGAAGACGAAGTAGAGCCCCCAGTCCAGCTTGTGGGAGATCTCGCCGTCGGAGTCCACGACCCGCTCCGGGGCGATGGCCACGTCGACGCGCCCCACGAAGGCGTCCGACAGCACCGGGTGGAGGCCAATGCCGACCGACGGATGGAAGGGTACGTCCGGCGCGGGCGCCGTGGCGTCGTCGCCGGCGCCCCAGACGGCACCCACGTCCACGAAGGGCACGACCTGCCAGCGCAGCAAGCCCTTGAACAGCTGGTGGCGCAGCACGTCGATCCGCCATTCCACGTTCAGGATCGCGCGGCCGGGGGCGCGATAGCGTCCGAAGGGCACCCCCCGCAGGGTCTCCCAGCCACCGAACCCGAGGACCGGGACCGCGCCGCCCCAGCGGGTCATCTCGTAGAACGGCACGTCGCCGAACAGCCACTCGCCCATGATCCGGTACGCCAGCACCGCCCGGTCGGGCTTCAGCGCGATGAAGTGCCTCAGGGAGACGAACGGCCCGTAGTAGGGTCCGGTGCCCCCCGGGAAGCGGGGGGAGATCCGAAGGGCGGCCTCGGCGAGGACACCGCGCTCCGGGGTCAGCTCCGGGGTGCGGGTGTCGACCACCAGCCCACCGGAGAACTGCAGGGAGAAGCCGCCCTGCATCCCTTCGGGTCGGTGTTCCCCCAGCAAGGAGTCCTCGTAGGTCGCGACGCGGGTGTACTGCAGGGTGACCGAGGCGAACGCGTTGAGGGCGCGGGGCGCGTCACCCCGGAGCATGGCGTAGACGTAGGGTTGCAGCAGGTCGTAGCGGTACCGCTTGCGCAGGGGATCGTCGGGTGGCAGCTCCTCCAGGGTCGCGGCCTCCACGGCGGTGCCGTTGCCGATGCCCCAGTACCCGTCGTTCATCCACTGCCGGTAGGCCAGCCGCGCGGAAAATCTCAGGTTCCTGCGTGGTCCCAGGCCGGGGAAGTCCCAGCGGAGCCGGTGGTGGTGGTACCCCCGCAAGGAGACGTAGGCGTGCACCAGGAACGATGCCTTGTAGGGATCGTAGTCCGGATCGATGCGCTGCAGCTCGAATCGCCCACCGAACCCGAACCCGTCGTCCGTGTCGAAGGCCGCGATCGGGAAGACGAACCAGCGGTGTTTCTTGGCGGGGGCCGTCGTCGCGTCGGTCTCGACGGCCGTCTCGTCGGCGTCCCCCGGCTCCTCGGCACTCGCCGCCGAGCCGGCGATCACCAGAGCGGCGGCGGCTGCGAGCAGGATCCGTCTCATCCGATGGGGGTCCCATCGCTCTCGGTCTCGGACTCGGTCTCGGACTCGGCCTCGGACTCGGCCTCGGTCTCGGACTCGGTCTCGGCCTCGGTCTCGGACTCGGTCTCGGTCTCGGACTCGGTCTCGGATTCGGACTCGGCCTCGGCCTCGGGCATACGCCAGATCGGCGCCACCACCGGCTGCGACGGCAGCTGCCGCCCCGGATGGCAGGACACGTCCACCACCATCGCGAACAGCCGGCGCAGCCCTTCGCGCACGTTCTCCACCGAGACCCGTTCTCGGTGCCCGTGCATGGTGTTCAGCTCCTCGGAGGTGATCTCGAAGGGGATCATCCCGTACCCGTTCACCCCCAGAGCCCGGAAGAAGATGGTGTCGGTGAACCCCACCGAGACGATGGGGCCGGCCACGGCGTCGTCGCGCCCCTCGGCCGTGTGGCGGGCGATGGCCAGGTAGAACGGATCGTCCCAGGGGCTGCCGTTGCCCTCCTTTTGTTGGATCACCTCGAAGGTGATGTTCGGGTCGTGATCCACCAGCCGGCGAAGCTCGGCCAGCATCTGCTCTGGTGTGGTGCCCGGCAGCAGCCGGGTGTCGTAGATCGCGGTCATCTCCGCCGGGACCACGTTGGGCGCGTGGGCACCCTCGAGCCCCGTGAGCTGGATCGTGTCGGTGATCATGGCCGCGGTGGCCGGGTTGTCCAGCAACATGCCCTTGAGCAGCAGCCGGACCGACAGGGGCCGGGTCATCGCCGCCCTCTCGATCCCCTTGCGCTGCAGTCCGATGGTGTAGAAGAGCTCGTACAGCGCCGGGTGGAAGGCCACCACGGGCTCCCGGGCGTCGATCTTGCCGATGGCGTCCAGCAGCCGCTCCGGGGCCCGGTCGGGCACGGGCGTGGAGCCGTGGCCGGGCTCGCCGTGAGCGGTCATCCGGACCCAGACGTTGCCCTTCTCCGCGATGGAGATCGCGAACACCGTCTGGCCGTCGAACAGGGCGTCGCGCACACCGAAGCCGCCTTCGTTGATCATGTGGGAGCAGCCGATCGCGTCCCAGTGCTCCTCGGCGATCAGTCGGGCGCCGCCGCCGCCGATCTCCTCATCGGCCACCGCCAGCAGGACGATGTCGCGCTTGAGCGGGAGGCCCAGTCGGTGGATCCAGAGCATGGCCATCAGCTCGATGGCGCCCATGCCCTTCATGTCCAGGGCGCCGCGGCCCCAGATCACCCCCTCCTCGTCGATGACCCCGGACAGCGGTCCCTTGTCCTCGGGCCAGTACCCGGCCTCGGAGGTGACCACGTCGATGTGGGACATCAGGCAGATCGGGGGCTCGGTGCCCTCCCCGGGGAGGCGGGCCACCAGGGAGCCGCGTCCGGGGGCGAACTCGTGGATCTCGCTCTCGATGCCCTCCCGCGCCAGCACCGCCGCCAGGAACTCCGCTCCCCGGGTCTCGTTGCCCGGTGGATTGACCGTATCCACCTGCAGGTAGGCGGACAGGAACTCCGCCGCCTCCTGACCCGCCGATGACCAGTCCACGGCCCGGTGGTATTCTTCGAGCGCCACCGGGGGCGGGGTCGCCACCGGCCTGTGGACCGCACCGCAGGCGAGAAGAGCGAAGAGGGGCAGGCAGGACAGGAGCCGGAGCGACGTGGCCATGGAACAACCTCAGCGTGACGTGTGGGCCGGCCGCCTCCCGGGGGCCGACCACCGAAGTCTACGTGCTGCGGCCCGCGCGCGCACACGGGGTGCGGCGGGGGCACTTGCCGTCCTGGTGGCGATCGCCGTGGGCTGCGAGGACGTGGAGCCGGCTCCCGAGGACCTGGACGGCCTCTTCCACTACACCTGGGCCAAGTACGGGGACGGTCTGGACCAGGAGCTGGCCGGGGCCGTGGCCAACTTCGACGTGGCCGTGGACGCGGCGAATCTCGAGGAGGTCGTGGACGGGTCCCTGAGCGAGTTCACCCGCGAGCAGATGGACCTGGTGGAGATGCGGGAGAGCGCCGACCCAGGCGAGCTGGCGGGCATGTACCTGGCCAACAGCCTGGACTGCACCCTGGAGCAGGTGGAGGCCATCGTCACCGCCCTGGAGCAGGACGAGCTGTACACGGGCGAGTACGAGTCCTACGACCGGCGCTACACCTCGGACGTCGACGCCTACCGGGCCCGCGAGGAGTCCCACCTGACCTGGGACGTGGACATCTCCGCCGAGTTCGTGGCCGGTGCCCTGTACACCGAGTTCATCCACGGCGGCGCCCGCCACGTGCCCAACGTGGACGGGGAGGTCAGCCCCTTCGGCCCCGTCCTGATCACGCGCACCTGGATGCCCGAGGAGGCCCAGTTCGAGAACGACGACTACTACTTCACCCAGGATTACCAGCTGGAGATCTACTACGAGCGCGAGGCGGGCCGGGTGATCCACCTCTACGGGTTGTGGCGCCACAGCGGCTGGCTCGACCTGAGCACCGACGACGAGTTCCTCGTGCGCCAGATCCTCAACGCCCTGGCCGACTGGGACGACCGGACCGTCGAGCTCTGCCAGAGCGGGGATTTCGGGTAGCCAGCCCGCCTTGCGAGGTTCGGATCAGGGGAGAATCCGGATCGCCGTCTTTCCGCCCGCCGAGGCGTCGTACAGCCAGTCCATGTCCCCGTTGTCCAGGGCCACGCAGCCCAGGGTCCAGTTCCGGGGCCAGTTGCCAGACCCGTGGATCTCGATCAGGCTGCCGAGGATCGAGTCGGTGACCGTGCTCTTCTTCTTCGCCCGGCTCACGATCCGGTCGTGGGTCGCCTGGGAGATCTGTCCCTCCCGGAGTCCCCGCGCCGCGTCGTCCTCGTTGGGGTAGTTCACGTACAGGGCCTTGTAGAAGCTCGTCTTGCCCTCGGGGATCTTCCAGGCCACCCAGTACCACCCCTCCGGCGTCTTCCCGTCCCCCCGCACCGTCTTGGCCCCCACCGGCTCGAACCCCAGCGCCACGTCGAAGCAGGCCGCCCCGTCCCCCTCCACGTCCGCCAGGTTCCCTTCCCGGTAGAAGCCGAGCTTGTACTGGGACTTCCACACCACGATCAGGTCGCCCCTCGCGCGGCGATCGGAACTCATGTCATCCGGCAAGACCGCCGGGCAGCCGCTGTCCACCGTCTGGGCCCTGGGCTCAGACGTGGCCTCTGGGGCGGGGCCTTCGGTAGTTCCTTCGGATGTACGGGGCGGTTGGGGGGCGGCAAGGGACAGCGGCCGAGAATCAATCTCTGCGGGCTCTTCTGACGTTGCCTCGTCAGTCCCGACATTTGGGGGTGAATTTCGAGGGTCTGGGATCAGCTGTACGAGTTGCTTGGAGCGGCGGCCTTCGGCCTCGGCCTCGGACTCGGGATCGGGCTCGGCCTCGGACTCGGGCTCGGACTCGGACTCGGACTCGGACTCGGGCTCGGACCGGGGCCCCTCCTCGGCCTCTTCCTCACCCACCACCGCCGGCGCACTCCCCCCACCCACACTGCAGGCCACCCCGAACCCCAGCACCATCACACCCAGGAACCCCAAGATCGC
>CAZITQ010000257.1:0-12131 GCA_964542165.1 uncultured Rickettsiales bacterium
AGGCACCTCGTGGGGGGGAATCGGGTGGCACCTCGTGGGCACCTCGTGGGCACCTCGTGGGGCACCTCGTGGGCAGGTGATTCGGGTGGCACCTCGTGGGGCACCTCGTGGGGGATTCGGGTGGCACCTCGTGGCCACCTCGTGGCAGAGGTGTTCCCCGGGGCGGGGTGCTGAGGCCAGGAGTGCGGCGGCGGCCTGGGGATTTCACCGGCTGTCTGGAGCGAAAGACCGCGGCTACGATGGGTCCGCCGACCGGCCAGCCGGGCCTGTTGCCCGTCTCACCTCCGGGTCCGTAGCCGCCACACGAAGATCCCGACCAGGGACGCGATCGCGAGGGCCCCGGCGCCACCCCAGGTCCGGTTCCTCCGGCGCTGGAACCGGGTGAACGCCTCCTCCACGGGCAGGTGGCGCTGCCCGAACGCGCTCGCCTCGCGGTAGCTGGCCCCGCCTTCGCCGTCATCGTCCAGGTGCCCTTCGCCGTAGAGTCGCAGAAGGGCGTTGGGAGTCGTAACTCCTGCACCGTCCGAAACTCCGGACAGGTCGTCAGTCAGCCACCCGCGGCAGCCGCTGTCCTCGACGAACGTCTCGACGCCGTCCTCCACGATCCGCATCCCCCCGCAGGATCCCGCCAGCTCGAACAGCAGCGCGGTGGCGAACGCCCGGCTCTCCTCGTCCGGATCGTCGAGCGCCGTGTCGCGCAGGTCGCTCAGGAAGGGCACCCAGAGCCGGGCCCGGTCACGCGTCGCGTCCCACGACGCGTCGTCGTCGACCCCCGCGGCCGGGCCGGAGCGGGCGAACCGGGACACCCGGTCGTGGACGGTCCACACGGGCCGGAGGTCGCCGAGGTCGTAGGGCGGACTGGACTGGAAAGGTGCGTCGGTCGTCGCCGCGGGGATCCACAGCGTGATGTTCATGTCCGACCAGGTCCAGTCCTCCTCGGCCTCCCCATCGTGGGACAGGACGAGCGACCCATCCGGCTCGCGGGTCAGCGGCGAATCGGTGCAGATCGCCGTCCCCACCGGCACCCGGGGGAGTACGCGGACCTCCGTGGGACGGGTGGTCTCCGGGAGGGCCGCGGTGAGGTCGACCAGGCCGAAGGCGTCGACCACGAGCCGGGGGGAGCTGCTGTCTCCGGTGGTTACACAGGTCTCCCGGGGTTGATCGCGCAGGGGGATCGGCGTTCGGATCCACTCGTAGAGCGGCTGAACGAAGGACAGCTCCACGTCCGCTTCGCCCGAGGCCGGAGGATCCAGCGCGAGGATCCACCAGAACCAGTCCACCGGGCGCGGGTGGTCCTCGAGCTGGTAGCGGCGGAGCTCCGGCACGCGCGGCGTCCCGTTCACGACTGCCTCCAGGTCGCCCCAGGGCACCCCCGCCCAGGCCCCGGACTGGAACGGCGCGGGCAGTACGAGGTCGCCGTAGGACTCGGGCTCCTGGGAGACGAACCGGACGGGGGCTGGGTCCGGCGGGTCGACCGCGGGCGCCCGGATCAGTGCACGGGACTCCGGTCTTTCTGTCGATTCCTGCACGGGATCGTCGGCCGGCTCCCCCCTCGATCCAGGCCGCTCCGCGAGTTCCTCGTCCAGGTTCACGAGGTCCAGATCATCGGTCAGGGCGTCCGCGAGGAGGTCCGCGACGAAGGGATTGGGGCCGAGGAAGCTGGCCACCGGCACCGACCGGGGGGCGCCGATGAGCCAGGGCTCGCCCGTCCCGGTGGGTCCGCGGACCGACAGTCGCATGCGAACCCGCACCAGGGTCGGGAACAGCTCGATCTCGATGGTGTCCGTGGCCAGCTCGAGGGACTGCTCTGGAGCCTGCGCCAGGGGGATCGGCGAGGCCACGTAGGGCATGGTGGGGGGCGCGATGTCCGCCACGGCCTGGCCTGCGGGGGCCGAGAACGCCAGCCCGAGGATCAGCGACGACAGAACACGCCTCGTGGATCTCCGGGTCATCCACCGCTCCCTCTCCGGCCGGCCGCCACGATCCGTCGGTCCCAGCATCCCAGGTGGCGAACGGTCCTGTCGACCGTGAGCGGGCTATTGTCGACGGTTTCGCTCGATCTTAGGCTCTCGAGTTCGAGCGGGGGCAACCGAGGGGCGCTGGGGTGGGGGTCATGTATTGCATTTTGCATGTTGATTGGCGGGCCCAATCGTCTAGCGGTGGACCAGGTGATCGCCACAGAGATGACGTCGGGGGCTAGCGCCGAGCTCGGGTGGGCATCCTCCGCAGCGGTTTGATGTGCAACTCGCGGCAGCGAATGTCCTTTCGCGGTTTCTCCCCCCAGAGCCCCCGCCATCCATCGCGTCAATCGATATACTCCTGGTTCGCGCGAGGAAGCCCCATGTCCCACATCGGCATCTGGTTCGAGGCCATCGTCGAGTGTCCCAAGTGTTCGTCGGGGGTGCCCATCAACGGCGCCGCCGAGAGCCTCTCCTGCTCGAACTGCCAGCACGTGGTGGCCATGCCTCTGCGGGCCTGGGTCGAGGTGTTCGGCTACCTGGCGGGGCACGCTGTCGATATGCCCGAGGGCGAGATCACCACCAGCACCCATCAGGTGAGTGGCCGCACGTACAAGACCCGATTCGGGCACGTCCCGCCCCGCTGCACCCTGTGCGAGCAGAACCTCGCCAGCGACGTTCTGGTGGCGGCGGCCGAGGTCGGCACGCTGGTCTGTCCGGTATGCGAGGGGGAGCTGTCCGTGCGGACCACGCCGGAGTGGATGCGAGAGGTCCACCCGCTGGCCTCGCTGCTGGTGGGCGAGACCCTGCCGGCGACGAAGGTCGCCCCGGACGGAGGCGAGCCGCTCCAGCTGCACTGCGTCAGCTGCGGGGCGGTGCTCGAGGTGGACGGCAGTGCCCGGACCGTACCCTGCGGCTACTGCGAGGAGAGCACCTACATCCCGGACGCCATCTGGGTCCGGATCCACCCGGCCTCCACGCGGGAGCCGTGGCTGCTGTGCCTGGCCAAGGACGACGCGGTGGGGATCGTGCCGCAGGACTGTAGCGAGTTCGTGGGCCTCGCGGCCGGGCGCAGCGGGACGACCCTGCTGGCCTATACCGAGGACCGAAACTACCCGGGCGGTGGTTGCTGCCTCGCGGCAGCCGACCTCGATGGGCGTCTGAGGTGGATCCAGCGGGAGATCACCTTTGGTGAGGACGCGCAACTCCACTCGTCGGCCGGCGGGGACCTCCTCGTGTTGATCGATCCGGGGACGGGCTACCGCGGGGTCCCGAGCGCGCGGATCGTGGTCGTCGACCCGCGATCCGGGGATGCCCTCGGAGCCGTGGACTGCCGGGGTTCCGAGGGGGACCATCTGCCCCCCGCGAAACCGCGGCCCCCCGATCTGCAACACGTCCACGGCGCGTGCGTGGACGCGGACGGCACGCTCGTGGTTCTGCAGCGCGGGTCGCGCGAGTGGGAGCCGACCCTGCTCCGGTTCGACCGCTGCGGCAAGCCGGTGGCCCTGTGGCCGTCCGGTGGTGAAGACGGCCCTCGACCCCAGGGCCTGTTCGCCCGCGTGCTCGGCAAGGGCAAGAGCACCGTCGACAGCCTGGGCGCCCGCGTGGAGCCCGCCGTCTGGGGGCAGCTTCCCCACCGGTTGGCCGTCCCGCCGGATGACGTCCAGCTCGCCGCCGGTGTGGACGGACGCCTCTACCTGGTGGACCGGAAGGGGGCGCATCTCGCCGCGTACGAGCGCAACGGGCAGCTGGCGTACGAGCGGGATCTGGCCGGGCTCGAGGTCAAGAAGGTACACGGGGTCGCGGCCGATGCCGGGGGCACCGTCCACCTGCTGTTCGCCTGCGCGCGTCGGTGGAAGGGCAGCACCTGGAGCCACGTTGCCCGCGCGCGCCCCGGGGAGGCTCCGGAACTCTGGCTCGGGCCCCTGGCGCCCGACTCGCCCAGCCGGATCGGCGAGCACGACCACCGCCTCGATCTGGATCGGGACGGAGTGCTTCGCGTGGGGTACGGGCTGGAGTCGCTGCGCGTGATCGCGGCCGACGGGACCACGCTGTGGCGGTCCCCGAAGACAGTTCGCTACGACCGCCTGACGGAGGACGAGCGCAGCAGGGGGTAGGACCCGCGACAGGCAGAGCCAACGGAATCGACGCTGGACCGACCCATCCCGTCTTCCCAGGTCCACCGGAGCAGGGTTGCCCTGCTGGCTGGGATGGTTACCCGTCTGTAAGTCCTGGCGAGCTAAATTCGCCCAAGCGTACACGACGGGGCTCCCATGGATGAACAACGCCGGATCCTGTGGAATCGGTATCGAGCGGTCCGCGCTCGAACGGAGCGGCTCTGCGGTCCTCTGTCGGCCGAGGACTGCGCGGTCCAGGCCATCGAGGACGTCTCTCCGCCCAAGTGGCACCTGGCCCACACGGCCTGGTTCTTCGAGACCTTCCTCCTCGGGCGGTTCGCGGAGGGCTACGAGCCCGTCCACCCGGGCTACGGGTACCTGTTCAACTCCTACTACGTGGGCGTTGGACCCCGGCATGTCCGGGCCCAGCGCGGCCTGCTCACGCGGCCGTCCCTCGACGATGTGCTCGCCTACCGACGGGTGGTGGATGGGCGCATGGCGGAGCTTTTCTCCTCGGTCGAGGAGGCATCGTGGGCGGGGGCTGCACAGCTGGTCGAGCTGGGCTTGAACCACGAACAGCAGCACCAGGAGCTGCTGCTGACCGACGTGAAGTTCAACCTCTCACTGAATCCCCTGCTTCCCGCCTACGACCCGGATCTGCCCGCACCGCCCACCGCAGACCCCGATCCGTCCTGGCTGGAGCTGGAACCCGGCCTGGTCGAGGTGGGCCACGGCGGCGACGGGTTCGCGTACGACAACGAGGGTCCCAGGCACCGTGCATTCCTCTCCCCCTTCGCCCTGCGGGACACCCCCGTGACGGCGGGGGAGTACCTGGCCTTCGTCGAAGACGGCGGCTATCGGCAACCCCGCTGGTGGTTGTCGGACGGCTGGGCGGAGGTCGAACGCTCGGGTTGGGAAGCGCCCCTGTACTGGCGTCGCGAGGGGGAACGCTGGCGGGAGTTCACCCTGGGGGGGCTACGGGACCTGGACAGCGGCGCGCCCGTGACCCACGTCAGCCACTACGAGGCGGACGCGTACGCCCGCTGGGCCGGGGCGCGCCTGCCCACCGAGTTCGAGTGGGAGGCCACCGTCGCGGCCCTCGGGGCCGATCCCGCGCGGGGACACTTCGCCGACGACGGGTTCCTGCAGCCCGCGGGCCGGCGGGCCGCCGACGGGCTCCATCAGCTGTTCGGCGACGTCTGGGAGTGGACCGCCAGCGCCTACCTCCCCTTCCCGGGCTATCGCCCCCCGGAGGGGGCAGTCGGGGAGTACAACGGCAAGTTCATGTCTGGCCAGATGGTGCTGCGGGGCGGCTCGGTCGCCTCCCCACGCGGGCACCTGCGCGCCAGCTACCGCAACTTCTTCCCGCCCGATCGGCGCTGGCAGTTCGCCAGCCTCCGGCTCGCAGCGGATCGCTGAAGGGGGCCGACCATGGGCGCCGACTACCGCGTGCTGACCACCCAGGACCTGCAGGAGGCGGGATCGGCTCGTCTGCGTTTCGCCCTCGACGTGCTCCAGGGCCTGTCCCAGCCACGCAAGCGGCTGTCGTCCAAGCACTTCTACGATGAACGGGGCAGCGCGCTGTTCCGCCGCATCATGGACCTGCCCGAGTACTACCTGACCCGGTCCGAGCATCGGATCCTCTCCCGCCGGCGCGGAGAGCTGGCGGAGATGCTGATCGACGAGCCGTTCCAGCTGGTGGAGCTGGGCTCCGGCGACGGGCGGAAGACCAACCTCCTGCTGGAATCCCTCCGGGCCGAGCACCTGGACTTCGTCTACCGTCCCATCGATATCTCGGAGGCGGCGATGGCTGCCCAGATGACAGCGCTGGACGCGTCGTTTCCAGGGCTCGAGGCCCAGGGGCTGGTGGCCGAGTACCTGGACGGGATGATGTGGAACGCCCGCTACAGCGAGCGGCGCAACGTGGTGTTGCTCCTGGGCTCGAACATCGGCAACTTCAACCTGCCCGACGCTCGGGCCTTCCTGCGCTCGCTGTGGAGCTTCTTGCGCGAGGACGATCTGCTGTTGATCGGTTTTGATCTGAAGAAGGACATCGACACCATGCTGTCGGCTTACAACGACGCCGAAGGGGTGACCGCGGCCTTCAACCTGAACCTGCTGACCCGGATCAACCGCGAGCTCCAGGGCGACTTCGACGTGGACGCGTTCGAGCACCACGCCACCTACAACGTGTTCTCCGGCGCCATGGAGAGCTACCTGGTCAGCAAGGCCCGCCAGACGGTCCGCGTGGCCGCCGTCGACCACGACTTCGACTTCCTCCCCTTCGAGCCCATCCACACCGAGTACTCGTACAAGTACCTACCTGAAGACATCGAGGCCCTGGCCCGCGATACGGGTTTCTCCATCGAGGCCCAGTGGCTGGACGACGGCCGCCGTTTCGTGGATTCGCTGTGGGAGGTTCGCAAGCGCTGATTCCGCCGTGCGATCGGGGCTCCACCGCCGCGACCGGGGATCAGCTGAGGGCCGACTCGGCCGGTACGACGGGCTCGACGCGCACGGGGATCCCGTCGAGGACCGAGGTGCCGGAAACCGCGTCGACCCGGCGGTCGTCGACCACGTCGTTCATGCTCGCTCCCGGTCTCGCCGCAGCGACCCGCAGCCGCGCTCCCTGCCGGGTGTGCCCCCACCCGAACGGCATGCTGACCACGCCGGGCATCATCTCGTCGGAGATCTCCGCGGGGACCACGAGGGTACCGACTCGCGAGACGAGGTGGACGGGCTGGTTCCCGGCCACGCCGGCCCGGGCTGCGTCGTCCGGATGGAGGAACAGTACGCAGCGTTCGGGTCCCTTGCGAAGCCGCGGGAGGTTGTGCAGCCACGAGTTCATGCTCGTGAGCGTCCGTCGGCTGACCAACCTCAGCGGGAGGCGGGAATCCTCGGGCGCGGACAGGGAGCCACGCAGACGTTCGATGTCGCCGGCGAACAACGCGGGGCACAGCTGCACGCGCCGATCGGAGGTCCGCAACACGCTCGTGCCGCGGGGTTGCAGCGGACCCAGATCGATGCCGTGGGTTGCCTCCTTGATCCTCTCGACGGTCAGGTCCCGGGGACCGAGCCGCAGGATCCAGGCCAGGATCCGTTCCGATTCCACCAAGCGGGCGAAGAGTCCCACGGCGGCCGCACTCAGCCGCTGGAGCCCCCCCCGGGCGCGCAGCAGACGCAGCAGGATGGCCGCGAGGATTCCGAAGTCGTCGGGGCGGCCCGGCTCAGGCTCCACCACCGGCGGGGCATAGCGAGCCACGTCCCGCACGCCCATCGTGAACTCGAGCACCGGATAGTGAGATCGCTCCATGGGACCCACGGGCGGGATGATCACGTCGGCCAGACGGGTCGTCTCGTTGAGATAGAAATCGACGCACGCCAGGAATTCCAGGCCGTCGAGAGCGCGTTCCACCCGCGGGCCGTTGGGGTTGGAGAGGACTGGATTGCCAGCAAATACCAGCATGCCCTTGATCTGGCCGACTCCAGGAGTCTCGATCTCGTCGGCCAGCGCCGCCACCGGGACCTCGCCGTTGAACTCCGGGAGTCCGCTCACCCGGCTCGTCCACCGCCCGAAGTCACCGGTCAGGCCGATCCGCGCGGAGAGTCCGGCCAGGTCGACGGCGGGGGTGGCGAACATCGCGCCGCCGGGACGGTCGAAGTTGCCGCTGATCACGTTGAGCGCGTCGATCAGCCACGTCGAGACGCAGCCGAAGGCCTGCGTACTCGTACCCATCCTGCCGTACCACACCGCGCGCTCGGCGGTCCCGAACGCCTCCGCGAGCGTGGCAACCGCTCGGGCGTCCACACCGGTGCGGTCCGCGGTGACCGTGGCGGGGAACGCCGCGGCGATCTCCAGCAGCTCGTCCACCCCCGCGGCGAGGTCGCGCGCGTCGGAGCTCACCCGGCCTTGGCGGTCCAGCTCGTGGATGACCGACAGCAGAAGCAGCGCGTCGGTCCCCGGGCGGATGAACTGGTGCTGATCGGCCAGGGCTGCGGTTTCAGTGCGACGCGGATCGATGACCACGATCCGCCCCCCCCGGGCCCGGATGTCCCGCAACCGACGCCGGGTGTCCGGCGCGGTCATCACGCTGCCGTGGGAGACCACGGGATTGGCCCCCATCACCACCAGCAGGTCCGTCCGTTCGATGTCCGGCACCGGCAGCAGCGCCTGGTTTCCGTACAGTTTCAGCGACGCCAGCATCCGTGGATGGGCATCGACCGAGTTGGAGGAGAACACGTTGCGGCTACCCAGCAGCTTCTGCCACAGCGCCACGCCGAACATCGCCCTGTAGTCGTGCCCGGTCGGGTTGCCGTAGTAGAAGCCGACGCTGTCTCTACCGTCCCTGCGTTGCAGAGCGGCGAGGCGCCGTGACACCAACCCGTAGGCCTCCTCGAAGCTGCATTCCCTCCACTCGCCGTCGCGCTTCACCAGGGGCTTGCGGAGGCGGTCGGGATCGTGGTGGAGATCCTCGTGGGCCACACCCTTGGGACAGACGTGTCCTCGGCTGAACGCGTCGTCCCGGTCGCCGCGTACCGATACGATCGTCCGGCCCTCGACCTCGACACGCAAGCCGCAGCCCGCGTCACACAGCGTGCAGATGCCGTGGCGGATCTGGACGCTCACGACGCGTCCACCGGCGACCAGCCCGGGATGACCTCCGCGAGGCGCGCGAGGGCGTCGCCGGGGTCGAACCCCTCGGGATCGATGAAGCCCTGCACGAAGACGCCGTCGAGCACCGCGACGATCAACGCCGCGTCCGTCTCCGACAGGGATTGGCCGCCGACGTGAGTCGCCTCGACGATGCCCTGGCGGAAGGTCCGGTACATCTCGGCAATCCGGCGGTGGAGCTCGCTGCCGCGCGGGGCGCCGAACAGCAGGGTGAACAGGACGACGTTGGCCTCGGGACGAGCCGCGAGGAAGCTGGAGTACCCCAGCAGCAGGTGAGGCAACGCCTGTCGCAGATCGCGACGTCCGCCGACCTCCGCGGTCATCGAGCGCTGGAAGTCCGTGAACCAGCGCTCCGCGATCTCGAGGTAGAGCTGCTCCTTGTTGCCGAAATGCCACAGCACGCTGCTCTTGGCGACCCCGGCGGCGCGGGCGATTCGCTCCAGCCCCACGGTCGCCGAAGGCTCCTGCGACACGAGGTCGGCCGCCACGTCCAGGATGCGCTCCCGGGTTCGGGCCCCCCGGGAGGTCTTGCGTCCCCCATCGTTCCTCCGCCCAGGCGTGCTCATGTCGGCCTCCCTCGTGGTTCGCGACGAATTGTACTGACCGGTCAGTACAATTACAACGGCAATCCTGTCCCGGAGCTCCACGGCGGGGTCCACGGAGCGTTCGGCAAGACGCCAGGATCCGGTACGATCCCAGCTTCGGGGAGGCTGGAATGACCCACATCATCGAGCGCTCCAGGGATGGACGGTCCGCACGCGTCTGGGCCAAGGACGACTGGCGCCGGCCGTTTGGGGGCATCGCCCGGTACGGGATCGGGTCCGCGATCCTGGCCACGGTGCCGTCCCTGTTCCTGTGGATGGATCACCCGGGCTGGGCGGTGCTGACCACGGTGTTCGCCCTGTCGGCGTGGACGCTGGGGCTGGTGGGGCTGGGATTGTGGTTCTTCAACCGTGGATCGGCGACGGTGGACCTCCAGGAAGAAATCCTGGTCCTTCCCGGGGGGGATCGGATCCCGTTCCCGGAGATCGGCGGGGTATTCGTCTCGTCGTACGTGTACCGCCAGCGAACCCACCGGGGGGGCACCGTGGAGCAGCTGCGCTTCGTGTTGTCGGTGATGCTCGACGACATCGACCCGCAGGCCCGCAAGAACCTGGAGCGACTGCGCGGTGCGTCCGACGAGGCAGCCGAACAACAGCGGAGCCTGGACCGTGCCGCCCTGAAGCGCATCGACCAGCTGCTGCTCGGGGGCCCCGGACTCCTGGGTGGGACGTCGGTCCGCCTGGCGGACCACGGGCACATGGGCGCCGCCTGGTTCGCCGCGGAGACCCTGGCCAAGACCTTCAAGGCGCCGCTGTTCGACTTCTCCGGAGAGACGCCACACATCCGGCTGTGGTCCGAACTCGACTTGCCCCTGGTGCGGTACATGGAGCTGCGCAAGATCGTTCCGGACGCACCCGGGGACCCCCCCGACGGCATCTCGGCGTCGCGCAGCGGTGGAGTGTTCGAGGCGACCTGGAAGATCCTGGATCCCCTGTTCCTGATCCTGGCCGCCTTCGCAGTCGTTCTCGCCCCCCCCGCCGGGATCGTCTTCGCCGTGGCGAAGAGACCGCTCGAATCGCTCGAGATCGGTCTGTTCGCAGTGGCCATCGTCCTGGTGCTGGGGACGATCCTGCGCTGGGCCACGACGCGACCGGCGACGGTGCGCGTCGATGGGCGACAGGTGGTCTTCCGCCCCTCCCTCGGTCGTCCGAAGGCGATTCCGCTGGAGGCGCTGGAGTGGATTCGAGTCTCCCTGACTCCCATGCCGAGGATCACCCTGTTCTCCGACGACGCCTTCGTGTCGATGGACGCGGGCTCGGACGAACGGGCGCTGTGGCTCGAGGCGGCGTTGTTGCAGGCCGTGCGTGAGAACGGATGAGCAGGCGCGAGTCGGGTGCGGTGGGGGTCGCTCTCAGCCGCCCGACACGATCTCCCGCGCAGCGCGTGTTTCCAGCGTCCTGACGAGGGGGAACAGGCGCTCGCAGTCGGCGTAGCTCAGCTCCTCCACCAGGCGTGCGGTCTCCACCTCGTCGCGGGCGTGGGGGGTCTCGTCGCCGGGGCTGCCGGTGAGCTCCTCCTTGGCCTCGATCTTGACGTGGATCAGCGCCCGTGCCGCCAGCAGGTCGGCGCGGGGACCGGCAAACTCCGGGTGGAAGGTGTAGCGCAGGGTCAGGCGGTCGCCGGGGGCCAGGGGTTGCGGTCGGCCGCAGAGTCGGCGGTAGACCGGCTCCATGGGCAGGTAGTTCACCAGCTCGACGTCATCGGGGAGGACGGTGCGCAGCTCGCGCCGCAATCCCACGTGGAGGTAGCCGGCCTCCACGAACAGCTGTCGCCCAGTTCGCGCCAGCGACGCAATGGCGTCCGCGCGCAGCCGGTCGCGCAGTCGCCCGCGGGTGGCGTCCTCGCGGGCGAACTGCTGCAACGTGCGCACGGTCTGTTCGAAGGTGGAGGTGGGCGCGGTCCAGTAGTACTCCATCAGCGCGCCGGTCCAGGCCCGCTCGGTGCGGTAGACGCGACCGCGCAGGCCATCGGTCTCCACCTCCTCGGGCCGCCGTCCGGCCTCGAACGCGTCGTGCACCTCCATCATCCGCTCCAGGTAGGGTTCGCTCTGGACGACCCGGATCCCATCGGCGTGCAGGTGGCGGACCAGCTCGCAGGTGCGCCGCGCCAGCTCCGGGAACTCGAAGGCGTGGGTCTCCAGGTAGTCGTCCACCTCCAGCTCACCGGCCAGCATCTCGCCGAAACCGGGCATGGAAGGCTCCTCGAGCACAACGACGTCGTGGCGTGCCATCACCGGCGCGGCGCGCTCCAGCGCCTCGGTGCGGTGGCCCGAGAGGGCGAGGGTCACACGGGTCGGAGCTGCCATGTTCCCAGCATAAGGGTGGCCGGGGCCGGTGCAAGCGCGACCCCCCCCCGCCCTGCTGCCCCGCCGCACGCAGGAGGCACGGGCGATGCGGACGTGGCGTGGGACGGGGCGTGGGGATCTTTGGTGGGGATCGTCGCGCTGATCGGATTCGGCCAAGCAGTTCGGTGACCTCGAGCGGAGCTGGCGACAGGTCTCGTCCAGGTCGTGGAACGCGGACACCTTCATCCGAATCCGATGGAAACTCGCGATCCGCTTCTCCCCGGGCCCGCTCAGGAGCAGGACGCCGGGTAGACCCACCACTCGTCGGTGCCGACCCCGTCGCTGTCGCACAGATCGGTGACCACCAGATCCAGGGCGCCGTCATCGGACAGGTCGAGCAGGGAGAACGTCAGCGACTGGCTGCTGGCGCACCCCGCGTCGTCGTCGTGCGCCAGGTCGTCGAGGACCTCGGTGTTCGCCGGGAAGTAGGCCGGCAG
>CAZITQ010000258.1:0-12119 GCA_964542165.1 uncultured Rickettsiales bacterium
GCTAATTGCGCACCAGATGTTCTCCGAGCGATGCGGGACGGAACGGTGAGGTCCATGCCCGAGGCTCGGCGTCTGTCGGAGTTCTCGGAGGAGCGCAGGACCAGGCTGCTCGACAAAATGAAGCGGACGGGTTGCCGCCTTCGAGAAGCCGACAAAGCCGCCACAGTGTGGGGGAAACGGGGCTCTTTCGACTGGTTCACACCGGAGCCGATCGTGGCGGCTGCCAGGAGGGTAATGGGCCAAATCGAACTCGACCCGGCCTCGTCGGCTGATGCCCAGAAGATCGTGCGGGCATCGAGGTACTACACCGTCGAGGACGACGGTATCGAACAGCGCTGGGATTCTCCTGCGGTCTGGCTGAATCCTCCCTTTGGGACCATCACGGACCGGCGCAGCGTGATCGCTCAGTGGCTCGACAAGCTGTTCGAGGAGGTCGCTGCCGGCCGAGTCACCCAGGCCCTCGTCCTGACCCGTGCTGCCACCGAGTCCATCTGGTTCCAACAGCTTTGGAACCACCCACTTTGCTTCATTCGAGGTCGCCCCCGGTTCATTCCAGGCCCCCTGCAAACCGACAACGGGGTCAGGCCCAATGCCGCCATCTCCATCGCCGCTGTCGGTGAGGTTGACGTTGACCGCTTCGTTGCCGAGTTTTCCAAGTTCGGGAAGATCGTGCTGCCAGGGGGAAACGGCTTTCCGTCGCCTATCCCTTGACCGGCACCGCAGGTCTGGCCTGGTTGGCAACGCCGCACGATGATCTCTTCCGTGGTTTCTGGGATCAACGACCAGCAAGCACCCCCCGGAACCTCGGGGGGTGTTTGCGTTGCGAGAGGTCATCTGAGCGCAGTACGCTCAAGCCCGTGAAGGACAAAGAACCCAACGTTGACGACCCCGAAATCCTCCTCGCCGCTGCCTCCACTTACAGCCACCTGACCACCCCGCAACGGGCCGCATTCGCCCTGGCACTGCTACCGGAGGAACGGGAACTCGCCAGGAAACGGATGCACGTAGGAAAGGCTCCCGACGACGGACACCCTACGCAAGGTGTTGCGGACCAGCCGGCTGGTGCCAAGGGCGAGGCGACGGAGCGGGCCGGTGCTCGGATGGGTGTCAGCCGGGAGACCGTCCGGAAGGCCATGCGGATAGCCGAAAGCGCCCCGGAGGTGATCGAGGTCATGAGATCGGGCCTGCTCCGGAGCATGCCCGAGGCGATGCGGCTGGCTGCGCTTCCGGCGACCCTTCGTTCCCAGGTCATCGACACGATGCGGGCTGAGGTGCTGCGGTTGAAGCCAGCATTGGAAGCCATTCAGGGGAAAGACGACCCGGACTCCTCACCCCCGAACGAATCCCAAGCAGTGCCACCCACTCGAAGCGCCGACGAGAAGCGAGCGGCAGCCTGGCTGGCCCGAGGGGAACGGCTGCTGGCAGACGCCAGGAAGCTGCACCCGTTCCTCCAGAAGGAGAGCCTGGAGCACCTGCTCCACGAGACCATGGACTTGCTCGACGAGTTCGAGCCCCCGCCAGCTGCGTCCGACGACGAGGACGGAGATGATCATCACGAAGCCAGGTTCGTCCCCCGTCAGGACGACGAGCAGGGCACGATGCCGCCGGAGATCCCGGAAGTGGATGACGATCTCCTGGCCATGCTGGACGAGGACGGTGCCGACTTCATCCAGGGGCCGATTGAGGATGGGGCCGCAGCGTTGATAGAGGAGGCAGGCATAGACCCGGACAGGTTCAGCGAGAGCCCGCCACCAGACGCTGAGAATCCAGACGACGACCTCGTGCGCCGGGCCGAACTCGCAGCATGGGAGTTCCGGGTCCCGTTCCAGTCCTCCAACCTGGCGGACAAGCTCGGATGCTCGTACCAGCAGGCGACGTGGCTCCTCAAACGCCTCCACTGGCCCCGGGAAGACACGCTGCTCGGGGACGGCCGTCGGGGGATTCGGTGGGTTCCGCAGCAGTTCGACCGAGACCTGATAGACGACCGGAAGCACCACGAGTGCTGGGACAGCGTTCACGACGACGACAAGAAGAAAGTCTGGGCGGTGTGGGGGCACACGGTGCACAGGTCGAGGCAGCGCTCGAACTGACGGGCTGCATGGGCAGGACGAAGGTGTCAGACCCACCACGTAGGCATTGGTGACGCTCCTGCTGGCGCTTCCGGCCACTCCCTCTCCACCGCCGCCATCGCCTTCGTGACCTCCGACGGATTGGCGAGTGCATACCGGGCAGCAACTATCTCCATGTGGACGGAACCGCCGTTCCGGGCGTGCTTGAACCTGGTCTTCCCGGAACGCTTGCCGACCGCTACCAAGGCCCGCTGAATCGCCCGGTCGATGTCGGGCGGTTGCACCCCCTCGTAGGCGCTCCTGCGCTCGTCCAAGTAGTGGCCTCGAACCGCCGCCCGGAGCAGGTCGGTGCTCGTCCAGATGGTAATGTCCAAGTCGCTGGCAAGCTGGTCGAGAGCATCCGCCAACGCCTCGGCGACCGCCGTGGTCTCGTTGGGGTACAGCTGTCCTCGTACCGCCGGCAGCGCCGCCCGCCGTCCCTCCTTGCTCGTGAGCCCCGTGACCGTGCATCGGAATCGCTGTCCCTGCGCCTGGGGGAACGCAACCAGGTGAGCACCGTCTCTGATGGCCCGCCGCTGCCGGTCGTCCCCCAGCCGCCCTCTCCTGGTGAGCACCATCAGAAGGTGTCCCTCGTCCTCGTTACCCACGGGCATCGGGGACTGCGTGATCCTCCAGTGGTCATCCTCTGGCTCTCCTGACCGGCGGGGCGAGCCGAACAGGCCCGGCACCTGGAGGAATCGGTCGTCCATGGGAACGAACAACTGAACCTCTCGGACGCCCTGGGCGATCAGTCGCCGGGACATCCGGGTCCAGATGGCCACGAGTTTCCTGGCGACGATGGCCTGCTTGCTGCCCTGAGCGATCACGTCCCACTCGGGTACGGTGATCCGTGGGAGACAACCGGACTCCAGCGATGCGATGCGGGTGTCCACGTCCTCCAGAGTGATCGGGAGGTTGATGTCCGCAGCTGACCCTCCCCCGTCCTCGATGGCGTCGTGGACGGGGGAAGGGTCGGCCTGGTCGGTGTCGAGATGGGCATCGACCAGGTGGCCATCAGCCGGGTCTGGGTCCAGGTCATCGACCTGGCCCAGCTTCGCCTGGTGGCCGGAGCGGATGCCTTCGGGGCGGTGGTCCCCTTGTTCGGCGTCCGGGCGGACACAGAACCCGTCAACCGGGTCTGTGAGAGAGACATGAGAGTAGAGGGGGAGAGAGCCCTTCTCCATACAGGAGCTATCACTCCCGACTACCTCACGACCACCGTGGATGGAGTCCCTTCTCATCGGGTACTCCACCGTCCCTCGGATACCAACCTCTCCCTCCTCTCCCTCCTCTCCCTCCTCTCCCTCGGGAGCGTTCCTCATCTTCGATTTCGGTCGGGGTTGGATGACTACCTTCCCGTCCCTACCTCGGAGAATCAGATGCTCCTTGAGAATCCCAAGGGGTCGATCGGTCCCGACGGACCATCGTTGGACCCTCTCCGCCGTGAGGCCGAGATCGTCCAGGGCGACATGGATCTGCTGGATGCCTTCGTCCAGGTCGTCGCCTGACCTGGCGGCTAGGAAGAAGTTGTCGGCGAAGCTCACCAAGATCCCCGGGGTCGGGACCTCGTGAACACCGGCAACGAAGAAGTTGAACAGCAGAGGGCCGATGGGATTTCCCAAGGGGATGCCGGTCACCGGGATGACCTTGCCGTCCTGGTCGGGATCGATGGCTCGGGTCCCGAGGGACTGGAGGATCACGTTGGCGAACGCCTGGGGGCATCCATCGGCGATCAGCATGGACTTGAGCTTCCCTCGAAGCACCGAAGGGAAGGCGTTGACGATGTCCATCTCGACCACGTGGATGTAGCCGGCCCTGACGGCCCGGAGGAGACGTCTGGCGACGATCTCAGTCGAACCCCGGGGGATACCTGGGAAGCCGGGAATCGCCACCCGCTGGCCAGCCACCATCGTGGGCCGATACCCATGCTGGAAGGGCGAGAGGATGGGGTCGATGATCGGCTCCAGGATCTCCAGGAGGACGGCGCCGACGAGCCGGTCATGCACGGTCGGCACAGCCACGACCCTCATCCCTCGGCCGTTGGGCTTCTGCCACCGGGCGAGCTTGAGGGATTGGGGTCTGTAGGTCCGGGCCTTGATGCGCTCGGCGAGGGGGGTCAGCGCCCGGATGCCCTTGCGGGTGTTCCGGGTCCAGGTGGAAGCCCGGGACTGTCCATCCGAACCCCTGGTAGCGCCGTCAGCGTGCTCCCGAGGAGCCGTCCAGCAGACGCCCATTTCTCGCCTGTACCTGTGCGTCGTCGGTGCGCCTGTCTGGCGGTCATGGTGGGTCCCGAAAAGGAACTTGGCGCATGTCGCCCGTCGGCGGTACTGCCGGTGTGCTTCGAGCCACAGCTGCCGGCGGGACTTCTCCGACATCAGGAAGCCTCCCACACGGTCATGGCCTCGCCGACCAGTGGCGAGCCGTCCCAGGCGTGCCGTGCTCCACCCTCGGTGATGACAGTCCACCTGGCAGCAGCCCGCCAGCTGAGGTCCCTGTGGATGGCCTTCTCCACCGCCCTGGGTGTGCCCTGGACCATGGGAGCCGAGACGCAGACCTTCGTTCCCTCTTCCCGCACGAGGCCGTCGAGGGTCTGAAGGCGACCGATGATCCCTGTCAGGAACTCGTCCCAGGTGCTGGCGAACTCCGGGTGCTCCGCCAGGTTGCCGTTGGTGGTGAAGTCCCATATAGGCTCTAGCCGCAGGAGCAGGTGCCGGAGGTGCTGGCAGACGGACCAGGTGTCCACCGGCAGGGGGAGCGGTACGATGACTAGTTCTGGTGTTGCTGCCTCTACATCGGCCCGCTGCTGAACGAAGCGACGGTGGTGCTGGCTGTCGAGGCCACACGGGGCTGGCAGGGCCATCAGGTGGACCTTCCGGCCCAGCAGATCGGACACGGCGCTGGCTGAGGCTGAGAGTCCTGGGCCCATCTCCCAGATGAGGGCGCCCATCTCGGAGTGCTGCCTGAGCACAGGTGCCCACTGGTAGGGATTTGGAGGGTTCCCGCCCAGGTATGACGTGCGGCCTATCACGGCCTTGTTGGAGCGAGCGGGCACGATGAGCAGCCCCGGTGACACACGGGATAGCGCCATCGTCTTCTCGGTGGTGGCTGCTTGATCATCGCCAAGCTCGGCGCCCTCTGGGAGATGCCGACCTCGGTTCCGGCGTCGGTAGCCGATCTCCTTGCTCAACCGCTGCTGGAGCCGCCGTTTCCCCAGGTTGCCGGAGTGGTGGGCGTAGGCGTTTCGGAGGACTTCACGGGCCGTCTCCGACCACCAAGCCACCAAGTGGTCCATGAAGGACCTGGCGACTTCGTCCCTGGTGGCCTCCGCCTCGTCGTCTCCGAGGCCCAGGTCCCGGAGGATGTCCTCCAAGTCGTTCAGGCCGCAGACCGGGGCATCCTCGACCTCCTCGTTGAGGTTCAGGTTCCCGAGGATGGCCTGGAGGTCGTCCAGGTCATGGGCCGGAACTTCCTCAGCTGGCGGACTCACGCACACAGGGCGTCGTCCCCCTGGTATTCGAGTGCGTCCTCGACCTCGGCTGGGTCGTATCGGTAGTAGCCAGATGGCAGCCTGTGGGCAGGCAAGCGTCCCTCACGACGCCATCGGTTGACGGTCTTGGGGGATACGGACAGGTACTCGGCGACCTCGCCGGCACTCCAGTACCGTTCGTCCTCGCTTCGGATACCTCTTCGGCGTCGGGTCATGGGCTCGTCCTCCTGCTACCTATTCGATTCCTATAGTCAGAAAACCGGTTCATCTGGGCGGTACTCTACCCACGTCCGCCCAGATGCTCTCATCGGTCACCAACGCTCCCGTTCTGTCCGTGAGATCCCGGGTGAAAGTCGAACCGAGACGGAAACTACCGCTGTAAAAACCGAACCACTTCTCGGGTGGGCGATGGGCGGCGATGGTAGGACACGGCTGACCGTGTGGGCCCAAGCCATCCGATGAAAACCCCACCCGTTGGGGGCCCCAACGGGGTCGTCAAGTGAGGCCGCCGCAGGTGACCGATCTCTTCGCAGAAGAATCGGTCGTCAGGGCGCTCAGGTGGACGTTCGGAGCGGCCTCGTGAATGCGCTCCGCCAGGACGTGTTGGTCAGGTCGGGAAGAGATCAATCCCCATCTCCGGTGCCGAGGTCGAGTTCGGCTGCCAGCACGTGGGGCGACGGGTTCGAGAGGGACTGACGCAACGTGTCGTACCGCATCGTGGTCGCTGGACTTGAGTGCCGGAGATGAAGCTGCACTTCGTGGAGCGGCACGCCCTTGGACAAGAGCAGCGATGCGTTCGAGTGCCGGAAGAGATGGGGGTGGATGTTCCGCTTCAGGCCAGCCCGGCGGCCCAGGAACCGAATCCTCTCCCAGGCCGACTGGGAGGAGATCGCCTTGCCGGTGATCACCTCGCCGCCCTTCTTCATGGAGACGAATACCGGCCCATCTACGACCCCGCTGGCCTCCAACCAGGCCCAGATGGCAGTCCACGTGGACGCTGCCAGGGGAATCCGGGCGACCTTCGATCCCTTGCCCGTGATCTCGGCCGTCTTGTGCCCCTGCTCCTCGCCCAGGTCGGCGACCTCGATGCCCAGTGCCTCGGAGATACGAAGCCCTTGGTGGGCGAGCACGGTCAGAAGCGCCCGGTCCCTGTGGCCGATCAGCTTCTCCTGGTCGGTGGCGGCGAACAGGGCACGGATCTCTTCCGGAGTCAGGCCCTTCCGAGGAGAACAGTCCGGGAGCTTCGGCCGCCGGACCGATGCAACCGGGTTCCTGGAGATGGCCTCCTCGTCGTAGGCGAACTGGTAGTAGCCGTTGAGCGCCGCCACGTGCTTGCAGATCGTGGACGGAGCCCGGCCCAGGTCCCGAAGGTGGGCGATGTGCGCCTCGATGTCCCTGCGGGTGGCCTCCAGGACGGGCCTGGGGTTGAGGAAGGCGGAGAAGGCCCGAAGACTGCGGCGATACTCTCGACGGGTCGTCTGGGTCTGGAGCCCTCTCAGGAACGCCTCGTCCAGGCTGACGGCGTCCTCCGGGAACTGGACGATCTTGGAGGTGCTGGGGGTGGTCATGGGGGCCTCCTGGGAGGGGGCGATTTGCCCTTTGCGAATGTCACTTCTCTCAACCGAACTACTCCGGATGGACTTCGACTAAGACCCAGGAGTTTGGGGTCTCGGAGTTTCAAATCGGCCGAATCCGGAACTCCAAGCCGAACTTTTCGACTCGGCGGTGCCCGAAGTGCTGCTGGGTGAAACTTCAAGTCGAAAAGTTAGGGTTCGGGCGGAAATCCGAATTCGTTCCCTCGGGCGGGACTCGACTGGCGAAGAGCCGACCTCGGAGTTTCATCCGCCAGAATCTCAAAGTCGGAAGTTTCGACTTTGATGTCGGCGAAACCGGCCGAATCCGGAACTCCGAGTCGGAAAGTTTCACCTGGCTGTGTTCGAAACGCCCTCCGGGGAAACTCCAAGTCCAAACTCCGGGCTCAGATGAAAGAAAACCGGGCGGTAATCCGGCCCGGGACTCCTTCGGCCTGAAAAAAGCCACTTGAGTCGGCGCACCAAAGAAGGCCGGTACGATTCGATATGGGTTCCTCCCGGTCATCCCAGCCTCGGCGGCCCACCCCTCGTCCCCCCGGCGCCGGCCGGAGGGACGACCTACAGCAGAGCCTCGATGTCCGTGCGCTCTGCAAGGTCAGGATTCTTCTTCGCTATCAGCCGTAGCGCTTCCGTTGCCTTGATTGCTCGTAGGCAGACAGGGTCACTGTTCCTCTTGAACGTCGCCACGTGTAGGCCGGCCAGCTTCATGGAGCTTTCGGTGAACCCCTCGTCCAGGTCACGCAGATCGACATGCCACACGCCCCCTCCGCTGACACCCGACAGGTCCGGCATTGGCCGGGTGCGACGCTTCCCGGGCCCCTCAATCTGGTGGACCGAACTGGGAACCCGAAGGCTGAAGAAACGGTCAGGTGGGTGGATCTCGGACGGATGTTCCTCGTTGTAGTAGCCCGAGTAGAAGTAGATGAAGTTGATGGTCTCCTCACGCTTCGAAATCGTGGGCTCAACCTCCTCGGCCAAGGCGTCCGGGAATCCCCCGCAGACGAACAGGCCCTGCTCATCCTGTCCCGGGGGTAGATCGAGATTCACGAACCCGGCCAGCTTCAAGGCCACCCTCCAGTAGGACTCGGCTGCCTTGCCTTGATGGCCGGGTATCTCAAGGTAGCCTACGTCGCTGCTGGGGTCTGACCCATCGTGCGTTTCGTACGTTTGGTCCCGGTCGATGATGTCCGCCTGGAAGTTGTGCCGTCCTCGGGCGACACCCAGGGCGATCTTGCTGTGGGTAAAATCCCTGACGCAGTGGCCCGCCGTCACGATGAAGTATCGGGAATCCAGTTCGACTAGGACACCGGAACCGAGGCCGTTCCGTCTTGCTTCTTCTCCCTCTCCGACGATGGGAACCAGTGGGATGGTCGAGTAGGCCAAGCGACGTTGGATGGCCTCGAAGTGAGCATCGAGGCGGCTCTCTCGGGTTTCTTCTCTTGCCACATCGTCTCCGAATCCGGGGGTTCATGGGGCAGCGGTATCTCTCGTGACGAGGGCTCGCTCGGGAACGAGTGTAGGAGTCCAGATCGTCAGGGTCCAGGAACACCCGCCAACCACCAATGCACCGCCGTCCCCCGGAATCCTTCGCCCTGCCGGTCCCCGTCCCGGCCCACGTCGTCCTTCACGTGCGAGCGCACGTACTTCCCCCTACCGATGGGGAAGACGGTGATGGGGTTGCCCAGGGGGCCGTGGCCCTGGGGGAACTGGCCCAGGGGAAACTGGCCCAGGGGAAGTGGCCCAAGGGGACGTGGCCCAGTGGGAACACGGGGTTCTGAACTGTGACCCCGACCCAGACCAGGACGACGATGTTGACCCCGAGGGGGTACACCCTGATGGGGTTCCCCCGCTGGGTCATCGCCGAACGGGTCATCGCCGAACGGGTCCGCCGGGAGGACCAACAGGTAAGCCCCCGAGAAGGCCCTGTAAATCCCTACCTCGTCCTCTGTGAAGAGATCACCTGGCGCCCCGCAGACTCCCGAGCCGCTGTCCCCAGCACCCAGTACGTACCGCCCGCACCCACCACGACCGCCTCCTGGGGCCCAGGGGGCCTGAGTTGTTGCCGGCGGGGGTAGGGAAGACATCACCGAGGAGATCAGGGACATGACCAAAGAAGTGACCATCACCGACACAGCGACGGACGACGTAGAACACGAGGACGGGAGGAAGGCGGCGAGAGCGGCCATCAAGGCCAAGCTCTCGCTCTTGCCTGCACTCGGAGAGCTGGAGCGCACTGGCCAGGATTTCACCCAGATGATCGTCATCTTGGCTGGCGGCCGGGAGTTCCGGGCCATCGAGGCAGACCCGGCGGCCCACGTCTTCTTCGGGCCCCTGCTCGATGCAGACGGCACCATCCCCGATGACCCCGAGGATTGGACGCAGTGGCTGATTTGCGGCCTCCAGGGAGACCTGTCCGGGGCCCCTCCCCGGGTTCCCACGGTCCCGACCATCGTCCGGCATGACGCTCTGGAACGGATCAGGGACGAGGGACAGGCTGGGGTCGTAGACACGTACCCCATCGTGGCGGTCCAGCACTGCATCAGACGAGAGGCCATTCACTGAGTCCGGGCTCTGGACTCGTAGCTGGCGAGCCCCAGGGCCCATGGTCACCGGGCCCCCCTCACCAACCGAACCGACCTCGACCCCGCCCGTCACCGACGAAGAGATCATTCCGTCCGCCCCCACATCCCCACCTGTTTCTCCAGCGGCACCCACCTACTCGCCAATCGTTGGCGGGGGGGACCGAGTCCTGACCACCCGGGAGTAGTAGAGGCAGCCGGACTCGTTGGCACGGCCCCCGGATCTTCCTGGGGGGTCTTAGTTGGGGCCCTGCGGGAGTAGGAAGAACGGCGGAGTGCCGTCCGGCAGGCCCTGGGACAGCCCCCGCCACGAGAACGACAACTACATCGAGAGGGACAGATAGCCACCAGCCCGTCCTGACAACGCTCCACCAAGCCTGCCGGTGGAGAAGGCCCTCACGGGGGCCGACCGGACTCCAGGGACACCAGCGGACCTGGAGGACGGCGACCTGCTCTACCACGAGGTGGCCCTGGTCAGTGCCCTCATTGCCTTCGACGGCGGTTCGCCCGTCGCCGTGGGCGGTGGGGACTGGCATGGACGGGCTGGATGGTCGAGATGAAGGGAAGATCCAGATGTACATGCGTCGCATCTGGCGAGCGTCGTTACACACCGGCTCCATGGTGACCGCCGAAGAGGCAGGAGAGGTCCTGCCTGGCGACCGGGACGCCGGGACGGAGTGGGTCCGGAGCGCCGTGACCTCGGTCGGGGTGTTCGGCGGAGAGCAGCTGTACCGCTGGGGGGATGTCCTGGCAGCCATGGGGATCGAGGGACAGCAGGGCCAGGGCAGCGACGCTGGTCAAGACCAACCGTCTCCCGAGGCCCCGGAATGGCTCGACGTCAAGGAGACGGCCAAGGCGTACCGGGTGAGCGAACGGCTCGTCCGGGACCTCCTTGCACGGGGTGAGTTGTCCAGCGCTGCCGTCAAACTCGGCGGCATCTGGCGAATCTCCCGACGACGACTGGAACGGGCTCTGGGGCTGGAGCCGGAGGGACAGGATGGCTTGGTTGCACAACAGGAAGAGGAAGAACCGTCGGACGGGACGGATGGAGACGTACTGGTCCCTCTGCTGGCGGGCGGAGGGCAGAACGCACACCCGGGCCATCGGCTTCTTGAGCAAGGCCGACGCCGAGCGGGCGCTCAAGGTGTTCGAGGGCAAGGTGGCCGAGGGCGACACAGCCGTTCTGCGGATCTCCGGTCTCTCCTCCTCGGGTCCGAAGCGGAGAGCGCCGACGCTCCGTGACTACCTGGACGACATCTACCTCCCGGTAGTCGAACGGGACAAGGCGCCCAAGACCGTCGAGACCGAGCGGAACGCCGCCAAGGCCCTCAAGGGCGAGATGGGGAACCTCCGCCTGGATGAGATCAACTTCGCCGTCGTGGACGCCTACCTCTCGGTTCGCAAGCAGGCCGGACGGAAGTCCCGGACGCTCATCCTGGAGGTACGCACCTTGTCCAAAGCTCTCCGCCACGCCCACGCCTGCGACGTGCTCGCCGCCGTACCCGAACTGCCGAGGATCAAGGACCGAGACCGACAGCCCCACCGCTTCCTGACCGCCGAGGAGTCCGTGGCGCTCCTCGACGCCATCCGCCCTCTGGAGGAACAGCCCCACGATGTCACCCGAGGGAAGCCCCCGGTAAGGAGGGACAGGCTGTCGTACCTGGCGGTGCTCATGGCCCTGAACACCGGGGCCAGACGGAATGAGATCCTGACCCGGACCTGGGAGGACATCCACTGGGACCAGGGCCCGCACGGGACGCTCATCATCTGCCGGCGCCTGGAGGACGGCTTCCGGGTCAAGAAGGACCGGGAGCGAGCGGTGCCCCTGACCCCGGAGCTACGAGCCGAACTGGAAGCTCTCCACCGGGAGGTCGGCAAGCCGAAGCGTGGTTGGCTGTTCCCGTCCCCGACGGACCCCCGCAAGCGCCGGAAGTCCTTCCGCACGGCCCTGGTGGCGGCATGTCGTCGGGCGGGGCTGCCTCCCATCCATCCTCATGGGCTTCGCCACACCTGGGCATCTCGACTGGCGATGGCGGGGGTAGACCGGCGCACCCTGATGGAGTTGGGCGGGTGGAAGGACGGGCGGATGCTGGACGAGGTCTACGCCCATGCCACCGACGCCCACAAGACCGATGTGATGGCCCGGATGGGCATCACCGCCACCAGCGGAGCGGGCCCCGTCGAGAGCCCCCCGGGCGCCGAAGATCGGGCCGATTTGCAAGACAGAAATGCAAGACAGCTACGGGTGATCAACGGCCGGAAAGGCCAGTAGTTGCTGGCATCTATCTGCAATCGTTGAGGAAATAATTGGTCGGGGCGGGCGGATTTGAACCGCCGGCTTCCTGCTCCCAAA
>CAZITQ010000259.1:0-12117 GCA_964542165.1 uncultured Rickettsiales bacterium
GTGATGGTCCAGTGCGTCGGCTGTCGCAACGAGGACCACGACTACTGCGCGCGGGTCTGCTGCGGCCAGGCGATCAAGAATGCCCACCAGCTCAAGGACCGCAATCCGGGTCAGGAGGTCTACGTCCTGTTCCGGGACATGCGGACCTACGGCTTCCGGGAGGACGCCTACCGGGAGGCCGCGGACCGGGACGTCCGCTTCGTGCGCTACACACCCGAGTCCGGGGTCCAGGTCGAGCCGGCCCAGGGCGAAGGCCGTCCCGTGCTGCGGGTGACCCTGCCCGACCCGGTGCTGCAAAAGGAGCTGTACCTGGACGCGGACCTGCTGGTGCTGTCGGCGGCCGTGGTGCCGTCGGAGGGCAGCGCCAGGGCCACCAAGCTGTTCAAGGTGGCCCAGAACCCCGACGGGTTCTTTCAGGAGGCCCACGTCAAGCTGCGGCCGGTGGACTTCGCCGCCGACGGGGTGTTCCTGGCGGGTACGGCCCACTACCCCAAGCACCTGAGCGAGAGCATCGCCCAGGCCTACGGGGCGGCCGGCCGGGCGGCGAGCCTGCTGTCCCAGGACACGGTGGTCGCATCCGGGTCGGTGTGCGAGGTCCGCGAGGACGACTGCGTGTCCTGCGGGGCCTGCATCACCGCTTGCACCTACGGGGCCATCGAGTTCGTGGACACGGACAAGGGCGCCAAGGCGAGCGTCAATCCGGTGCTGTGCAAGGGCGACGGGCTGTGCAACGCCAAGTGCCCGACCAACGCGATCTTCTTGAAGCACTTCACCGACGAGGAGCTGCACTGCCAGATCGACGCGGCCCTCGACGAGGACTGGGAGTCAGACCGCCAGAAAGGAGCGCAAGATGGGTAGCACACTCGAGTTCAAGCCGAGGGTCGTGGCCTTTTTGTGCCACTGGTGAGCGTACAGCGCGGCTGACCTGGCTGGAGTATCCAGACAGCAATACACCACCGAGATCAAGATCATCCGCGTCATGTGCACCGGACGCGTGGACCTGGGCTTCGTCCTGCGGGCGCTGGCCAAGGGCGCCGACGGCGTGTTCGTCGGCGGCTGCTGGCCCGGGGAGTGCCACTACATCACCGAGGGCAACTACGACGCGCTGGCCAACATGCACCTGTGCAGGAAGCTGCTCGAGCGCGTCGGAGTGGATTCTTCGCGCCTGCGGCTGGAGTGGGTCGCGGCGTCCGAGGGCAGCCGCTTCGCCGAGGTGATGGACGACTTCGTGCGACAGCTCAAGGAGCTGGGGCCGCTGCGGGGGGGCGAGGCCGGAGACGACGTCGGCGCCAAGCTCGCCGCCGTGGACCGGCTGATTCCCTACATCAAGCTGGTGGAACGGGAGCGGCTGCGGGCGCCGGAGAAGACCGAGGAGGCCTACAACGCCTACTACGCCAGCGAAGAGACCCAGCGGCTCTTCGACGAGCTGATCGGGGACAAGCTGGTCACCAGTCAGATCCTCGCCCTGCTGGGGGACGGACCGCGGTCCACCGCGGAGATCGCCGAGCAGTTGGCGCTGGCACCATCGGATGTGTCGAAGCACATGAAGGACTCCTCGCGACAGGGGCTGGTCCGGTTCGACCCGAACGAGAACCGCTACCTGCTGGCCTGAGGGGGAAGCGCGACCATGGACACCGAACGAATCGACGCGATCATCGACCGCCACGGGGCGGAGGCGAGCTCGCTGATCCAGGTGCTGCTGGAGGTCCAGCGGGAGGACGCCTGGGTCTCCGCCGACGTGCTCCAGCGGATCGCCGAGCGGCTGGACGTGCCACCGGCGCGGATCCGTCACATCGCGACCTTCTACAAGGCGTTCTCGCTGGTGCCCAAGGGGCGCCACCAGATCCACATCTGCATGGGCACCGCCTGTCACGTGCGCGGGGCCCAGCGGGTGCTGGACAAGGTGCAGGACGCCACGGGGATCCAGCCCGGGGAGACCGATCTGCAGCTGAAGTTCAGCCTGGAGACGGTCAACTGCGTGGGCTGCTGCGCCCTGGGGCCGGTGATGGAGATCGACGGCAAGACCCACGGCAAGCTCTCGCCCGCCGACACCGCGGACGTGCTGGGGGACTACGAGTGATGGAACGGTTGAACTCGCCAGACGCGCTGGAGAGCTACCGCGACGAGGTGCTCGAAGGAAGGGACCCCGAGCGGCCGAGCGTGGCGGTCTGCGCCGGTACCGGCTGCATCGCCACCGGGGCCCGGGAGGTCTATGCCGCCTTCGAGGAGGCGCTGGACGGGGCGGGTCTGAAGGCCAGCCTCGACTTCCGGGGCACCGGCTGCCACGGCTTCTGCGAGAAGGGGCCGATCGTGGTCATCGAGCCCGGGGAGATCTGCTACCTGCAGGTCACGCCGGACGACGTGCCCGAGATCGTGCACAAGACCCTGATCGAACACGAGACCCTCGACCGGCTGCTGTACGAGGACCCGGCCAAGGAGGAGAAGGTCCTCCGCGAATCGGACATCCCCTTCTACAAGAACCAGGAGCGGCTGGTCTTCGGGCCCAACCGGACCATCGATCCGCGGAGCCTGGAGGACTACCTGGCCATCGGCGGCTTCCGGGCGCTGACCAAGGCCCTGTTCGAGATGACACCCCAGCGGGTCATCGACGAGGTGACCGCGGCCGGGCTGAGGGGGCGTGGCGGGGCCGGCTTCCCCACCGGGATCAAGTGGGGGCTGTGCCGCGAGGCCGAGGGTTCGCCCAAGTACGTGGTGGTCAACTGCGACGAGGGCGACCCGGGCGCCTACATGGATCGCTCGCTGATGGAGGGCAATCCCTTTGCGGTGATCGAGGGCCTGCTCATCGGGGCGTACGCCATCGGCGCCTCCGAGGGCTACGTCTACGTGCGACAGGAGTACCCGCTGGCGGTGGAGAACCTGGGGATCGCCCTGGAGCGGGCGAAGGAGGCCGGTCTCCTGGGCGAGGACATCCTGGGGTCGGGCTTCGACTTCCGGATCCTCGTCCACCGGGGCGCGGGCGCCTTCGTCTGTGGCGAGGAGACCGCGCTGCTGGCGTCGCTGGAGGGGAGGGTGGGCGAGCCCCGCCCGCGGCCCCCGTACCCGGCGGTCAAGGGGCTCTGGGACAAGCCCACCAACATCAACAACGTGGAGACCTGGGCCACGGTGCCGCTGATCGTGGACCGGGGCGCCGAGGCCTTCGCCGCCATCGGCACCGAGGGCAGCAAGGGCACCAAGATCTTCTCGCTGGTGGGCAAGATCACCAACACGGGGCTGGTCGAGGTCCCGATGGGGATCAAGCTCCGGGACGTGATCTACGAGATCGGCGGTGGCATCCCCGACGGCAAGCAATTCAAGGCCGTTCAGACCGGCGGACCGTCCGGGGGCTGCATCCCCGAGGACAGGCTGGACCTGGAGGTGGACTTCGACGAGCTGACCAAGGCCGGGTCGATGATGGGCTCGGGCGGCATGATCGTCATGGACGAGGACACCTGCATGGTCGATGTGGCCCGCTACTTCATCGACTTCCTGACGGACGAGTCCTGCGGCAAGTGCGTGCCTTGCCGCGAGGGGCTCAAGCAGATGCACAAGGTGCTCACCGGCATCACCGAGGGCCGGGGCAAGCCCGAGGACATCGGGGCGCTGGAGTCGCTGGCCGAGACGGCCCGGGAGGCGTCCCTGTGCGCCCTGGGCAAGACCGGCCCCAACCCGTTTCTGAGTACCTACCGCTACTTCAAGGACGAGTACGAGGCCCACATCCACGACCAGCGCTGCCCCGCGCTTTCGTGCAAGGAGCTGATCTCGTACTGGATCGATCCGGCCAAGTGCAAGGCGTGCCTGATCTGTCTCAAGAACTGTCCCGACGACGCGATCCTCGGTGCCAAGAAGACGATTCACGTCATCGACCAGGACAAGTGCACCAATTGCGGGACCTGCATCGAGGTCTGTCCGTCCCGCTTCGACGCGGTGGTGAAGATCTCGGGTGAGCCGGTGCCGCCGCCGCTCCCCGACGAGGAGCGGGTCATCGTCCGCAAGAGGAAGCAGGCATGAGCGATATCCACCTGCAGATCGACGGCAAGTCGGTGACCGTGCCCGCGGGCGCTACGGTGCTCGACGCTGCGCGCAAGGCCGGCGTGGAGATCCCCACCCTGTGCCACCACGACCAGCTGGAGCCCTTCGGCGGCTGCCGGCTGTGCATCGTGGAGGCCGAGGCCAACGGCCGGACCCAGCACATCGTCTCGTGTGTCTACCCGGTGGAAGAGGGGCTGGTGGTGCGGACCCGGACCGAGCAGGTCGACCGGATCCGAAGGACCCTGGTCGAGCTGCTGATGGCCCACGCCCCCCACGCCCCCGCGCTGGAGGCGCTGGCCGAGGAGTACGGCGCCGACCCGGACCGCTTCGAGAAAGATCCCAGCTTCTGCATCCACTGCGGCCTGTGTGTTCGCTACTGTGCCGAGGTCAAGGGCGAGCACGCCGTCGGCTTCGTGGATCGGGGGATGCGCAAGGAGATCAGCTTCCTCCCCGACATCGCGTCCAGGGTCTGCGACGACTGCAAGGAGTGCTTCCCCCTCTGTCCGACCTCGTATCTACAGGCAGCCTACGTGCTGACCCAGTCCCTGGCCTTCCCCTCCAGCCCCTGAGGACCCCGTGGGCCGTCGCAAGAAGACCCGTCGCTACACCGCGGTGGGGTGCACCCCCGTGGTGACCGAGGCCAGCGACCTGGTGCTGATCGGTGAGGAGCCGATCCTGATCCGGGTCGAGGACAAGCCCTACGCGGTGGTGATGCGGACCCCGGGGGAGGAGGCCGAACACGCGGCTGGCTTCTGCCTGGGGGAGGGGATCGTCTCGTCGGCCGACGACATCAAGACCGTGGGCTACGACGAGTCGGCGGATCCCAACGTGGTCGACGTCTGGCTCGACGAGGATCGCAAGGAACGGATCCAGGATCGCCTCGAGCGCCGGTTCTTCGTCTCCCAGACCAGCTGCGGCATCTGCGGCAAGGAGCTGATCGAGGACCTGCACCAGATCCTGACGCATCTGGACGACTCGTTCTCGGTGGGGTTCGACGCCGTCCTGCGCTGCGTGGAGCAGCTGTCCATCAACCAGCAGCACTACCAGACCACCCGCGGCTCCCACGCAGCGCTGCTGTTCGACCACCGTCTGGACGAGGTCGCCTTCGCCGAGGACGTGGGCCGCCACAACGCCCTGGACAAGGCCATCGGCAAGGCGCTGCTGGAGGGCAAGCTGCCGGACCTGGGGGTGCTGGTGATGTCGTCGCGGCTGAGCTACGAGCTGGTGCAGAAGGCGGCCCGGGCCCGGATCCCGGTGCTGATCAGCGAGTCGCGGCCCACCAGCCTGGCCGTGGAGATCGCCGCGTCGCTGGGGATGACCCTGGCCTTCCCCGGGCCGGGACCGGAGCTGGTCATCGTGTGTGGGGATCAGCGCATCGAGCGGTGAGGAGCGCGGTCGGTCAGTCGGTACACCACATGGCCTCGGCCTCGGTCCGCCAGGTGCACCCCGCGGCCTCGCAGTCTGCCGAAGAGAAGCAGAACGAGCAGTCGTCCTCGCAGGCTCCTGGACACTCGTCCGTGAAGCACGAGATGTCCATGGCCGAGCAGTCCACGGTGCACTCCTCGATCTCGGGCTGCCAGGTGCCGCCCGAGGCCAGGCACTCCTCGCACTCCTCGGTCAGGTTGTCGTCGTCGTCGTCATCGCCGGTCACCGGGCAGGCGACGAGCAGGAAGCCGGCGAGGAGAAAGAGGGCGGTGGATGCTCTTCGCATGGAACGCTCCTGGGCTCATGTTCCTCAGGCGGTCCGATAGCCGAACCGCCTCCAGGATCCTCCGGAGGTCCGGAGATGGCAAATGCCATGCCCTCGAGCGCAAACGAGAAAAGCCCCCTCCCGCCAATGGCCGGAGGGGGCTGGCTTCTCGTCAGCGGCCCATCAGGGCCCGACGTGGAAGGCTACCAGCGGCCGCCACGGCCACCGCCGCCGCCGCCGCCACGTCCGCCGCGATCGGCCCGGGGGCGGGCTTCGTTGACGTTGAGGTTGCGGCCGTCGACCATGTGGTCGGCCAGCTTCTCGATGGCCGTGCGGGCCTGCTCGTCGTTGTTCATCTCGACGAAGCCGAAGCCCCGGCTGCGACCGGTCTCGCGGTCGGTGATGACGTTGGCAGACGCGACGTCGCCGTGGGCCTCGAACAGCTCGGACAGCGCGGTCTCGTCGATGCTCCAGGGCAAGTTGCCTACGTAGATCTTCATTCGTTCGTTCCTTGGTACCCGAGTGTGTTGTGTTGTCGAACCTGGGCCTGAACTCGGGCAGACTGGCGGGTTCTGGGATCCCTCGGCAAAGTCCGGGGGTGAGTCCTTGACAGTGGTGAGTGAAGAATGGCGGGGAAGGGCGCGGGGTAGGGTCCCGGGCCGGAGCCGGGGAACCATCTCGTTACCAGCCGGGCTGATTCGACTCTCGTGTTGCTCCCGAAGAAGCGGCGATAACGCACCGACGCGAAGGAAGCGTGATGGTTAATGACACGTGGGGATCTGCCCTGTCAACGGAAATCGGACCGCGGGAACGGGACTATCATTCGAGGCGGATCGGCCCATCCTGTGTAGAATCCCGTGATCGGCGAGAGACCCGGAACCGCACGCGGGTGGCCCGGAGACCCGCGAGGAGCCCACCATGATCAAGGCGCTGTACTCCCTGGTCGGCGTGACCTGCCTGATCGCTTTACCCGCGGCCGCGGAGGTGCCACTTCCCGTCTTTCCGGAGTGCGGCACCCCCCAGCGGCCGGACCTCTGCCCGCCGGACCTGGGCACCAACTGGGCGTTCATCAGTTACGTGCCCGAGGACTGGGCGTCCCACGTGCGGGCCGAGGAGATCGACATGGGCACCGGGGTGGCGGTGGACCGGGCCTGGTCCCGTACCACCGGGGACTTCCGGGCCATCGTCGCCGGCACCGACTGCGGCATGCTGTGGGACGAGGAGAACCTGCTGAACAAGCACTTCCTCAACGCCGGGGAGTTGCCCTTCCCCCAGGACGCCGACGGGCTCGACGCGGGCGAGCACGACTTGAACGGCGACGGCGTGTTCAACATGGAGGACTGGATGGACGACCCGCGGGTCGACCCGGCGGCCGGGGTCGAGACCGCGGACCACATGATCGATCCGTCGGACCTGATTCACGGGATCTTTGGCCCGGACTGGGACGGTGTCGACAACGACGGCAACGGGTACGTGGACGACATCTCGGGGTGGGACTTCTTCTGGAACGACAAGGATCCCTACGACGAGACCGACTTCTTCCACGGCTACGGCGCCCTGCGCAAGGCGGCGTCCGAGGGGGGGGACGGAGGGAGCATCGGTGCGTGCCCCAACTGCGCGGCGCTCACCCTGCGGGTCTCGGACAGCTTCGTGTCCGACGGCAACCACTGGGCCCAGGCCCTGGTCTACGCCGCGGACATGGGGGTCGTGTCGATCGCCTCCATCGGCGCCACGATGAACAACTCCACCTTCGTGCGCGAGGCCATCGACTACGCCTGGTACAAGGGCGTGGCCATCTGCGGTTCGGCGGCGGACGAGGCGGCCTTCCACCCCATGCTGCCCGCGGCCAACCCCCACAACCTGTACGTCAACACGGTGCGGCCCAAGGCCGACGACGAAGAGGACGCCGAGAGCTTCCTGCAGATGGCCAACTGCACCAACTACGGGACCCGCACCGAGATCGCCGTGTCGGGGACCAGCTGCTCCAGCGAGTCGCTGTCGACGCTCTCGGGTATCGCCGGCCTGGTCGGGTCGGCTGCGCTGGTGGCCGACGGTGGCGACCCCATCGACCCGCTGCTGAGCGGCAACGAGCTGTACCAGATCCTGATCAACACGGCCGTGGACGTGCACGTGCCCGAGAGCTACGACGGGTCCGACCCCACCTGGTGGCCCATGCGGGAGGGGCCGGATTCGTTCTCCGGGTACGGCCGCGCCGACGCCGGGGCCGCGGTGGATCGGGTGTTCGACGGCGAGATCCCCCCGGAGGCGGACATCTTCTCGCCGGAGTGGTTCGTGACGGTGGATCCCGAGGAGACGCCGACGCTGACCGTGACGGGCTACGCCGACGCCCGGCGCGCCGGCAGCTTCACCTGGCGACTGGAGGCGGCCGCCGGGTTCGAGCCGACCGAGGCGGAGTGGTTCGAGGTGGCGTCGGGCGGCCCCGAGTCCTCCCCGGTGGACGGGGAGCTGGGCACCCTGAACCTGGCCGATCTCGACATCGACTACAACGCTGTCGTACCTCCGATCACCGAGGACATGGGCATGCTCGAACGGGCCATGCGAGCCCAGATGTATACGGGCTGGGTCCGGATCGTGGTCACCGACGACCAGGGCCGGGTGGGCCAGATGCGCCGCTCGTTCCACGTGCACCACGACCCGGACAAGGTGGCCGGCTGGCCCCTGTTCGTGGGTTCGTCGGTGGAGGCCTCGCCCAACCTCTTCGACTTCGACGGGGACGGGGACTTCGAGATCGTGATCGCCACCGCCGACGCCGAGGTCTTCGTGCTGGATCACACCGGCGAGCCGTTGCCTGGATGGCCCGCGGTGCTGGACGACCCCATGGAGTACGTGGATCCGGACGATCCGGACAACCACCTGGCCTCCCCGGCCTTCGCCAGCGGCGCCATCGACCCCGCCATCGTCCGCGAGTCGGTGATCAGCTCTCCGGCGGTGGGGGACCTGGACGGGGATGGCGCCCCCGAGGTGGTGGTCGCCAACATGGGCGGCACCCTGTTCGCCCTGGCGTCCGACGGGACCGTGCTCCCCGGCTTCCCGGTCGAGATGGACTTCGACCACATCCTGGCCGCGCCCCTGACCGAGGACAACGACCTGGACTTCGGCTTCTTCGGCGCCGTGGCGCTGGGGGACCTGGACGGGGACGGGGACCTGGAGATCGTGGCCCCGGGGATGGATCAGTACGTGTACGCCTGGCACCACGACGGCGAAGAGGTCTCCGGCTGGCCGGTGCTCTGCCAGTACCTGGGCGCGTCCTCGGTCACCGGCGATCGAATCATCAGCTCCCCGGCCCTGGGCGACCTGGATGGGGACGGGTTCTTGGAGGTGCTGGTGGGCTCCAACGAGAGCATCAACACCTCCTGGTCGCCCCTGTACGCGATCCACCACGACGGCAACGACCACCCGGGGGGGCCCTACGTGGAGGGCTGGCCGATCACCATGCCCGGGTTCTACTCGGAGACGCTGCCCTACGTGGGCGAAGGCTGCCCGGCCTCCCCCGCGCTGACCGACCTGGACGGAGACGGCACCCTGGAGGTGGCGTGTTCGGGCATGACCGACTGGGGTTCGGTGTACAACCACGACGGCACCCGACGTTTCATCCTCGGCCACTTCTCGGACCAGTACGGCAGCGCCACCAACGCCCGGGACGACACCACCATCATCTTCGTCAACTCCATGACGCTGGCGGATCTCGACGCCGACGGGGTCGACGAGGTCATCGACGGCGGCCTGGGCATCGGCTACGTCACCGCGCTCGCGAAGGACTGGGAGCGCCTGGAATTCGACCACTTCGTCAACGCCTGGGAGGCAGGCGAGGAGTCCCTCGAAGACGAGCTGGCCCTGATGAAACGGGGCTTCCCCCAGCAGGTCGAGGGCCTGCAGTTCTTCCAGAATCCGGCTGTCGCGGATATCGACGGCGACGGCTTCCCCGAGGTCATCGAGGGCAGCGGCGAGTACATCCTCCACGCCTTCGACGTGGACGGCGAGGTCCCCGAGCGCTGGCCCAAGTTCGTGGGCGAGTGGATCATGGCCAGCCCCGCCGTGGGTGACATCGACGGCGACGGCTACCTGGACGTCATCGCCGCCACCCGCGGCGGCTGGATCCACGCCTGGCACACCACCGGCCGCGCAGACACCGGCGTCCAGTGGTCTTCCTTCCACCACGACCCCGCCAACACCGGCAATTCCCTGACTCCGCTGCCGGCGCAGGCCGGGCCCCAGGTCCCCGATGACACGGAGCCGCCGGATATCGTGGAGGACGATTGCTCCTGCTCCTCGGATGGCGCCCGACCGAGCGCGCTGACCGCCGCTCTGGCCGTTGCGGCCATCGCACTGGGACTCCGTCGTCGTTTCAGGGCCTAGACCTTCCCTTCGGCCGTGGCCAACACGGCCGCGGCTCTAAATTCCACCGTTCCCGTTCCCTTTTCCGTTCGCTAGAATCGCGCAATCGACGGTCCTCCGTGTGGCCGCACGACAGACAGAGGGGAACACGACATGACCAGGACGCAACTCATCACCGCTACGAGCGTCTTCGCTCTCTTCTTCACCGCCTTGCCCGGAGACGCCCTCGCGGCCAAGGCCTGCAATCCGAACCTCCCCCAGGATAGGCTGATCAACTGCCTCAACAACCTCCTGGGAAACTCTCTCGACCGCCTGGAGATAGCCGAGGACGACCTCGCGGCGGCGGAGGGTGAGATCGCGACACTGCAGGGCGATCTGACGGCGGCGGAGGGTGACCTCTCGGCGCTGCAGGGCGACCTGACCGCGGCACAGGGCGAGATCGCATCGCTGCAGTCCGACCTGGACAGCCACTGGATGTACATCCTGGAGTTGCAGGCCCAGGACGATCAGCACGAAGCGTTCCTGTCCGATCTCGACCAGCGCATCGCCGCGCTCGACGCACAGGTGGCCGCCCTCGCCGGCGGCGGGGCGTTGGCCGATCTGGCCGATTACATCACCGTGGACACCGCCACCGACAGCGTCATGTTCGTTGGGGCCAACGTGTACGTGCAGAGTGGGAGCGGCTCCACAGACGACGGAGGAGCGCTCCTGGGGCTGGGCAACCTCATTGTCGGGTACAACGAGACCGACCTCCTCGAGTGGAGGTCCGGCTCCCATAACCTGGTGGTCGGGCGCTACCACAGCTACCAAGGCTACGGCGGCCTGATCGCCGGCGAGGACCAGTATGTCGACGCCAACGCCGCATCAGCGACCGGAGGGGAGGGCAACTCCCTGTCGGCGGATTACACGTCGGTTTCGGGCGGATATGGCAACTACGCCGGCGATGAGTGGGCGTCCGTATCGGGCGGAAAGGAAAACGAGGCTCTGGCGTCCTACGCGTCAGTGAGTGGAGGATATGGCAACGTGTCCGAAGGGGTCTACGCCTCGGCGAGCGGTGGGTGGAACAACGCCGCGTCGGGCTGGGCGAGTTCGGTGGTCGGTGGAAGAGACAACCGTGCTGACTGGAACGGCAGCGTGGTTTCAGGGGGATACAACAACCAGATTGCTGCTGATTACGCGTCCATCTCCGGTGGAAGGGACCACAACGCGACCGGGAACTATTCGTCGATTTCGGGAGGCATCGACAATACCGCGGAGGGGGAGAATTCGTCCATCTCCGGAGGCGAAGGAAATCTAGCTTCCGGCGAGTCCGCGTCGGTGTCTGGCGGTGAAGGCAACACGGCCGACGGCACCCGATCGTCCATCTCGGGGGGAAACTCGAACTACGCAACGCATACCGAATCGTCGATTCTGGGGGGGGTAAATAACTACGCGGAGGCGGCCGCTGCCACGGTTTGTGGTGGATGGTACAACCACGCGAGTGGGAGTTACTCGAGCGTGGCCGGCGGCGAGGCCAACTATGCGGACGGTTGGGTTGCGTCGGTTCTGGGTGGGATGGACAACTACGCGTCTGGTTTCCACGACGTCGTCACGGGCGGTCAGGGCAACGTGGCCGACGGGGGCGCGGCATGCATATCCGGCGGACAGAGCAACGGGGTCACCGGGCTGTACTCGTCTGTGTCCGGCGGTTACGACAACCACGCGACCGGGGACTGGGGTTCGGTGCTGGGCGGCCGTGCCAACTACGCCACCAACGACCAGGCAACGGTCAGCGGTGGCCGATACAATTACGCAGAGGGCCCTTGCTCGTCGGTCTCGGGCGGTGAGAGTAATTCCGTCACGGACACCTACGACTGGACCGCCGGATGCCAGTTCTGGTGCGGTGGATGACCGCAGAAGATGAGAGGAAAGATGGGGACGGAGGTTGACTATTGATCTTTTCTTCCCTCTCCACTCCGAGCCCTCTCCACCAGAGCAGCTCCCCACTTCGCTAGGAGCGCGTCGCGCATTGGCGCCTGCGGCGCCTCGCGCGACCGCTCCTC